>JAMCTB010000031.1 GCA_023380955.1 Chloroflexota bacterium | reverse complement strand
GTGTCCCACCACGATGAGGTCGTAGCCTTGGTCCTTTGCGGCCTCGACGATTTCATTCGCTGGATCGCCTTCCCGCAGGAGCAACTTCGGCTCGATCCCGGCCGCCCGCAGGATGTCGCGCGGCTTCGTGAACACTGCCCAGGACTCAGGGTCGCGAGGAGACCCCGGGATCTCCACGAACCCTGTATCCGAGGTGGCGAGCTCGATAACGTTGAGCAACGTCACGCTGGTCACGCCATGCTCTCGCACCAACTCGGCCGCCACGCTGGCCGCCACAGTGGAGTACGAAGATCCATCTACCGCCACCAAAATGTTGCGCATCTTTCCCTCGCTGTTCCGGACAATGTCCTCATGCTTCGCCTACTAAAGTGAAGCGACAATCAATCCGCGGGACGAGACCTCCGAGGTCTCGGCTTGATCCCCCGAGACCCCGCGGGTTTCACCTCGGCTTTGGTTTAGGCCTTGGCGGCCGCGCCCTCCTCGCCAACCAGCAACTCCAGTCCATCGAGGCTCGTGTTGAACACCGTGGATGCCAGGGCGTAGCGGGCCGTCAGGATCGCCTCACCGATCTCTTCCTTGGTCAGTCCCGCCTTCTGGGCCAGCATGATCTGGGTCTTCGTGCACTCGCCGTGGCCCACGGCGACCGTCGCGGCGATCATAATGAGCTGCTTGTACTTGGCGGGGACGTGGGGCAGGTCCATCACGAACTTCTGCTCGGCCGCCTGTCGTGGCACCCACTCCGGGATCACCCGCGACATCAGCACCATAGGCCGGGGCGCCTGCCCGTGCTTCTCGGCCATCATCTTCAAGACCTGCTCTGCGGTTGGCTGTTGATTGTTCTCCACTTCCTTACCTCTTCCCTTTCTTCTTTGGTTCTGCAATATCGATCTCGCCCGAGTCTTCCTCGCGGTGCGGGATTTCGGCGCGTCGCCTCAGCTCTACCCTATTGTCCCAGCAACTCCAGCAGCTTCTCTCGGCGCCCGAAGTGCTGCTCCGTGAACAATGGCGAGCAGGCGGTGAGATCCACCTCTTCGCGGAGCAGCTTCGCGGCAAAAGCCAGACATGTGAGCTCTCCGCACGCTCGGCAGTTGCCTCCTGGCAGCAACCGGTACACCTCCAGCGGACCTGGCAAGCGAGAGGCTCTGTGGTCCGGCTCGATCTTGGCCCGGTTCTCCCAGGTCTGGTTTACCGTGTCCACCAGCCAGTCCATGACGGCTTTGGCCTGCGCCTCGTCCTCCAGTTTTGTCGCCGCGGCCTGGCGAGGCCGGAGCACGACGCGGTGACCGTCGTGCTGAAAGACCAGGGACTGTCCCCTTGGGTCGTAGCGAGCGCCTTTAAGCACCCTGTTCAAGTAGGGGAAAACGGCACCGACATCCTCCAAGAGTCCTGCCACCGCGTTCACCGTGATGGCCTCGCGGTCACACTCGGGCGATATGATCTTCAGCGAATAGCCTGTCAGGAGCACCCAGACACCTCCCGAGACGTGGACGATGTCGTCCACGATGTGGGCCTACGAGGCCCGCCCCACAAGTCCATGGTAGACTGCCTTGCCCCGCACCCTGCCCATCGCCTTGGTGGATAACTGTTGAAGCTGGGCGACGACCATATCCAAGTCCTTTCCTGGCAGTCCCAGGATCGCCTCCATCTCGGCCATGTCCGTGGCCTCCCGGCAGCCATAGCATCCCATCGATGCGTTGAGCTTCTGATTGATGAAGGGCAGCATCGTGCCATCCACGCAGGTGGCCTGCAGAATGGCCGTGCTGAAAGCCATTCTGCCGCCCGTCTCCCTTATCGAGGCCAGCGCGATCCACATCAGGTGCTCAGGTTCGGACTCCACAACCACGACGTCCGGCTCATAGGGTGCCTGCCCCAGGGGACAGGCAGCTACAGCTCGATACTTGCCCATGGGGAAGTTGGGCATGGAGTCGATAGTGTTCTTCCCCGCTTTGCGGCTCGCGAAGATGCCGTAAGCTTCCAGCATCTCGCCGGTCCGGAGGGTCTCCGGCAGGGGTTTGAATCCCAGCGCTGCCGCCGAAGCCGGGCACGCTGCGGTGTCGGGCGTGAGGAGAACCTTCTTCCCCTCGCTAGCCTCCATGAGGACCTGACAGTAACGCCTCTTGGGCGGCGCTTCGAAGCCTTTGGGCAGGTCCTCCGCAGCCGGTACGAAGTGCACCGCCACGGGCGACCTCTCTATTCCCACGATGCTTCTGATCAAACTCTCGGCTCTCGCGTAGTCACTCATCGACCGTTGCTCTCCCTCTCCCACCTCACTGTGGGGATTTGGCGAGGCCCTTCATAGGGCCTCGCCGGGTCAACCTTTCAGATCTTCTCCGCGCAGGGGATGCAGACGATCTTGCCGCCCTTGATGCGGGCGTACCGCTCCACCGTGACCTCGCCACACTCAGCGCAGGTCACCGTGTCGAAGGCGTGGGGAAGCATCGGCGCCGGCTTCCGCTCCGTGATCGGGCCGACCGTCACCAGCTTCTCGATGGGATCGGCCAGCACGCTCTCGACCAGGGGATCCACCAGCTTGGGATCGACCTGGGAGGCCGGCATACCCTTCCGTCGGTACTGGATGAACTCCGACTGCTGGCTCCTCCGCATCGCCTCGGGCGTTGCCACCGCACGCACGCTGCGCCCAGTCCTGTTATCGATCAGGGTGACCCCGAACTTGCCGTAGCCCAGGCTCTTGATGTTCCCCTTGCCGAAGGTGCATCCGGTGGCCACCTGGACGCCGTCCGCGAAGCAGGTGGAGCAGTGGTTCTGGTCGATCTCCACGAGGGCGGTCAACTGGCCGTCGGGGGCGTGCTGGACTCCCAGCGCCTCCATGGCCGCCAGCCCTGCCCGCAGGCCCAGCGGCATCGCCGGGCACTTGTGGCCGTGTAGCGCCAGGCCCACCTTGAACAGCTCGTCGTTCTGATCCATGATCTGCATCGATCCTTTCGAGAAATATGTTGATTGGTTTTCTGTAGCGTCGATTCCAGGACTGCTCGATCTGCCCGAGTCACCCCATCACGAGGCCCCAGACGATCTTGGCCGCCACAAAGTACAGCACCAGCCCGATGATCTGTTTCAGCTGGGGGCTGCTCAGCTTGTAGCGCATGAGATATGAGCCGAGAAGTGCCCCCACGATGGCGGCCACGGCCATCACCACCAGGAAGGTGTAGTCCATCCCACCGAGAGAAACGTGACCCAGGAACCCCGCCAGGGAGGAGAAGACCACCACGAAGGCCGTGGTGCCCGCCGCTACCTTGGCGTCGTAGCCCAGTCCATTGAGCACGGGCACGACGAAGTTGCCCCCGCCGATCCCGAGAAGTCCGCCCAGGAAGCCGGCGACGGCGCCGACGCCAGCTCCCAGGGCGGCAACCCCGGCACCCCGTCGGGCCGGGCGAGTTTTCGTCTTGTAGAACAGCATCATGGAGCCCGCGAAGACCAGGAAGGCGGCGAACATCCACAGCAGAACCTTCTGGTCCACCAGTCGGGTGGTCTGAGCGCCCAGAGGGGAGAGCAGCACCGCCGCTATGGCGATGGGCAGGCCCGCCCGGAAGTCCACGACGTGGCTTCTCACGTACACGACGGCGGCGAAGGCCAGGCTAACGAAGTTCAGCAGCAGCGCCGTCGGCATCGCCACCTCCAGCGGCACCCCCAGCCAGTAGAAGAAGGGCACGAACAGGAAGGCCGCGCCCAGCCCCGCCATGGAGAGGATGGCCGAGAAGATGAGAACCACCGGTACACCGATCAGGTAGACGCTCAGAGTCGCCATGACTACGCCTCTACTCCTAGCCCTGGGCCGCCTCGAGCCAGGTGGCGATCTCCTGCCTGGAGGGGATGCGCCCAGCCGAGAGCACCTTGCCGTTAATCACCAGACCGGGGGTGTGCATGATGCCGTAGGACATGATGTCCTTGTAGTCGGTCACCTTCAGGAAGGTGGCCTCCATGTCCTTCTCCACCGCTACCTGCTTGACCATTGCCTCCAATTTCAGGCAGTTGGAGCAACCCGAACCGAGAATCTTGATCTCCATCTCTTTCTCCTTTTCTTGGGTGTTCTGAGTTCTGGGTTCTGGGTTCTGAGTAGGTCTTTTCAGAACCCAGAACCCAGAACTCAGAATGACTCAGATCACCATATTGAAGATGTAGCCGACGATGATGATGCCCACCGCCACGACTCCAGCGAATACCGCGATCAACTGGATCTTCATCACCTTCCGCAGGATCAGCATCTCTGGCAGGCTGATCGCCACCACGCTCATCATGAAGGCCAGTACGGTGCCCAGTGCTGCCCCCTTCTCCATCAGGGCCTGGACAACCGGCATGATCCCCGCCGCGTTGGAGTAGAGGGGGATGCCGATGATCACGGCCACCGGCACGTTCCACCAGGACTCCTTGCCCATGTAGCCGGCCAGCAGGCTCTCGGGCACGTATCCGTGGATCGCCGCCCCCAGCCCGATACCGATCAGGACGTAGAGCCACACCCTGCCCACGATGTCCCGCACCTGCCCCAGGGCGTAGTCCACCCTGCCATGGAAGTCGAGCTTCTGCTCCTCCAGGCCGGCATCCCCCATCCGCACCTGGTAGACCCAATCCTGGAGATAGCCGTCCATGCCGAGCCGGCCGATCACCGCGCCCGCGACCATAGCGACCACCAGGCCCGTCCCTATGTAGAGGCCGGCGATCTCCCAGCCGAACATGCCCAGCAGCATCACCAGCGCGACCTCGTTAACCATGGGGGACGAAATCAGGAAGGAGAAGGTGACCCCCAGCGGGATGCCCGACTCCACGAAGCCCAGGAACATGGGCACCGCCGAGCAGGAGCAGAAGGGGGTGACGATGCCTAGGGAAGCGGCAAGCACGTTGCCAATGCCCTCACGCTTGCCCCCCAGCAGCGCGCGGGTGCGCTCGGGGCTGAAGTAGGATCGTAGGATGCCCACCAGGAAGACGATGCCTCCGAGCAGTACGAATATCTTGGGCACGTCCAGGAGGAAGAAGTCCACGGCCGAGCCGAGGTGGCTGGCGGGATCCAGCCCGAGGGCGCGGTAGCTTATGTAGTCCGATATCCCGGGCAGCGCCAGGTACACCA
>JAMCTB010000030.1 GCA_023380955.1 Chloroflexota bacterium | reverse complement strand
GGCGCGTCTCTTGCGATCAACGGACCAACGCTCAGGACCTCCAGCTTCCTGGAGCCCGTTTCCCGTTCCAGGGGGATAGTGTTGGATACCACCACCTGCTTGATGGGAGATTGCTCGATAGCCTCTAAGGCGTCGTCGGCGAAGATGCCGTGGGTGGCGCAGGCGTAGACCTCGGTGGCGCCCCGCTCCAGAAGCGCCTCCGTCGCCAGCAGCAGCGTGCTGCCCGTCGCGATCATGTCGTCCACGATGATGGCAGTCTTCCCCTTGACCTCCCCGACCATCTCCAGCTTATGGCTGTTCTCCTGGTCGCGGCGCTGGCGATAGATGATGGCAAGAGACGCGCCCAGCCTCTCCCTGAAGTCGTTGGCTCTCGCCACGCCCCCTGTATCCGGAGAGACCACCACCACGTCCGAGAGGTCCAGCCTCTCGAAGTAGCTGGCCAGGAGACCACCCGCCCGCAAGTGATCCACGGGAATATCGAAAAAGCCTTCGATGGCGGGCGAGTGCAGGTCCACCGCCAGGATGCGGTCCGCTCCCCCTCGGGTGATGACGTTGGCCAGCACCTTCGCCGAGATCGGCTCGCGGCTCTGGGTCTTCTTCTCCTGCTTGGCGTAGGCCAGGTACGGAATGACCGCCGTGACCCTCGAAGCCGAGGATCGACGCACGGCGTCTATCATCAGCAGCAGCTCGACGATGTGGTGATCGCAGGGCGAGCACAGGCTCTGGATTACGAAGACGTCGGACCCCCGAACGTTCTCCTCCAACCGGATGCGGGTCTCCCCGTCCTCGAAGGTGCCCACGGTCGCCCGCCCGCCGGGCACGCCCAGGCATCCCACTATCTCAGCAGCCAATCGAGGGTTCGAACTGCCGGAAAAGATCTGCAGCCTAGCCTCCACTTTCCTCTTCCCCCGCCCCTTCGTCTCTGCGCCCTGACTCCCCTCGAGGCTTCCCGCTCTCGCGCGGTCGTGCAGGGACGCCAAACACCACTTCGCCCGGCGGCACGTCCCGAGTCACCACCGACCCGGCCCCCGTCACGGCGCCGTCTCCCACCTCCACGGGCGCACGCAGCATGGTATCGCTGCCCAGGAACACTCCCCTGCCGACCTTCGTTCGGTGCTTCCTCTTCCCGTCGAAGTTGCAGGTGATCGTGCCGGCTCCGACGTTGGTGCCGGCACCGACCTCGGCATCTCCAAGATAGCTGAAGTGGTGCATCTGGACGGCCTCACCGATGGTGCTGTTCTTCACCTCGGCGTAGTTGCCGAGTCGCACGTCCGAGGCGATGCGGGCCCCGGGTCTCAGGTGCGAAAAGGGTCCGATTCTCACCCGGTCCGCCACCTCGGACCCTTCGACCACCGACGCAAACAGGGTGCAATCGTCGCCGATCGTGGAGTCCACCACCACCGAGTTGGGTCCTATCTCGCACCTCTGGCCGATGATCGTTCGTCCCCTCAGGTGGGTGCCCGGCTGGATCACCGTGTCGACCCCTATGGAGACTTCCTTGCCGACGTAGGTGGAAAGGGGATCGACTATCGTTACCCCCTGCAGCATCAGGGTGCGGCAGATCCGCTCCCTCACGATCCGATCCGCCTCGGCCAGCTGCACCCGATCGTTTACCCCCATGACCTCCGCAGGATCCTCTGCCTCCACTGCCCGCACCTCCCGGCCCTGCGCCACGGCGATTCCCACCACGTCGGTGAGGTAGTACTCCCCCTTGGCGCTCTTTTCCAGCCTCCCCAGGTTGGCCGCCAGCCACGGCCCGTCGAAGCAGTAGAGGCCGCTGTTGATCTCCGTTATCCCCTTCTCCTCCTGGGTCGCATTGGCCTCCTCCACTACGGCTCTCACTCTACGGTCGCCATCCCGCACTACGCGCCCGTAACCCGTGGGGTTAGCAAGCCGTGCCGACAACATGACGATGGCGGCATCTCCCAGGGCGGAAACCATGCGGGAGAGGGTGGCTGAGCGAAGCAGGGGGGTGTCCCCGTAGAGGACGAGCAGACGCCGAGGAACCGGGTCCAGCACCCGAATCGCCTGTTGCAGTGCATGGCCTGTCCCCAGTTGAGGCTCTTGCAGAACGTAACGGGCCAAGTCGCCGACCGCCGCCTTCACCTGATCGGCCTGGTGGCCCACCACCATCACGGGGCGCGAAACCCCAGCGCCGAAGGCAGCGTCCAGGATGTGAGATATGATGGGGTCACCCGCAACGGGGTGAAGGATCTTGTGGCGGCCGGAGCGCATCCTGGTGCCCATCCCCGCGGCGAGGATCACGGCAACCAGGTCCGATTCTGAGCTAGGTTGTTCTGGAGTGTCGTCCATAAAATGAGAGAACCCGGCGGTGGCCAAAGGTCTACTTAGGAATGTTACTAGCATTAGCCACCGGTGTCAAGGCGATGAAGGCAGGCTGAGCCGGCCCTCCAAGCCCGTCCTGTCGATCCCTTGCGCCGCCGGTAATGCCCTTTGCCCCCGCGAATAGGGTCCAGGCCGTCCTCTAGAGGGTTTTCCCTGCCTTCCAAGTCCAGCCACAAGTGGCTGGCAGCAGCCTCTCGGCCCTGGGGACAGAGGCTTGCACCTCTGCCCCCTTTCCCCCTGAAGGGCAGCCGCCTTCACTTGACTGCGATGACCCGGCCCCCGGTCATCCGCTCCAGGTCCGCCGGTCCCAAGCGGAAAACCGCGTTGGGGCTGCCCGCGGCCGCCCAGATCTCGGGGTACTGCAGGAGATCCTCGTCGATGAAGGTCTCGATCCGCTCCACGTGCCCCACCGGCGGAACCCCGCCGATGACGTAACCCGTGTGCGCCCGCACGAAGTCCGGGTCGGCCCTCTCTATCGGCTCGCCCACGATCTCGGCCATCCTCTTCTCGTTCACCCTGTTTGGGCCGGAGGCTACCACCAGGATCGGCTTCCGAGAGTGCTTTCCCTTGAACACCAGCGACTTGACGATCGGCTCGCCCACGATCTCGGCCATCCTCTTCTCGTTCACCCTGTTTGGGCCGGAGGCTACCACCAGGATCGGCTTCCGAGAGTGCTTTCCCTTGAACACCAGCGACTTGACGATCTGCTCCACACCGCAGCCAACCGCGGCCGCCGCCTCGACGGCGGTCCGCGTGGACTGGGGCAACTCGACCACCTCCAGCGACAATCCAAGGGCCTTCAGCGCCTCCTGGACCCTCTGGGCGCTGGGGCTGAGGGACTCGGACATCTGCACCTCCAAGTTTGCGCAGCATGGACTACCTTGTGGATTCTACTGCAGATCCCTGCCGGATGCACGACCGCTGACGGCTGACGGCTGATAGCTGACGCATGAGGTTCTCCCTCTTCCGGCTTTCCGAGATCCTTCACCGCGCCGCTATCGGCGCTGCCTTGTGCCACGAGACGGTTCCCGTCAGTTGATACACCTCGAGCTTCTGGAAGAACTCCAATCCGAACTTCTCCCAGCGTCGCCCGGACCGACCGGCCTTCTTGCTCAGAAACAGACCAAGCCTCGCAGCACGCGGTTCACTTCGTCCACCATTGGCTTCACCGCTTACGGCAACCGATACCGCGGCGCCGTGATCGCCTTGATGCGCCCCCGCACCGCTGGCGGACACCGTTGCTGCGTGAGAGATAGATGAGTACTGGTCGCCACATGAAGCCCATCCCCTTCCTGCAGGTTATGGCCCACCTTCAGGCTATGGGCTCTGGAGCAGAGGGAGCCTCCTGAACGAGGTGGTTCCTGTTTTCTCAACGCACACATCCGCGCCAAAGTGGCAGGACGAGGGCATGGCGAGTAACCCGGACAGGGTTCGAGAACGCGCGGCGAGCCAATTTGGAGTGCGGTGGCTTGCCACCGCTTTCGTCCCGACCAAGAGCCACGGCAAGCCGCAGCACTCCGACGGGCAGCCCGGTCGGTTGCCCCCGGCTGACGCTGACGCACAGGAGAAGCCCCGGCCAGGCTACACCCCTGCCGGCCGGGGACGCGCCTCCTCGGCCTTTAGGGTCCGGGCCACAAGGGGTTGGTAGCCCGCCCGGGAGAGGCGGTCCGAGGCCGCTCCGGCCGCAGACTTGCCCGGGAAGAGGGCATAGAGCGCCGGACCCGCGCCGGAAAGGTGGACCCCGGGCGCACCGGCCTCCAGCAGCGCCCGCCGGCACTCGCCCAGGGAAGGGAACAGCCGGTCGGCCACCGACTCGAAGCTGTTGGACAGGAGATCCTCCTGCAGGGGGCGTCGCTCCCGGATTGTCCGCACCAGACGGCTCGTCCGCTCGCCGCTGGACCAGGCGCCGGGCGTGAGCCTGCGGTACAGCTCGGCCGTCTTGGCCGATAGGGAATGGGAGGGCACCAGGAGAACCATCCAGTGGGTCGCGAGGTCCGGGAGGGGGTCGACGACCTCTCCCCTGCCCCTCGCCAGGGCCGTCCCGCCGGACAGGAAGAAGGGCACGTCGGAGCCCAGGCGGGCCGCCAGCGACCGCAGCTCTTCCGGCGCGGAAGCCAGGCCCCACAGTCGCGCCAGGCCGACCAAGGTCACCGCGGCGTCGGCGCTTGCCCCACCAAGCCCCCCGGCGATAGGTATGCCCTTGGCCAGGGTGATCCTGGCCCCTCCCGAGGCTCCGTGCGCCTCTCTCAATGCTCGGGCGGCCCGCAGCACCAGGTTGTCCTCGCCTGCCAGCTCCGCCGGCTCGCACACCAGGGAGAGCTCCGCGGTCTCCTCCATCACCAGCCGATCGGCCAGGCTGATCGACTGCATGACGGTTCGCACCTCGTGGAACCCGTCCGGGCGCTTGCCGAGCACCTCCAGGGAAAGGTTGACCTTGGCGTAAGCCGTCACCTCCACTCGCTTCATGGGGTTTGCTCCGACTGCCACCTGGCCCTGGCATCCTGGTGGGCATGGTACAGCCTCGCCCACTCCTTCAGGGAGAGGGTCTGGGCGCGGCGGGAAGGCTCAATGCCAGCCCTCTCCAGCACCTCGAAGACGCCGCCCGGAGGAAACCACAGGCTCTGGGAAAGGGAGTTGTGTAGCTGCTTCCGGCGGCGGCTGAACCCGGCGGCCACGATCCGCAGCAGCGCCTCCGGATCCTCCACATCGACAGGCGGACGGTCGTAGACCTCCAGCTTGAGGACCGTGGAATCCACCTTGGGAGCAGGATAGAAAGCGCCGGCCAGGACGTCGCGCACCACGGTCACGCGGGAATACAGCTGCACCATGATGGACAGGAGGCTCGTGTCGCCGGGCTTCGCCGCGATCCGCTCCGCCACCTCACGCTGCACCATCACCACCGCCAGAGTAGGCTTGGCAGCGGCGGTCAGCATGTGCCGGAGCGCAGGCGACGTGATGGCGTACGGGAGGTTGGCCACCATCTTGTAGGGCCCCGAGAAGACCGCCGCGGGATCGAAGTCCAGGTAGTCACCCTGGATGACCCGCAGATTCGCGGCGCCCGCCACCAGCTGAGGGAGCAGCTCGGCCAGCCTTCGGTCCAGCTCCACCGCCACGACCCGGCCGGCGGCCTTCACCAGCTCGCGGGTCAGAACCCCGAGACCGGGGCCCACCTCCAGCACCTCATCGGTGGCCTGCAGCTCGGCCGCGGCGACGATGTCCCTGACGACGTACTGGTCGGTGAGGAAGCTCTGGGAGAAGCCCTTCCGAGCGGAGAGGCCGAGCTTCCGCAGGAGAGCCCGGGGGGTCAGTTGAGCCAGCTCCTCCGGCGACGGAACCCCCGCCGGCTGCTGCATCTTACGTCGTGCCGTTGTCTCCCGTCGATCCGCCATTCCGCTTCGATCCCCCACCCTGCCTTTTCACCAATCGTACCACGCCGACGGCGTAGCGCGGTCTCAATCCATCAGCAATCGCAGCAGGTCCAGTGGAAGCCAGGAGGTGAGGGGGGCGGACAAGAGAACCGCCAGGGGGACCCGGAGCCTCTGCCCCGCCGTTTGGCCGCTGAAGAAGGCCAACACCATGGACACGAGGGTCACCGGCTCGAAGGGGAGGTGAGAGGCCAGCCGAACCAGGATTGCCAGCGCCACGGGGACGTGGATCGCCAGGATCCATTGCCAGGAGAGCTTCTTGACGTTGCCCCGCCAGTAACCGAAGGGCACGTTCAGAGCGAAGACCACGGCCACATCGAGCCAGAGGGTCATAGGGGCCAACCTCCTCGGTTGATGGGTGCGTCCCAGCCGCCGGGAAAGGAGAGACCGCCCCAGGGGCCACGGCGCGAGTCCATGGCGCCAAGAGGCGGTGGCGAATTCGCCACCGCCCCGTGGTCTCTGACGAAGAGACGGTCGTGCACCCGTTGTCGACCCAGGCCCCCCGACGGTGCCTGACTAGCCTGCTCCGGCCAGGTTGCCCTGCGGCACCCGAAGATAACCAGTTACCGCTGCTTCCTTCCGGACCTGACGGGGTTCCTGAGTCTCCGCCGCGCAGGACCAAGCCCTCTACGCCACTGAGCCAAGCCCTGGTCGAAAAGCACTGAGCCTCGAACGGGAATTCGACCCCGCTATAGCGGGTTGCGGGTACAGGGCACCGCTAGTTCCCCGTCTAGCACGACCAATTAGATTCTAGCCGGGCTATTACCCCGGTGTCAAGGGAGACAACAACGATGCGGTCCGGCGAGCCGCATCGCCGGGGGCGCAGCCTACTCCGTCTCGCGAGCCGGGGCGATTACCCCCAGACCACCCATGTAAGGCCGCAGCGCCTCGGGGATCACCACCGAACCATCGGCCTGCTGGTAGTTCTCCAGCACCGCCGCCATGGTGCGCCCCACCGCCAGACCCGACCCGTTCAGGGTGTGGACGAACTCAGCCTTCGCACCTGCCTCGGGCCGGTAGCGGATGTTCGCCCGTCTGGCCTGGAAGTCCACGAAGTTGCTGCAGGAGGAGATCTCCACGTATCTGCCCTGGCCGGGCATCCACGCCTCAGGGTCGTACTTCTTGGCCGCGGCGAACCCCACGTCGCCGGTGCACATCATGCTCACCCTGTAGGGGATCTCCAGCCGCTTCAGCACGTCCTCGGCGTCCCCCAGCAGCTTCTCCAACTCATCGTAGGAGCTGCCCGGCTCGACGAACTTGACCAACTCCACCTTGTCGAACTGGTGCACCCGGATCAGCCCTCGGGTGTCCCGACCGGCCGAGCCCGCCTCACGGCGGAAGCAGGCCGTGTAGGCCACGTAGTGGAGGGGCAGGGTACCAGGCTCCAGGATCTCGTCCCTGTGCATGTTGGTCACCGGCACCTCAGCCGTCGGCACGAGGAAGAGATCATCGGGATCGGTCCGGTAGGCATCCTCCTCGAACTTAGGCAGCTGGCCCGTGCCAACCATGCACTCTCGGCGGACGAGATACGGGGGGTATATCTCGGTATAGCCGTGCTCGGTGGTGTGCATATCCAGCATGAAGGAGACGATGGCCCGCTCCAGCCTGGCACCCAATCCCTTCAGCAGGCCAAATCGCGCTCCAGAGATCTTAGCCGCGCGCTCGAAATCCATGATGCCCAGCCGCTCGCCGATCTCCCAATGAGGGCGGGGCTCGAAATCGAAGCTCTTCGGCTCGCCCCAGCTCCGAACCACCACGTTCTGCGTCTCGTCCTTCCCCTCGGGAACGGACTCGTTCGGGATGTTGGGGACCAGCAGGAGTAGCTGCTCCAGCCGCTCGTCGATATCCTTGATGGTCGGCTCCAGCTCCTTGATCCGCTGGGACAGCTGCCTCATCTCGGCGATCCGATCGGCGATGGTCGACTTGTCCTTGACCTTCGCGATCTCGCCTGAGGCCCGGTTCTGCTCGGCCCGCATGGCCTCAAGCTGGGACAGCAGTTGGCGCCGGCGGACGTCCAACTCCAGGATCTCGTCCACCGGTGCGGTCTCGTGTCGCTTCCGTAGCGACTCCTTTACGACGTCGGGATGATCGCGGATGAACTGCAGGCTAAGCAAAATTGCACCTCACCATTCTCAGTGATGAGTCATGAGTGATGAGTAACGGGTCCCACCGCCCATTACCCATTACTCATTACTCATCGCTCTGGACCTACCACTGGCGGCCACTCGCGCCAGATCCACGACGATCTCGCCTTCCTCCGGTAGCCGCTGCACCACCAGGTTGTCCTTGAAGACGACGACCGACAGCCCCATGGGCGTCCCCAGCTCCATCCCCAGCGCCTCCAGGGCCACCGCCGCCTCCACCGCCGTATCGTCCGCCACCGTTTCCAGGTCACCCTGGATCCGGATCCACCCGCTGCCTTCCTCCCAGCGACGCAGCTCGATGGAGGGCCCATCGGGTCTCAGGGTGATCTCCCTCGAGGCGTGCCCCGTCGCCGGTTGCACCACAGCGCTGCGTCGGGTTCCCGTCTCCACCAGGTCCGGGCAGCTCCCCTCGCGGCGGCTCACGTAGACCTCCACCAGGTACCCTTTCAAGCTGGTGTGGGACTCCACGCGCAGATAGAGGGACAGATCGTCGTACCCAAAGTATAGCCGTTTCAGCAGAGCGCTGCCCTGCTGCATCGCCCCCGTGGAGCCCTTCGGTTCCACGTATCCCGCCGATGCCCACGGCTCGGGGGAGAGATCGCCCCCCTCCAGCGAGGGACGCACGTAGTCGCTGGGACTGCGACTGGTCAGTTTGGGCACCTGACTGATGATCGGCGTGCCGACCCATTCCGGCATGGGCAGCTCCAGGGCCCGGTAGACGCCCTTGAGGAAGTGCCGGAACAGCCGGTCGAACATGTCGTCCTGTTCGGACACGTTGTGGCTGTAGTACCACCAGAACCAATCGCTCCCCTCGGCAGCCATCATACACCGCCTGGCGCGGCTCAGCTGTCCGTCGGGCAGGGTTCCACGGCTCTCGGCCTCGGCCAAGGCTGTACGAGTCCGCGTCAGATACTCCCACCCCCGGTTCTGGGTGTCCTCGCCGATCCAGGTCTCCAGATCGCCGTTGATCCAGGAGCCGGTAGCCAGCCGCAGGATCTCTTCGCGAGGCGGGAACTGGTTCAAGAACTCCGACACCGTCGCGGGGCGCACCCTGCTCTCCCGCGAGAGCATCTCGTACAGCGCTCGCAGGAAGGTCTCCCCGTTCCGCTCGTAGTACTCCCAGCAGTTCTCCCCATCCAGGACGATGGGCACCAGGTAGGGCACCGGATCGTCCTTCACCATCTCGTGGATGGCGATGAAGCGGAACATCAGATCCTCCGCTGCCTGCCGGCCGTTCATGCCCTGATAGGTGAAGCCGATGCGATCCGAGAGGTAGTGGTCCCGAAACACCATCGCCACCCTGTGATCCCCCGACCCGGCCCAGTAGGGTTGGTACAGAAAGCGTGGGTCGGAAAGGTAACCCCAGCCGTTCCGCTCGATGTTGCGCCCCAGGGAGCGAGCGAGGATCGCCTCGTCGGTGGCCAACCAGCGGATCTCGGGCACATCTCGGAGCAGGTCGATCAGCGGTTGGCTGACGGACCCCTCGGACGGCCACAGTCCGGCCGGTGGCCGCTCGAACACCGATTCGTGGTAATCCACGGCCAGTCTCAGCTGCTCCAGGGCATCTTGCCGCTGCTGAAAGCGCTCGCTGGGAAGGCGCAGCCAGGGGCTCGGCTCCTGGCCGCAGTTGGAGTCCATTACCAGGGGCAGAATGGGGTGGTAATAGGGGGAAGCTGTCAGCTCCACCTGTCCGCGCCGCTGAAGGCGGCGATAGGTGGTCAATGTGACCCCTATCAGCCCCCGCTGCTTGTCGAGGATAGTGCCCACCTCGTCCAGGGAGAAGTGGGAACCCTTGGCCACCAGCGCCCTCAGCTCCGGATCCCGCTGGATCCAGGTGGGATCGATCCATGCCAGGTTGAACCAGGCGACCAGGTCTCTCCAGTAGGTCTCGCCCAGCAGGTCCAGGTCTCCGCCGGCCTCCTCCTTCAGTCTCATCAGCTGCCAGTACCGAGGGTAGGAGCGGATGAAGTTGTCCCTGTTGACGCTGTAGAAGAGGGAATCGACGAACTGCTTCTCCTCCGGGGAAAGCCGCTCCTGCAGGCTGACCTTCCAGGCCCGGTCCAGGACCGTGCCGTTGGCATAGCCCTGCAGCTGGAGCGAGCGAGGATCGCCTCGTCGGTGGCCAACCAGCGGATCTCGGGCACATCTCGGAGCAGGTCGATCAGCGGTTGGCTGACGGACCCCTCGGACGGCCACAGTCCGGCCGGTGGCCGCTCGAAC
>JAMCTB010000029.1 GCA_023380955.1 Chloroflexota bacterium | reverse complement strand
AGGCCGCGATCGTGGGCTCCGTGGACGACTGCCTCGGCTGCGAGAGCTGCGTCAGCGTCTGCCCCAACGGTAGCCTCACCCTCACGGAGATGTAGCCAGGCAGCAGGCGCAACGGCACAAAGCAGGAGGGGGCGGGTCCACGACCCGCCCCCCTCGTGATTTGGAGTCATGATGCCCCTGGTGGGGCACCATCAAGAATGAAAATGGCTTCCCGTGGGTTAGGCCGATGTAGGGCGGGGGTTTATCCCCCGCCGCCCGGCAACCACGAGCCGTGAGCGGCGGGGCACAAGACCCCGCCCTACGCCATTTTCAGATCAGTGCGGTGGCTTGCCACCGCACTCCAAATTCTACGTCTCTATGTACTGCGGCAGGTCGGGCATGGCGTTGACGATCAGCTCCACCAGCCCGCCGTACCTGAGGTTGCAGCTTTCGCCGATTCCAAAGTGTTCCAGCAGCCCCCGGATCTGCCCCTTGCAGTTGGAGCAGGGGGCGCAGACGTACTTGGGTATCGAGGGACCCATCTCCCCCTCGAAGGCGCTGAGGATCTGCTTCATCTTCATCCGCCCCGAGACGGAGTTGCGCCACTCGGGGAAGTTCAGCCCCTGCATGATGGCGAAGCCGCTGCCTCCGCCGCAGCAGTAGTTGTCCACGCCGCGGGGGGTCATCTCCCTGAATCGGGGGGCGATCTTGCGGAGGACCCGCCGCTGCGGCTCCACGATCCCCATCAGCCGCACCACGTTGCAGGGGTCGTGGAGGGTCACGGGGAAGTCGTTTCTGCTCGGGTCCAGCTTCAGCTTGCCGCTGCCGACGATGCCGTCCAGCAGGGTAAAGCAGCTCTCTCGGGGCACGTTGTACTCCGCGGCGAAGATCCGATCGGCGATGACGGAGAGGGCCTTGTGGGCGTGGCCGCACTCGCCGATCACCATCTTCTTCACCCTCAGCTTCTTCGCCACCTGGGCGTGCTTCAGGGCCACCCGAGCGAACTGGACGTCGTCGTACCACAGCCCGTAGTTGACGGCGTCGTAGCCCATCAGGTCGCTGGAGAGGGTGTAGCTCAACCCCGCCCTCTCGAAGATGATGGCGAACGCTTCCGGGTTCTCCGGCCAGGCCATGTACTCGCCGGCGTTGTGAATCAGCAGGATGTCTGCCCCCTCCTGGTCCATGGGCCACTTGAAGCTGAGCCCGGTTCGATCCCGAACGTCCTCCTCGAGGAACTCAATGTTGTCCATCAGCGCTGCAGGGGTCATTCCGGTGCTGGAGCCGGTGCGTAGCTGCTGCACGGAGCCCAGCTGATGGATCTCCTTGGGAGCGATGCCCATCTCCATGCTGAACAGCTTCCGAATCTCGTGGGCTACCAGGCCGTTGTCCACCCCAATAGGGCAGGCTTGGGCACACCTCCGGCACAGGTTGCAGCGATAGGCCAGCTCGGCCAGGCGGGCGACGGTGCTCCAGTTGAGGTCGACCTCCGCCCCAGTCAGCTTCGCTCGCAGCTTGCCGGCGGGCGACAGGTACTTCTTGATTATGCGGCGGAGCAGCTCGGTGCGGTAGCCGGGACGATAGACCTCCTGGCGACCGCTGGCCTCGTAGATGTGGCAGGCCTCGGAGCAGGTCTGGCAGTGGGTGCAGTTGTCCAGGGTGAGCATCAGGGGCTGCCAGAAGCCCCAGTTGCTGTCCTGGGAGAGCAGCTTCCGCAGCCCCTCCAGGAATCTGGCCACCAGCGCCTCTTCCTCTTCTTTAGTGGTGGGCTTGGGAAGAGCGATGGCGGAGTAGCCGTCGAGGGTGGTCTCCAGGGCCTGCCGGCGGTCGGGGTTCACCCCCTTCAGGGGCGGCTGAGGTCCGTCGCAGGGGTTGGGCAGCGGCATCAGCTCTTCCGGGTACAACTCCAGCAGCTGGGCGGCCTGGCGGCCGAACTCTCGTTCGCTCACTCGCGGGTTGCGCTCCATCACTTCACCTCCGTGGCCGCTTCCGCCCAGCTCTTGTCACCGCCCTGGATGTGGGGTGCCGACCATCTCAAGGGTCTGGACAGGTTGGCCTGCATGCGGGCCATCATCTGGGGGTCGCCCAGGTTTGGCGCGTCGTCCCACCGGACCTGGTGGTAAGTGAAGTACTTGGCCACGAAGTGGGTCATGTGGGTGAAGGGAAGGTAGATCAGGAATAGAGCGGCCACGACGACTTCGGTAGCGATGGCCGGGGCTACCTGGACGCTAAGGTTGAAGGTGAGTGCGGCTTGCAGGAAGCCCCTCAGCTGTTCCAGGGAGGGATCCACCGCGAGCCAGGCGAAGGCTGCGGTGAGGAAGACGGCCAGTGTGAAGAGCAGGTTGACGTAATCGGACGCTGTGCTGGAGGCCCTCAGCTTCTCGTCGGTAAGCCGCCGCCAGAGGAGGGCCAGGGCGCCGAGGGTGGCCGCTATCAGCCCGGTGGCCCCGATGGCCACGGTGAATCCCTCCAGGGTGCCGAACCAGACCGATCCCCGCGCGCCGGCGGCCTCAGCCACCGCCCCCAGGGCCAGCAGCAACGTGAAGCCGAAGAGCAGGTAGAGGCCGGCGTGGAAGGGGAAGGAGGCGTACCATTGCGGCCGGTTGCGACGCCAGAGGCTGCGGATCAGCAGCATCTCCTCCAGCATCGCCTGGATCTCGCTCGCGAGGCTGGTCTCCCTGGGTCTGGACCACCAGTCGACCTCCTCGAAGTAGGATCCGCCATACTCTCCCTTGCCCTTTTCGTGGGGCACGGGGTACAGCTCCCAGCGCAGGTGCATGGGAGCCCGCGCGTACTTGAGGGCTCTCAGGATCACCCGGCGGCGAACACCAGCACCGACAGGTAGGTCAGCACCAGCAGCAGCGATGGCCCGCTCATTCGTCCGTACACCTCCGATGCCTTTGCTGAGACAGATGAGAGCAAGAGGGCAGGGATACCCCCCAGCTTCGCAGTATAGGGAGCTTCGGTCGGGGAGCACATGGGGTGAACGCCCCATTCTGGGGTACTCAGATCGCACTATCCGAGGGAGCGGAGAGTAGAGTAGGGGCGACCGCCGGTCGCCCCTACTCGTACCTCATGGCCTCGATTGGGTTGAGGGAGGCGGCACGGTTGGCCGGATAGATCCCGAAGAAGACCCCGATAGCCTTTCGGATCCCGATCTCTCGGGTCCGCTCGGTCACCGAGACCAGGTAGCTGACGACACCCTGCTGGCTGGTGCCGAGAGTGTAAAATCGGCTAAACGCCAGACCGTCCCAGCGCTGCCGCGATAGGTCGTCGCCTCGGTGCCGGCTGGCGGCTCCCTAGGGCTGTGCTATACTGAAATCATCAGGGGACAAAGAAGTCCGGTCTGGAGGGCGCAACGATGCGTAGTGAGGAGCCTTCCCCTTTGCTGCTGGCCATCGACGTAGGAAACACCAACATCGTCATGGGCGTCTTTCGGGGCGATGAGGTGCTCGCCGACTGGCGGATCGCCACCGGCAGCCACACCATGCCCGACGAGTATGCCGTTCTTCTGTCGAACCTGCTCGGCCACCACCAGTTGACCCTGGCAGGTGTGGACGATGCCATCATCGCCAGCGTGGTGCCGAAGGTCACGGCCAACCTGCGGGAGATGCTCGAGAAGTACACGAATATCGATGCCCTGGTGGTCGGGCCCAGCATAGAGACGGGGGTGCGGATCGGGATCGACAACCCCAAGGAGGTGGGGGCCGACCGGGTGGTGAACGCCCTGGCCGCCTACCGGCTGTACGGGGGACCTGCCGTCGTCATCGACCTCGGCACCGCCACCACCTTCGACGCCGTGTCGGCTTCGGGAGAGTACCTGGGGGGAGCCATAGCGCCGGGTATCCTCACCTCCGTGGAGGCGCTGTCCCGCTACACTGCCAGGCTCCCTCGGGTGGATATGGAGAGGCCCCCGCATGCCATCGGGAAGGACACCTTCACCGCCATGCAGTCGGGGATTATCCTCGGACACGCAGCCATGGTAGAGGGCATGGTGCGCCGGATCGCCGCCGAGTTGGAGGGCGAGCCCCGGGTCATCGCCACCGGCGGGCTGTGCGGGGTCATAGCTGCCGAGGTTCCCCTGATCCAGGTGGCCGACAAGAACCTCACCCTCAAAGGGCTGAGGATGATGTACGACCTCAACCGTCCGTAGAGCCGGGTCCTGGGTCCTGAGTGCTGGTAAACGCTGAGCACTCAGGACCCAGGACTCAGCACCTGGGACATCCTGTCCCCCTCGCCGTCAGTTCACGCTAAAGGGAGTCTAGACGTATGCTGGAAGGGAAGAAGATTGTCCTGGGGATCACGGGCAGCATCGCCGCCTACAAGGCCGCGATCCTGGCCAGCACCCTGACGCAGGCCGGCGCCCAGGTCGACGTGGTCATGACCGAATCGGCCACCAAGCTGATCGTCCCTCTGACCTTCCAGAGCCTGACGCAGCGTCCGGTTCACGTCGACATGTTCCGGTTGCTGGAGCAGCCGGACATCACCCACGTCTCCCTGGGGGTGGGTGCCGACCTGCTGGCGATCGTCCCCGCGACGGCCAACATCCTGGCCAAGATGGCGGTGGGGATGGCGGACGACCTCCTCACCACCACCGTCCTGGCCGCCAGGTGTCCGATCCTGGTGGCGCCCGCAATGGATGCCGAGATGTACGAGAACCCGGCGACCCAGGAGAACGTCGCCCGCCTCCGTGATCGGGGAGTGGTGGTGGTTGACCCGGAGTTCGGCCGATTGGCCTCGGGTCTTACCGGCCGAGGAAGGCTGGCCGACTTGGAGGAGATCCTGGGACGGATTCGATGGATCCTGGGGCGGGACGGCGACCTGGCGGGGGTGAAGCTGCTGGTGACGGCCGGTGGAACCCAGGAGCCGATAGATCCGGTGCGAGTCATCACCAACCGATCCTCGGGGAAGATGGGCTACTCCATCGCGGAGGCCGCCCTGGACCGGGGCGCCCGAGTGACCCTGGTCTCGGCGCCCACCGCCCTCAAGCCGCCCAAGGCTGCGGAGTTCGTGCCGGTGACCACGGCGGTGGAGATGTGCGACGCCGTCATGGCGAAGCTGCGCCACCTGGACGCGCTGATCATGGCCGCGGCGGTGTCCGACTATCGGGTGGACCAGGCTGCAACCCAGAAGATGAAGCGGACGGAGAAGGCGATGCAGCTGACCCTCGTCCCCAACCCTGACATACTGATGGAGACGGCAAGGCCGCCGGAGGGTGGCAAGATTCCGCTGCGGGTCGGTTTCGCGGTGGAGAGCGAGAAGCTGGTGGCCGGAGCCCAGGACAAGCTGGCCCGGAAGCGGCTCGACCTGATCGTGGCGAACCTGGTCGACGCCGCGGGAGGGGTATTCGGCAGCGATCAGAACGAGGTGGTAATGCTGGACTCGGCCGGCCGTAGGGTGGACGTGCCTCTGGCCTCAAAGCTGCAAGTGGCGCACCGCATACTGGACCAGGTGGTCTTGCTGCTGAAGGAGAGAGCATGAAACAGATTTCCACGGTAGCCGAGATGCGGCGTGCGCTGGCCGACGTCCACGGGAGCGTCGGCCTGGTCCCCACCATGGGCTACCTGCACGCGGGCCACATGGCGCTGGTGGAGCGAGCCCGGCGCGAGAACGACGTCGTGGTGGTGACCATCTTCGTTAACCCCACCCAGTTCGGGCCGGAGGAAGATTTCGCCCGCTACCCCCGAGACGCGCAGCGGGATCTGGGGATGCTGCGCAAGGCCGGGGTGGATTACGTCTTCACGCCGGAACCCCCGGAGATCTACCCGGAGGGCTTCAGCAGCTACGTGACGGTGGAGGGGCTGTCGGACAAACTGGAGGGGGCCTTCCGCCCGGGCCACTTCCGCGGCGTGGCCACGGTGGTGGCCAAGCTGCTCAACATCATCCCGGCCGAGCGGGCCTACTTCGGCCAGAAGGATGCCCAGCAGGTGGTGGTGATCCGCCGGATGGCCCGCGACCTGAACTTCCGGCACCAGATCGTCGCGGTTCCCACGGTGAGGGAGCCCGACGGCCTCGCTCTCAGCAGCCGGAACGTCTACCTGAACGGCGAAGAGAGGCAGAGCGCGCTGGTGCTCTCCAGGGCGCTATTCGCGGCCCGGGACATGTACGAGAAGGGCGAGCGGAACGCCCAGGAAATCCGTTCGGCCATGAGGGCGATGCTGGAGGCGGAGCCGGGTGTGAAGGCCGACTACGTTACCGTCTCCGATCCCGGATCCCTGGAGGAGCTGGACCACATCGAGGGGCGGGCCCTGGTGGCGCTGGCGGCGCGGGTGGGCAAGACCCGCCTGATCGACAACGTCGTCCTGGGCGAGTAGGCCGGCTTGCGGCCCGACCCGCCTTGTCATAGAATTCCACCAGAGGCGCGACTCCACCGGCGGCTATCGGCCGCCCTCACCCTCAGCGGCCCAAAGGGTCGCTGCTTTGTTTAGAAAGTGGAGTCGGCATCCGAGCCGAAGTCGGCCTCGCCCAAACGGCACGAATGGGGTGTACAAAGTGGTTGATAACGACGCTGTGGAGAAGGCGGTTCGCGACCTGCTGCGGGCCATAGGGGAGAACCCGACCAGGGAGGGTCTGGAGGGAACGCCGAGGCGGATCGCCGAGATGTATCGGGAGGTCTTCGCCGGCATGGACCAGGACCCCCGGGACATCCTATCGGTCGGATTCGAGGAGGGCCACGAGGAGATGGTGGTAGTGCGGGACATCCCCTTCTTCTCCATGTGCGAGCACCATCTGCTGCCCTTCCACGGTGTGGCCCACGTGGGCTACATCCCCAAGGGGCGGGTGGTGGGGATCAGCAAGCTGGCGAGAGCTGTGGAGCTGTTCGCTCGCAGGCCGCAGGTCCAGGAGCGGCTCACCAGCCAGATCGCGGACGCCATCATGGAGGTGGTGAAGCCCCACGGCGTCGGCGTCATCATGGAGGCCGAGCACCTTTGCATGACCATGCGGGGCATCAAGAAGCCCGGGAGCAAGGTGGTGACCTCGGCCAGCCGGGGGATCTTCCGCACCAAGCCGGCCACCAGGGCCGAGTTCATGGCCATCGTCACGGGCCGCAAGGGATGACGGCGCAGAAGGCCTATCTGGCCCTGGGCGCCAACGTCGGTGACCGGTTGGGCCACCTGCGGGAGGCCGTGGCTCTCCTCTCCAGCGCGCAGGGGATATCGGTCCTGCGGGTTGCCGGGGTGTGCGAGACCGAGCCGGTGGGGGTGCGCGACCAGCCCTGGTTCCTCAACAGCGTTGTGGAGCTCTCCACCACCCTGTCGCCAGAGGAGTTGCTGGCCGCCGCTAAGGAGGTGGAGCGGTCGGTCGGGCGGACGCCCACCCACCGCTGGGGTCCCCGGGAGATCGACGTGGACGTCCTCCTGTACGAGGGGGTTCGGATCTCCGGGGATCTGTTGACCATTCCCCACCCCAGGATGCGGGAGAGGCTGTTCGTCCTGCTCCCCCTGCGGGACCTGTGCCCCGACTGGCGGGACGGCCAGGGGGTGGGGATCGAGGATCTGATAGAAAGGCTTCGGGGTACGGCCGAAGTCCGGCCATACCCCGAACGGATCGAGGTCCGAGCTACGAAGGCTGAGGACTGAGTTAGTCTCTTCTCAGTCCTCCAGGACCCCACCCCTCTCCCCTCCCCGCTGCGGGGAGGGGCCGGGGATGGGGTCTATCTCAGTCCTGGCTTATTATGCGCGGGCCTTCTGGAGGAACTGCTTCGCGCCGTTCATGATGAGGCCGGCGGCCCCCACGATGATGTAGCTGGACCCCATGTCGACGTACTTCTTGACCTCCTCGCCGTTGCGGGCGATGTTCCCCACCTTCTTGCCGGCGGCGGTGATATCCTTCATCGCCTTGGCCACCACAGCCTGCAGATCCGGGTGGTCGAACTGGGCCGGGATGCCCATGGAGTGGGAGAGGTCCGAGGTGCCCAGGAAGTAGACGTCGATCCCGTCCACCGCAAGCAGCTCGGGCAGGTTGCGCACCCCCTGGATGTTCTCGATGTGGCCTATGATCATGCTCTCCTGGTTGGAGATCTTCACCTGCTCGCTGAGGGGGCCCTGCAGTCCGTAGAAGTGGGCCCTGGTACCCGCCAGCCCCCGCTGGCCCATAGGGTGGAACTTGACCGAGCGCACCGCGGTCAGGGCGTCCTGGGCTGTGTTGATCTGTGGTATGTGGATCCCGACGGCGCCGGTGTCAACGTACCGGAGGATGTCCTGGGGCACGTTCAGGTTGCACCGGAGGATGGGCGAGATGCCGGCGGCTTCGGCGGTCCTCACGAGGTTCTCGCAGGTCTCGACGCTCAGGGGGCCGTGCTCGGCGTCGTTATCAACCACTTTGTACAC
>JAMCTB010000028.1 GCA_023380955.1 Chloroflexota bacterium | reverse complement strand
CGCTAGCACAGACCGGAGGGCAGCTATGGCGGCGTCGGCATCGCGCGGGGCCAGGTCGGGGCCTAGGGCGTGCCCGGTGGCGAAGACCCGCATCCAGCGCAGGTGGTGCTGGCGCATCCACTCGAGATTGGCCTGGAGACCATTGCGAAAGGGGAGGTTGGGCACGTTGGTACCGGCCGAATTGAGCGGCACACACCTAGGGTCGTAAAGCCGCCCTCCCACCGCCGCGACGAAGCCGGGCGTCCGCCAGTCGTGACTGCTAGGACCGCCGGCGGCAGCAGTGACCGTGGGATCTGCCTTGGGCGTGACCGCGAGCGTCGGGAACAGCCCTGCCTCCTTCGCCAGGTCCCCAGCATTGGCGATGGTTACTTCCTCCTTCTTCGCCCAGGGCACGTCCTCCTTCCAGTACTGGAATACAGCTCTCTGAGTCCTCACGACGAACGAGTTGCCCTCGTCGGCGTAGGAAACCGGCAGACCGAAGTGATCCAGCCACGAGGCATCCGCGAGGAACCGGTCCTTGATGGGCTCGTTGGTACCCAGGAGAGCCAGGTGTCTAGCGACCACGTCGTTCCATGACAGGCCCGTGTCCGGGCTGGTGTCGAAGGGAATCGGGGTCTGCCGGTGGGCGAGCAGCCAGCCGTCCTTGCCCTGGTCGTGCATTCGGTCCATGACGTTGACGAAGGCGACGCTGTCGGTGTTGGGCTGCCACTGGAAGATCGCCTTCTGCATCGCCTGAACCGTGAAGCCGTCCCAGATGAGCCTGCGTGACACCGGGTAGCCGAGGACATCGGGGCCTCCCAGCCGCTGATACTCGCTCCAGAACGGTATTCCCCCCTCATCGGTAATGGCGAAACCTGTCCCCCCTGCGCCACCCTGACCGTTCGCCTGCGTGTAGAAGTGGCCGCCAGGGATGTCGTAGTCCGGGGCTTCGGCGGAAGCAGGGGAAGACGTCAGGGACGCCAGGGCGAGTGAGAGGCCGAGCAAGGCCGCCAGGCGGTGAAGAAGACGAACTCCCACACTACTCCTCGTGCTCGTATATCCAGTCCACCAGGCGGTCCACCATCTCGCCGTCGGTGCCGGCCGCGATCGATTGGTCCAGCTCGGCCAGCAGCCGCTCCAGCTCGTCGGCGGCGTCCTCCTTGCCCGCCTGGCGCAGCCTGGGCAGGAGTCCCTCGGCGCGCTTTCGCAGAAGTGTCACAGTGTCCGACTGAACCGCAGGAGCGGCCTCCAGGTTGGCCCGGGCCTCCATCTTCTCCGCCTCGGTCAGTCGATCCTTCAGCCCGGTGATCTTCATCTCCGCCCGACGGCCGGTGCGCTTGTCTCGAGCCGTCACATGGACTATGCCGTCCAGATCGTAATCGAAGGCTACCAGCACCTCCCTGCGCCCGCCCGCCGGGTCAGGGGAGATCCCTTTGAACTCGAACTCGCCCAGGAAGGTGTTGCGATCCACGGTGTACCCCTCCCCCTGGTAAACCTCGATCATGGCCCTGTCCTGGTCGGGGTAGTGGGTGTAGAACCGCTCGGTCTTGGACGTGGGGACGGTCGTGTTGCGGGGTATCACCACGCTGAAGCGATTTTCGACCGTCACTCCGAGAGTGTAGCTGAGGGTCCTGATTCCCAGTGAGTAGGGGCACACGTCCACCAGTACGGCGTCGATCGGTTCTCCCGCGATAATCGCTCCCTGCACGGCTGCCCCCAGCGCTACCGCCTCGTCTGGATGGATCTCGGAGCGGGGCTCGATCCCCAGATGTCGGTGCACGATTTCTCTCACCAGCGGGATGCGGGTCGATCCGCCCACCAGCAGCACCGTCTCCAGGTCCTTTGGCTTCCACCCCGCGTCCGCCAAGGCTCCGTCCACTGCCTTGACGGTCCCGCTCAGCAGTTCTCGGATCAGATCCTCGAACTCCCCGCGCGATACTTCCTCTTCCAGGTGCACCTTCTTCATGAGATGCTCCTCCCGAACGGTGGCGTACGGGGCATCGGAGAGGGTGATCTTCGCCTTCTCGGCCGCCTCAGATAAGCGTGCGGCGGCGCGGCGATTCGACATCGGCGCTACGTCGTAGCGTGCCTCGACCGTCTCGGCCAACCTTCGAGCCAGCAGGGCGTCGAAATCGTCGCCCCCCAGGTTGGGATCGCCGTGGGAGGCGCGAACCTCCACTATCCCTTCCGCGATCTCGATGGCCGAGACGTCGAATGTGCCGCCGCCCAGGTCGTAGACGAGGGCTCGCTGGGCGGTCGATCGTTCCAGCCCATACGCTAGCGCCGCCGCGGTGGGCTCATTGATTATCCTCATCACATCGAGCCCCGCTATCTCTCCCGCATCCCTGGTGGCCTGGCGCTGCGCGTCGGTGAAGCGAGCCGGCACGGTGATCACGGCCTTCTGGACGGTGTGGCCGAGAATGGACTCGGCGCGATTCTTCAGCTCGCGCAGTATGAGCGCTGATATCTCCTGGGGCGAGTACTCCCGCTCACCTAGCTTCACGCGCTCGGACGATCCCATCTTTCGCTTTATCGACTTGATCGTCCGCTCGGGGGCCAGCACGAACTGGTTGCGAGCCGGTGTGCCCACCAGCATGTTACCGGCCGGGTCGAGGCCCGCTACGGACGGGAGGAGCTTCTCGCCCTTGTAGGCCAGCACCGCCGGCCTCCCATTCAGAACCGCTGCTACCAGGGAATAGGTTGTTCCCAGGTCGATGCCGACTATCTGCTCGCTCATTTCTTCTTCTACTTCTATTCTTCCTGCTGCTCTTCTCTGTGTTGCTCGGTGCGTTCAGGTGCGGCGTCTGCCGTGGGCTCTTGATCCCCGGCTGGCTGCCCCTCGAACGCCCTACTTTGCCGGCGCCGCTTCGTCGTCGGCTTGGCCGGAGCCGCCCTGCAAACAACCACCTGCGCCAGCCTAAGGACTCGATCGTGAATACGATATCCGCGCCGCTCC
>JAMCTB010000027.1:849-9494 GCA_023380955.1 Chloroflexota bacterium | reverse complement strand
ACCGAGCAGTACGAGATGCGGGAATCCTTGAAGCAGGAAGAGGGAAAGATCAAGAGCATACTCGCTCGGCTAGAGGATATCAGCCCCGTCCGACCGTGAACCGGGCCGTAGGAGTCCGCACCAGCAGGCGGCCGATCGTCCCTACTCCACGATCTGGCACCCCTTCTCCGCCAGGGTCTTATTGACCCAGTCCGGGATCAGCTTGCCCGATTGGATCTCCTTGACCGTCTTCTCTTCCTTGGCGATGATCGCCCTGGTCCGCGCGATCACCAGCTCGGCGTCGGCCTTGGGCACCACCACCACGCCGTCGTCGTCCCCCACGATGATGTCGCCGGGATTGACGATGACGCCGCCACAGGAAACCGGCACGTTGACCTCGCCGGGTCCGTCCTTCATGGGGCTGTTAGGGGTGAGACCCCGGGCGAAGACGGGCAGGCCCACCTCCCGCAGCCCCGCGACGTCGCGGGCCAGGCCGTCGGTGACCATGCCGGCCAGCCCTCTGGCCTTGGCCATCATGCTGGTCAGGTCGCCCCAGGTGGCGTTGGTCTCGTACTCGTAGTTGGCGATCACCAGCACGGCGCCGGGCTGGGCCAACTCCAGCGCCTTGTAGATCAGCAGGTTGTCGCAGGGGCGAGTCCGCACGGTGATGGCGGGCCCGGCCACCCTCCAGCCGGGCACCACAGGCTTGATGGTGTAGTGCATGGCGCCGAAGCGCCCCAGGGCGTCGCAGACGTTGCAGGCTATGAACTCCTTGAAGGGCTCCACCAGATGGCGAGGCGGGCGCTCGACCCTGGTGTGGACGATGAAGCCGAGGTTCTTCTCCTGGGGTGCACTCATGCTTCTTTGCTCCTTTTCATCCGCAGTGGCGCCCACAAGCTAGCATCGGTGGCACTCGGTGTCAACGTCCAGGTCCGTTTCCTGCACGATAAGCGGGAAGATGTCGGCGGGGGACGCCGTGACGGAAGGAGCCAGGATGATGATCTCTCCCAAATCTGTCTCTCGGTTCCTTGCCAGCGATAGGGGCAGGTGGGTTCGCATCGGTGCCGGATTGGGGCTCGTGGCCTCCGGCTGGAGGCGCGGCGGCGCGGGCGGCCTTGCCATGGCCCTAGTCGGTCTGGTGCCCTTGACCTGTGGAGCCTTCGATCTCTGCCTGATCAGCTTCCTGCTTGGAGGCCCCCTGCGGGGGCAGGAGATTCGCGAGGGCTAGGCCGCTGAGGTAGCAGGACCTCCGAACCCTTTCGCCCCAGCTCCCGGTTCGGATGGCAGGGACGTTCCACCCCAGGGTGGGGCGCCCGGGACCAGGACTCCGCGACCTCCTTCTGCCATCACAACGTCAACGGTCTCCTGAGGAGGGATCGCCGTCGCGAGGGTCGGAATTGGAGGAGGGCAGGTGAGCGCTTTCCTGTGGCGCACAGGCGTCCCGGTGGTGGCCATGGTGGCCGGACTGATTGGCCTGGTTCAGACGGCCACCCTGCTGTTGGTGATCTCGCCCCTAGTGACCGTACCGCTGATGATGGGGGTCGGTGGCATGTTCGCCGCCTTGGGCGCGGCCTGGGCCGGGAATATCCTGGCCCCCGATCGGTCCGGAAGCCGCCTCCTGGCCATCGTCGGCGCCTCCGAGGTGGCGGCGGCCCTCCTGGCGGTTGCCACCCTCGGGCTGGCGCTGGCGTTGGAGCAGACCGGTCGCTCGGCGCCGGACCTGCTGTTCCCAGTCCTGGCGGTGAGCCTGCTGGTGCTCACCGCCGGCGCGAGCCTGGCTACCTGGCGCTTCCGTTATCAGGGACGGCGGCTGGGCAGAGATGCCCTGGCCACCGTGGGCCTGTTTGCCGCCACGGTGCTGGTCATCGTGGCGACCATCGCGCTGTCCTTCTTCCTGGGGCTGGTTGGTGCTTAGGCCGAGTTTGAGGACTAACGCAGGGGCACGTCAATCAGGACGAAGCTGGCCGGGCTGATGGCCTCGAACTGAAAGGCCGTCTCCCCCGTTATCCGCGCCTGGTCCTCGCTTTGAAGCCCCCAGCCGTTGACGTCCAGCTCGCCCTCGGTCACGTAGACGAAGACCCCCCGTCCTTCACGAGTATGGAAGTCCAGACTGTGTCCGGCTTCCAGGTCGCTCAGGTAGAGGGTGGCGGGGGTCTCGAAGGTGACCGCATCCGGCAGCCCCTGCCCGGAGGCTACGGGGAGCAGACGGTTCTGGCGGGAGACGCCGGCGAAGCTCTTCTGGTCGTAGGAGGGCTCGAGGCCCGGAGTGCGCGGCAAGAACCATATCTGGTAGAAGTGGACCGGCTGGTCGCCTCGATTGGATTCGGAGTGGACGACCCCGGTCCCGGCCGACATCCGTTGCACCTCGCCGGCGCGGATGACCCCACGGTTCCCCATGCCGTCCTCGTGGGTGAGTTCGCCGCTCAGGACGATGCTGACGATCTCCATCTCCCTGTGGGGATGGCTGGGGAAGCCGGCGCCGGGCTGGACGACGACGTCGTTGAAGACCCGCAGGGCACCGAACTGGACGTTGTTGGGGTCGTAGTAGTCGGAGAAGGAGAAGAGCCAGTAGGTTTTCAGCCACTCCAGGTCGGAGAAATGGCGCTTGTGCGCCTTCACGATACGAAACATCTTCACCTGCCAAAATTGATCGGCGGGTTGAGCTAGTACACGACCACAGAGAAGGTGATATGACTGTCATGCTGAGCGCAGCGAAGCATCTCCCCGTGGCGAGAGGAGATCCTTCGCTATCGCTCAGGATGACACCTGTCAGAACCATCGTGGCGATGTGCTAGACATGTAAGGATAGAAGCTGAAGGCACAACTTTCAAGCCAACGGGGCCGCTCGTGCCCGGCCGGGGTCGTGGACGGCCCCGATTCCCAGGTCAGGGAGCTGTCGGAGCGCCATGCTCGGCCCCGCCCCAAACGATGCATCTACCTCCCTTGATCTGGACTGCGCCGTGGGTTTAGGATGCCGGCATACCAAGGAGGTATCGTCGTTGCGCGGACTCGCCCCCTCCCTGGCCCGTGCCCTCTGGGCGGCAAGGTTCCCTCGAGCCGCTGCCTCGCCGCGAGCCTTCGGCCCGGTGGCAGTCTGCCTGGCCCTGGCCGGCGTCCTCCTCTTTCCCGCCGCTCCGGCCCACGCCCAGGCCAAGGAGGTGGCATCTTACCACATCGCCGTCCGGCTGGATGCCGACCAGAAGTCGCTCGCCGGCAGCGAGAGGATCGATTTCCTGAACGATACCTCCCATCCCGTCCAGGAGCTGTACTTTCACCTCTACCCCAACGCATTCAAGGGCCCCAACAGCACCTTCATGAAGGAGAATCGGCTGGCGGCCCGCCACTCCCTGGCCGACGACAATTGGGGCGGCATGGAGGTCTCGGCCCTTCGGCTTGCCTCGGGCTACGATCTGCTCCCCCGATCCTCGGTGGACGACACCGTCACGAAGGTGCCCCTCCCAGAGCCGCTGGCGCCGGGGAAGTCGCTGCAACTGGAGGCTGTCTTCTCGGTGAAGCTGCCCAGGGTCATCGCTCGATCGGGCTACTGGGAGGGCGACCACTTCACCATCGGCCAGTGGTTTCCCAAGCTGGCCGCCCTGACTGAGAAGGGGTGGGTCGCCCATCAGTACCACGCCAGCTCGGAGTTCTTCGCCGATTTCGGCGGCTATCGAGTGGAGATCACCCTGCCCGACCGGTTCGTGGTGGGAGCGAGCGGGGTCCCGATGGGGGAGAAGAGCAACGGTGACGGCACCAAGACCCTCACCTTCGAGGCCAGGAGCGTCCACGACTTCGCCTGGACGGCCAACCCAACTTTCCGAGAGGCCCGGAAGAGGGTGGGTGACACCGAGATCCGGCTGCTCTACCCGGCCGCCGACGAGGAGTTCAGGGAACGATTCCTGAGCGCCGCCGGGGCAGCGGTGGAGAACTTCGGTCGCTGGTTCGGACCCTACCCCTACCCGTTGTTGACCGTGGTGGACGTGCCGAGCGGGGCGGGAGACGGGATGGAGTACCCCACCCTGGTGACGGTTTCCTCCTCCGGATTGCCGTTAGAGGGTACGCTCATGGAGGAGCAGGTGACCATCCACGAGATCGGCCACCAGTGGTGGTACGGCATGGTGGCCACCAACGAGTTCGAGGAGGCCTGGCTGGACGAGGGCTTCACCACCTACTCAACCCGCAAGCTGGTGGATCAGCTGTACGGGGAGAAGGGCTCCATGGGGAACGTGCTGGGGTTGCTGGTTGGCCAGGTCGCTACCGATCGGGGTGAGTACCTCAGCATCCACCGGTTGGATCCTGTGGTTCAGGACTCCTGGAGGTTCTACAGCTCCGGTAGCTACGGCGGCAACGTCTACGCCAAGGTGGATCTGATCCTGGGCACCCTGGAGGGCTACCTGGGACCGGAGAAGATGGGGGAGCTGCTGCGTCGCTACTTCCAGCGCTTCGCCTTCCACCATCCGAGGACCGAGGACTTCCTGGCGGTGGTGCGGGAGGTGGCCGGCAACCAGTTCGACCATTTCCTGCAGCAGGCCCTCTACTCCTCGGCGGCGTTCGACTACTCGGTGGAGGCGCCCGATGTCGGGCGGGAGGGGAGCCAGTACCGAAGCGCCGTCACCGCCCGGCGGCTGGGCGATGGCACCATGCCGGTGGAGGTGGTGACCACCTTCCGGGATGGGCAGCAGGAGAGGGAGATGTGGGACGGTGAGGGCTCGTGGCAGCGCTACCAGTATCTCCGTTCCTCGCCGGCCGTGAAGGTCGAGGTAGACCCCGAGCACAAGCTGATGCTGGATACCCGCTGGGCCAACAACAGCTACACCAGCTGGTTCAACCTCCAACCCATACTCCGCCGAGGGGCCGACCTGCTGTGGCTGATGCAGGGCTGGATGAAGCTGCTGGGCTACGTGATCTGATGGTGACTTGGAGTGCTGCGGCAAGCCGCGGCACTCCAAAGGGGCGACTTCTTCGGTTCGAACCAAGGTGAGCGCTGATAGCTGAGAGATGACCGATGTCCGTGCTGCGTAGCTTCTGGAAGGGGTGCAAGAGGGCGACGGCCCTGTGGCCGGCCCTGCTGCTGCTCTATCTGGTGGATGTGGCCTTCGCCCTGCTGCTGGTCGTGCCACCGGTAGATCGCCTCGCCGAGCTGTTCGGCCACTCCGCCATGGCCCCCGAACTGCTGGGTCCGGTTGCCCTGGATTGGCTGGTCGAGCTGCCGGCCGGCTTGGATGGCTCCTTCTTCCCCTGGCCCCTCTACCCGCTGGTGCTGCTGCCGTTCTTCCTGGTGGGGACCTTCCTTCGGGGTGGTACCCTGGGCGCCCTGGTGCGGGGTGTCCCGCCCTTCCGATGGACCGATTTCTTCTCCGATGCCGCCCGATTCTTCTGGAGGCTCCTGCTGCTGCTGCCCTTCTTCATCCCAGGGCTGATCGTCGCGGGGCTGATCTTCCTGGGGATCAACCTGTTGCTGGGGTTGGTGCCCTCCTCCGGAACCGCGGAGACCGTCGTGACGGCCCTCAGGGCCGCCTCACTGCCCTTCCTGCTCTTTCTGCTGCTGCTGGCGGTGGATTACGCCCGGGTCAGCCTGGTGCTGGCTCCGGAGCGCTCCCTCTGGCGCCACGTGGGTCGTGGGGCGTGGTTCTTGATGCGGCGGTTCCACCGAGTGGTTCCGCTGGGGCTGGCCTTCGCCCTGGTGGCGGCGCTCTTCGGCGCCCTCTACCCGGCGCTGCTGCAACTGCCCGTCGTCGCCGGCAGCTTCTTCCTGGCGCCGCTGCTGCAGCAGCTGACCGTCCTGCTGCTCACCTGGCAGCGGGTGGCCTCCCTGGGCGGGGAAGTGGCCCTGTACCGGGAGGGCTGATCGTCTCCCTCCCAGAGGGGTGAGGGCTGGAACCTCAGCCGGCCGGGCGGCGGAACTTTCTGCCCACCTCGCCCGAGTCCGATTCCATGGGCTCCCAGCCATCCTCCACCAGGCTATCGGTGAGCCGCTCCAGGTCGCTCTCCGGATCCTTTCCGCTCCAGTCGGTGGTTCTGACGATGTATGGGCCCTTCGACCCCACCCCCTCCGCGACGAACCTCCACTCCGTCGAGGAGGGCCCTTGTCTTGTCTCCAGCTTGATCTGGCACGCATCCCACTGGGACTCCGTGGGTCGCACTTCCGCCTTCAGGGCCGCTCCGCACTCTATGCAGAACCTGGCTCTGTCGGGCAACTCCGTTCCACACTCTGGACAGTACACCTTATCCCCCCAATGGCGTTTGCTGGATACTACCAGCAAAGGACTCGTGGCCGCAGCAGTCTATAGCAGGGCGTCCACAGAGGCAACGCCGGAGCCGCTACCTGTTGGGCGGGCACAACGACCGGGTGCCCTCTTGTCCTATTGACTTGATCCCGGTCCGGTCCTATAGTCGCGCTACGGCGGGGTACATGGTATCGGCTCCCCAGACTGATTTGCCCGTCCTGAACCGATCGGGGCGGGCCAAAGGAGAGAGGATTCAATCCGTGGCTCACGATACCTTCCGGCTTCGACCCCTGGGCGTTGGCGATCTCCTGGACGAGACGGTCCGCCTCTACCGGCGGCACTTCGCGCTCTTCGTCGGCATCGCGGCCTGCGTGTTCATCCCCGCGGGGCTGGTGGGGTTCGTCCAGCAGTTGGCGCTGCTGGGAGGCCAAAACCCGGCTATGGTCGGCCTCTTCAGCCTGTTGCCCGCCCCGATTCTCGGGCTGGCCAACCTGGCCATGAGCCTCGCCATGATCTACGCCGTCTCCGAATCCAGTGGTTCTTCTCCTTCCTCGGGACCTTACTGGGCATCTTTGCGTCCGGCGACCTGACGGTCTATGCGGCTGCCAGCACCATCGCGGGCACCATCGGGCAGATAGCGGGCTCGCCGATCTTGTACTGCGGCTTGGTGCCGCTCTACTACGATCTGCGCATCCGCAAAGAGGGCTTCGACTTGGAGCTGCTGGCCCAGGCCACGGAGGGCCGAGGGCCGGAGGAGAGTGTGCCCCAGGCCGCCCTGGAGTGAGAACCCTTCTTCCCTTCTTCGTCCTCTTCCTCCTCACGGTGCCGGCCGTCGGGGCCTCCGCCCCGGCGGTCGACCCTTCGGCGGCTGCCGCCCACAGCGGCTTCTCGGTTCCTTCACCTTCTTCCTCCGCGCCCTCTGCCACAACACGGCAGACGGCACCGCTGACGGTCGAGGGCTATCGCGACCTCCTCCGCTCGGCCCTGGCGGATCTGGACCGGCGGGGTGCTCAGTCCGCGCCCCAGGTCGCCGGGCGGCTGCGGGCCATCCGGTCCGTCGCTCTTCCCGACGGCAGTCTGGTGACTCCCGACCTGGCGGCCGCCGCGGCGGCCCTTCAGTCCACGCCGCTCGAGCTCGAGACAGCCAAGACGCGCCTTAGGGCCCTGGTCGGCGAGCTGGATCGGTCTCTGGTCGTGGATGCCGCCGGCAGCTCCCCGGATGCCGCGGACCGGCTGAGCCGGGTGCTGGCGCGTCCGGAGTTCCAGCCCGAGCCGGAGAATCCCATCAGCGCCTTCCTGGGGGAGCTGCTGAAGCCGCTGGAGGAGCCGGTAGGCAGCTTCCTGGGACTGATCGGTCGCTGGCTCGAGGATCGGTTGCAGGGAATCGGCCCCTGGGTCGGGTGGCGCCCCCTTCTGACCTTTCTCGGCCTCGTGCTGCTGGGCGGGTTGTTCCTCTGGGTTGGCCTTCGGCTGCGCGAGGTCATGGGCAGCGCGCCCGCCAGGGTGCTGCCGGAGCGGGAGGCGGGCGGGGAGAGCTCCGCGGGGCTGAGGTCCGAGGGGCTTCGACTGGCCCAGGAAGGCGATTTCCGGGGCGCCATCCGGGTTCTCTACCTGGCGGCTCTCCTCTACTGGCAGGAGAAGGGTAGGCTCCGCTTCGATCGAGCCCTCACCAACAGGGAGGTGCTGGCGAGAGCCAGGCTGGAGGCCGATCCGGGCTTGGTGGAGACGTTGGGACCTCTGGTCGAGGCCTTCGACCGCGTGTGGTATGGTGGCGCTCCCTGCTCCCAGGCCGAGTACGCCCATTTCGCCGGTCTGGCGGACAGGGCCTGGGAGGCAGCGTGAGGGATCTGCTGGCACCCCTGTCACGGAGGGATCTGACCCTGCTGGCGGCGCTGGCGGCGGTCTTCGTCGGCCTCGCCCTGTTCACCGAGAGCCACCTGCCCCAGCGTGGCCCGTCCCCATGGCCGGCGCTTTCCGTCCACTCCAACGAGCCCGATGGGTCTCGCGCCCTCTTTCTGTGGCTGCAGGAGATGGGATACCGGGCCAACGCCATCGAGTTCCGGCCCTTCCAGGTGAACCCGTCGGCCAAGCTGCTCTTCCTGCTGGCCCCCTCGAGCGATCTCTCGCCGGCCCACGTGGCAGAGCTGCGGGGGTGGGTGGAGCGAGGAGGCACCCTGGTGGTTGCGGCCGACCGCCCAAACCCACTGTTGGAGCGGCTGGGGGTGCAGGTGGAGCCGCGGGGCGATCGCCCGTCGCCGGATCCTCCGTCTTTGTTGGATAGACTGGGACCAAAGGCGAAGATCGCTGAAGCTCCACCGTCGGTGGCGGCTTGGTGGAGACGTTGGGACCTCTGGTCGAGGCCTTCGACCGCGTGTGGTATGGTGGCGCTCCCTGCTCCCAGGCCGAGTACGCCCATTTCGCCGGTCTGGCGGACAGGGCCTG
>JAMCTB010000027.1:0-839 GCA_023380955.1 Chloroflexota bacterium | reverse complement strand
GGTGGAGCCGCGGGGCGATCGCCCGTCGCCGGATCCTCCGTCTTTGTTGGATAGACTGGGACCAAAGGCGAAGATCGCTGAAGCTCCACCGTCGGTGGCCGCGGTCCGCCAGCCCGTATTCGAGAATCCGCCCGTTCGACGAGTTGAAGCCGGCGGCTATGCCGCGCTAACCTTCTCGCGTCCGGATTGGGTTACCCTGCTCGGGCAGACCGACGGCGGCGACGCCGCGGCGGCGGCCGTGGCTATTGTGGGCCGCGGCCGGGTCTTCGTGCTGGCGTCCGGCGATCCGCTCAGCAACGGCTATCTGGCCCGCGCCGACAACTGGGCGCTGGTGCTGCACTTCCTGCGAGCTGTTCCCGCCGGCAGCCTCCTGCTCTTCGACGAGTACCACCACGGCTTCACCGAGAGCGGGACCCTCAACGCTCGTCTTCTCGGCGAGCCATGGGGCTGGGCACTGCTGTTCGGTGGGGCTCTGCTCTTCGCCTACGTGGCCCTGGCCCTGATGCGGGAGGTCGACACCCTTCGGTCGCGCCTGTTGGCCTGAAGCAGCACGACAACCCTTGGTTCTCAGAGAGCGTCGGGAGATCCGCGAGCCGGCGTAAGGAACAGCGCGGGGCAGGGGCTCGTCCCCCGCCGGCTGCCGGCGGTCGCTCGCCGGGAGGCAGGGCACAAGGCCCTGTCCCCGCCATGGGACTTCGCGAGTTCCGAGGAAGTTGGAGGTAGAGGAGAGTCGATGCAGACGACGACGGTTCGAGATCGAGTCCTAGCCCAGGCGGCCAAGGTGGTGATAGGGCAGGAGGAGACCCTGGAGCTTCTCCTGGTGAGCCTCCTCTCCGGAG
>JAMCTB010000026.1 GCA_023380955.1 Chloroflexota bacterium | reverse complement strand
CTGCGGGTCCGCCAAACAATGCGACCTTGACAAGGAAGGTGGCTAGCTTATACTGAAGCTGTCTAATCCCAGCTTACCGGTTACCGCATTAGCGCTATGTACCAGCAACAGCTTGAACATTGCCATGTCAGGGCGATGAACATGCCCTGGCGGCCGACCGCGCTGGGTCTGTTACCAAAGGAGGTGACGAGCAAAGCAGCTTCCTCGGCTACCCGACGATGGGTAGAGGACGAGGGGCAGTGGAGAAGCTACAAGAAAACAGGCTATTCAGATTACCCCATACCGTCAATGGAGACGATTACTGGGGACCTCTCTGGTCTCATGGCCATCGTTTTCCGACGTTTTCCTCCCATGACCCGCGAAGAGCCGAACTGTGCCTCTGCTCGGCGGGTGGTCAGCTAGTTGAAGGAGACGATTATGGGTGATCTAGGCAGGAGCGTTCCCCCGCCAGAAGGGCCGGGCAAATGGAGCGCCAAAACCATCGATCCCGCCGCGGCTGAAATGCTGGAGGTTGCCAGCTTAGATGGCATCTCCACTGCCTTCAGTCGCGTGGATCAGATGAAGCCGTGTCCCATTGGCCAGGACGGTGCCTGTTGTCGGGTGTGCTACATGGGTCCGTGTCGCCTGGTGGGCAAGGATCCCGATGCCATGTCGGGAATATGCGGCGCCACCCTTCCGACAATCGTGGCCCGGAACCTCTCGCGGGCTGTGGCGGCTGGGTCCGCGGCGCACTCCGATCATGGCCGTGACCTGGCCATGGCGCTAATGGCGGCGGCTAAGGGTGAGGCCCCTAGCTACGAGATCAAGGACGTGCGCAAGTTGAGGTCGGTAGCGGCGCTGATGGGGGTGCCGGTTGACGGCCGCAGCAAGGAGGAAATAGCCCTCGACGTAGCCAATCGAGCCCTGTCCAACTTTGGACAGCAGACGGGCGAGATCATCTACGCCTCTCGAGCTCCCAAGAAGCGCCAGGAGTTGTGGCGCCGGTTGGGAGTGGTGCCGAGGGGCATAGATCGCGAGATCGTCCAGAGCATGCATGCCACCCACATGGGTGCGGACCAGGATGCCGATCACATCCTGACGCAGGCCGTTCGGACCTCCCTGGGGGACGGATGGGGCGGCAGCATGCTCGCTACCGACATCTCCGACATCCTCTTCGGAACCCCCCAACCCCTTCTCAGTCAAGCGAACCTCGGTGTCCTCAAGGAAGACCAGGTCAACGTCGTCGTTCATGGCCACGAGCCCACCCTATCCGAGATGATCGTGGTGGCGTCCATGGATCCCGAGCTGATCGCCTACGCCAAGTCCAAGGGGGCGCAGGGGATCAACCTGGCCGGCATCTGCTGCACCGCCAACGAGATTCTGATGCGCCACGGCATTCCGCCCGCGGGCAATTTCCTGGATCAGGAATTGGCAATTTTGACCGGCGTGGTTGACGCTATGGTGGTGGACATCCAGTGCGTCATGCAGGCGCTGGTCCCTCTGTCCGAGCGGTTCCACACCAAGGTTATCACCACCTCGCCCAAGGCGAGGATCGAAGGCGCCACCCACATCCAGTTCAACGAGCACGATGCGCTGGCTATCGCCAAGCTGATCATACGGACCGCGATTGACAACTACCCCAATCGTTCTAAGAAGCCTCACATCCCCAATTACGCCGCCGACTTGGTGGCCGGGTTCTCCCAGGAGTACGTGGAGTACATGCTGGGTGGTCGCTATCGGGCCTCCTTCCGGCCGCTGAACGATGCCATCATCGACGGCCGGATCCAGGGAGCGGTCGCCATAGTCGGCTGCAACAACCCCCGCACGGTCCACGACGAGAGCCACTTCAACCTGGTGAGGGAGTTCATCGCCAACGACTACCTGGTGGTACAGACCGGCTGCGGCTCCCTGGCCAGCGCCAAGTACGGGCTGCTGACGGGCGAGGCAATGGACTACGCCGGACCAGGGCTGAGATCCATCTGCGAGGCCACGGGCATGCCGCCCGTGCTGCACCTGGGCTCCTGCGTGGACAACAGCCGCATTCTCACCATCCTGACCTCGATCGTGGAGGAGGGTGGTCTGGGCGACGATATCAGCGACTTGCCGGCGGTGGGCATCGCCCCCGAGTGGATGAGCGAGAAGGCGCTGGCTATCGGTGCCTACTGCGCTGCCAGCGGCGCCTACGTTCTCTTTGGGGTCACCTCGCCCGTCAAGGCCAGCAAGGCCGTGGTGGACATCATGTCGCGAGGCTGGGAGGAGAAGTTCGGCGGGAAGATGGAGTTCGAACCCGACCCGGCCAAGATCTACGAGAAGTCTGTGGAACACATCCAGAAGAAGAGGAGGGCGCTGGGTATCGATACCACGAAGGAGCGCGTGCTCTTCGATATGGAGGCAAGGAGGGAGCTCCGTGTCTAAGATCATCGCTACCGCTGCTATCGAGGGCGCTCACGCCTACGTTGCCAGGGCCGAGGCCAAGCTGCACGAGGCCATCGACTCCAAGGGTCCCAACGAGCCGGTGGTTCTTCCCAACACCGGCTACTTCCTCCCCGTGACTTACGGCTTCACCGGCCGCAAGGTGACGAAGCTGTCGGAGCTGGAGCCGGTTATCGAGCTGGCCAAGGAGCTGCTGCCTCCCGTTCCCTCCGATCGGCTGTGGCTGCCCTACCTGGGCGAGACGCTGGACGCCGGTGTGGCTACTCTCTTCGCCGAGGAGACCATCGAGTCCCTCAAGTACGTGATCGGCCCGAGCCCGGTGGAAGGGATCTACCTGGGCGCCGCCGACGACGTGATCCTGCGGCAGAGGGGCGTGGAGTTCGTAGACGGCACGGCGCCCGGCTTCGCCGCCGTGGTCGGCCCCGCCCCATCCAACGAGATGGCGGTCAAGCTCGCACGGGAGATGCAGGAGAAGAACCTGTACGTCTTCATCGCGGGCTGCGACGAGAACGGGCGGACCTTCGCCGACCAACTGGACGAAGAGGGTGTGCAGTTGGGGTGGGAAACCCGGCTGGTCCCCTTCGGGCGAGAGGTTTCCGCCCACATCTACTCTCTGGGTTTTGCGACCAGGGCCGCCCTCTCCTTCGGGGGCGTCACCCCCGGCGACTACAAGAAGATGCTGCGCTACAACAAGTACCGCATCTTCGCGTTCGTCCTGGCCCTGGACCAGGTGGACAGGGAGAAGTACGCGACGGCCGCGGGCGCCATCAGCTACGGCTTCCCGACCATCGCCCACACCAACATCCCGCAGATCCTGCCGCGAGGGGTCACCACCTACGAGCACGTGGTGAGCAACGTTCCCTGCGAGGAGATCGTGGCCAAGGCGATCGAGGTCCGCGGGCTGAAGATCCTCATCACCAAGATCCCGATTCCGGTTGCCTACGGCCCGGCCTTCGAGGGCGAGCGGGTGCGGAAGGAGAACCTCCGGATCGAGTTCGGCGGCCGGAGGGGGCCCTGCTTCGAGTACCTTCAATCGCGCGACATGAGCGATGTCGAGGACGGCAAGATCACCGTCCACGGACCCGAGCTCGACGACGTGCCGGAGGGCGGATCGCTGCCCCTGGGGATCGTGGTGGACGTGGCCGGCCGGAAGATGCAGAAGGACTTCGAGCCGGTGCTGGAGCGGAAGATCCACGACTTCGTCAACGGCGCCGAGGGAATTCAGCACATCGGCCAGCGGGACATCGCCTGGATCCGCATCGGCACCGCAGCCGCGCAGCGGGGCTTCAAGATCCGGCACCTGGGCGACATCCTGTACGCCAAACTGAAGAGCGACTTCCCGGCCATCGTGGACAAGATCGCCGTCAACCTCTATACAACCCCGGAGAAGGTCGAGGAGCTGTTGGTGGTGGCCCGCCAGGCCTACCACGAGCGGAACATCCGGGTGGCCAACCTGACCGACGAGTCGGTGGACACCTTCTACAGCTGCACCCTGTGCCAGAGCTTCGCGCCGAACCACGTGTGCATCGTCTCCCCAGAGCGGCTGGGGCTGTGCGGCTCGGTGAACTGGCTGGACTCCAAGGCCGGCTTCGAGATCAACCCGGTGGGGCCCAACCAACCTGTGCCCAAGGGACCCTGCCTTGACCCGATCAAGGGGGAGTGGGAGGCGATCAACGACTTCGTCTATCGGAAGTCCAATCAATCGGTGCCGCGGGTGACCATGTACTCCTTCATGGACGCCTCCATGACCTCCTGCGGCTGCTTCGAGTGCATCATGATGGTGGTGCCCGAGGCCAACGGGATCATGGTCGTGTCCCGCGAGGACCCAAGCATGACCCCGGCCGGAATGACCTTCTCGACCCTCGCCGGCACCGCCGGCGGTGGCATCCAGACGCCTGGCCTCATGGGGATCGGCAAGTACTTCCTCACCAGCAAGAAGTTCATCCTGGCCGAGGGTGGCTTCAAACGGGTGGTGTGGATGTCCTCCTACCTGAAGGACTCCATGCAGGAAGAGCTCAAAGAGGTGTGCGGGCAGATCGGCGAGCCGGACATGATGGAGAAGATCGCCGACGAGCGGGTAGCGACGACGGTGGAGGAGTTGCTACCCTTCCTGGAGGAGAAGGGCCATCCGGCCCTGACCATGGATCCCATCTTCTAGTTGGAAGGGATCTTCTCGGCGGCCGCGGTGGCCGCCGAGAAGCACTTACGGGAGGTTATGCACTATGGCAGTGACGGTCCAGATTCCGATCGAGAAGGCGGCCGGCAACGTGCGTGAGGTGACGCTGGGCGCGACCGCCACCGAGGGGGGCACGCGGACCAGCACCGTCACCGTAGGCGGTGAGAGCAGCCTGCCCTTCCTGCACTTCGAGTCACCTGTGCCCCACCGGCCCGCGGTGGGGGTGGAGATTCACGACTGGAACCCCGAGGATTGGCCTGCCCACCTGAGGGAGGCCTGGGGGGACGTGATGAACGACCCGACCGAGTGGGCCAAGGCGGCGGTGAAGGCCGGCGCCGACCTGGTGGTTCTGAGGCTGACGGGCACCAACCCCGACGGGTTGAACCGCTCGGCCGAGCAGGGGGCGGAGACGGTGAAGGCCGTGCTGAAGGCCGTAGGGGTTCCGCTCATCGTCTACGGTCCGGGACAGGCGCAAAAGGACAACGAGGTGTTGCTCAAGGTGGCCGAGGCGGCCGCGGGCGAGAGGATCGCCCTGGGCGACATCGAGAACACCAACTACCGAACCATCGTGGCCGCAGCGCTGGGGAGTGGCCACATCGTCATCTCCCAGTCGCCCATCGACGTGAACATGGCTAAGCAGTGCAACATCTTGGCAACCGACATGGGCCTCCCGCCCGATCGGCTGCTGATGGACCCCACCACCGGCGCCCTGGGCTACGGCCTGGAGTACACCTACTCCGTCATGGAGAGGCTCCGGCTGAGCGCCTTCCAGAACGACCCCATGACCCAGTTCCCCATGATCTGCACCGTTGGGGAGGAGTCCTGGCGGCAGAAGGAATCGAAGACTCTGGAAGGGGTACCCGAGGTCTGGGGTGACATCAAAGAGCGATCGATCATGTGGGAGATCCTGACCGCGTCTTCGCTGCTTCAGGCGGGGGCGGACATCCTGGTGCTTCGGCATCCCAAGTCGGTGGAGCAGGTGAAGCTATCCATCGACAAGCTGATGAAGGCGTAGGGGAGGTTACGGAGAGATGGCTCTGACCGGACTGGATATCTACAAGCTGCTCCCCAAGACCAACTGCAAGGAGTGTGGCTTTCCCACCTGCCTCGCTTTCGCCCTGAAGCTGGCGGCTAAGGGTGCTGAGTTGAGCGCCTGCCCCCACGTCTCGGAAGAGGCGAAGGCTGCGCTGGAGTCGGCTTCCGCTCCGCCCATCAGGTTGGTGACCCTTGGGGCCGGCGATCACAAGCTCGAGGTCGGGAACGAGGTGGTGCTCTTCCGCCACGAGAAGACCTTCTACCACCAGCCGGGGCTGGCCTTCCGAGTGAAGGACACCCAGCCGGCGCAGGAGCTGGCCGCAGCGGTCGCCGAGGCGGCGGGCTACTTCGTGGAGCGGGTGGGCATGTGCCTGGCCCTGGATGCCATAGCCGTGGAGAACGCCTCGGGCGAGCCCGCAACCTTCGCCGAGTGCGTCAAGACGGTCAAGGCGAAGGCCAATCAGCCGCTGATCCTGATGTCCCGCAATCCGGCCTCCATAGAGGCGGCGTTGTCGGCGGGGGCCGGCGACAGGCCGTTGATCTACGCCGCCGACGGCGAGAACTGGGAGGCGATGGCGGCCCTGGCGAAGAAGTACGACTGCCCGCTGGCCGTTCGGGCCAAGGGCGACCTGGAGGAGTTGGCGACCCTGGCCGACCAGGTGGTCAAGGCGGGAGTTGCCGATCTGGTGCTGGATCCGGGCTCCCGGGATCTGGCGGGAACCCTCGCCCACGCGACCCAGATCCGGAGGCTCGCCATCAAGAAGAACTTCCGGCCCCTGGGCTTCCCGGTCATCACCTTCCCGGGCGAGGGGGCCGAGTCCATCGAGCAGGAGGCCATCGCGGCCAGCCAGCACATCGCCAAGTACGTCGGCATCGTGGTGTTGGACCACTTCAACCCCTGCATGGTCTATCCGCTGCTGACCCTGAGGCAGAACATCTACACCGACCCGCAGAAGCCGATCCAGGTGGCCCCGGGCATCTACAAGTTCAACGAGCCCGGACCCAACTCGCCGCTGCTGGTCACCACCAACTTCTCGCTGACCTACTTCTCCGTGGCAGGCGAGATCGAGACCAGCAACGTCCCGACCTGGCTGGTGATCGCCGATGCCGAGGGGCTTTCCGTGCTGACGGCGTGGGCCGCCGGCAAGTTCAGCGCCGAGAGCATCGCCAAGTTCATCAAGAGTTGCGGCATCACCGATCAGGTCGAGCGGAAGGTGCTGACCCTGCCCGGGCTGGTGGCGACCCTCTCCGGCGAGCTGGAGGAGGAGTTGCCGGGCTGGAAGATCGCGGTGGGTCCACGGGAGGCCGTGGATCTGCAGGGCTTCCTGAAGGGCATCCGAGGATAGCATCGGAAAGCCCCCGGAACAGTGCTGACCGGGCGGCAGGGCACAGGGCCCTGCCCTACTCTAGAGGGAATCCTACCTTGACCATTACCATCGCCATGGCCGGCAAGGGCGGCACGGGAAAGACCACCCTATCGGCCATGATTCTCAAGTACTTGCGCCAGCGGGGGCAGGGAGCCGTGCTGGCCATCGATGCGGACCCCAGCTCCAACCTCAACAGCGCCGTCGGTCTGGGCCTGGAAGCCACCGTGGGCGACGTTCGGGAGGAGACCGCCATCAGGGTGGGGGGTGGGATCATACCCGCCGGGATCGCGAAGCGGGACTACCTGGAGCTCCGGATCAACGAGGCCCTCGTGGAAGGGCAGGGGTTCGATCTGATCGCCATGGGCCGGCCGGAGGGGCCGGGCTGCTACTGCGCGGCCAACCACGTGTTGCGCGAGTGCGTCGACAGGATTGCCGGCAGCTACCGATACGTGGTGATCGACAACGAGGCCGGTCTGGAGCACTTGAGCCGGCGGACGACGAGGGACGTCGACTACCTGCTGGTGGTATCGGACCCCACGATCCGCGGGCTGGTGGCGGCCGGGCGCGTCGCCGGGCTCGTTCGGGAGCTGAAAACCCGGGTGGGTCGGGTGTGTCTGGTGGTGAATCGGGTTGAGGGCACGCTGAATCCGGCTCTGCTGGAGGAGATCGAGCGACAGGGACTCGAGTTGGCGGGGGTCGTTCCCGCCGACCCTCGGGTTAGCGCCTACGACGGGGAGGGGCTGCCGCTGGTGGATCTCCCGGAGGATTCCGCCGTGTACGAGGCGATTCGAGGGATCGTCGACGGGCTGCTGGACGGGAGAGGCTCGGCCTAGCCCGCTTCTCACTCACAAAACGAACGTTATGGGGAGGGACGACCATGCTGGTCATCGGAGAGAACATTCACATCATTTCTCCCAGGGTAAAGACGGCCATCGAGGAGCAGGATACTGCCTTCTTTCAAGGGCTGGCGAAGCGGCAGGCGGAAGCCGGCGCCAACTACGTTGAGCTGAATATCGGCCCCTCCCGGAAGCGGGGCGTCGAGATCATGGGATGGCTGGTTCCCGCGGTCCAGGACGTCATCGGAGTTCCTCTGTCGCTGGATACCACCAACGCCGATGCCATCGAGGCGGGCCTGAAGCTGTGCAAACGGCCGGCGCTCATCAACTCCACCTCTGCCGAGCAGGCCCGTCTTGCCCGATTGATGCCTGTGGCGGCGGAATACCACTCGCCCATCATCGCCCTCACCATGACGGAGCAGGGCATCCCGAACACGGCCGATGGTCGGGCGGAGCTGGGTTACGAGCTGGTCAATGCCGCCGCAGGGTACGGAGTGAAGAGCGATCAGCTCCTCCTCGATCCCCTTACCCTGCCGGTGTCCGCCGACCAGCCAGGGGTACAGGTCACCGTCGAGGCGGTCCGGATGTTCAAGGGGCTGGCCGACCCGCCCGTGAAGACGGTGGTGGGGCTGAGCAACGTCTCCAACGGCGCACTTCCAGAGAACCGACCCCTGATCAACCGGGTTTTCCTGGTGATGCTGCTGGGCGTCGGCCTGGACTCCGCCATCATCGACCCGCTGGACAAGAAGCTGATGGAGACGGTGCGGATCGTCGAGACCCAGGATACCAGCACCGGTGCAGGTAAGCTGCTCTGCGCTCTCTACAACGCCTATGCGGCGGGTGAGAGCATCACTCAGGGCGACGTGGACATGAGCGATCCGGAGCAGGTGGACGTCTGGAAGACCGTCCGAATCCTGCGAAACGAGGTCATCTACGCCGACTCTTACCTGAGGGTGTAGCCGGCGAGCAAACGGGGCGCCGCGGCACGGACGAGGACTGGCTTGGCCGTGCGGGCAAAACGAGACTTGGTCGTAGGGGCGACTGCCGGTCGCCCCTACTTCTATGAAGATCACCTGGAAGTCGATTGAAGGGGCACGGCCAGTGCGGTAACATCCTTCGGGGAGCAGCCGTGCGCCGGCCCCGCGGCGCGCCGGGTGGACGGAATCTATCCCAGGAGACGGAACCCTCCTGGCGGAACGGGAGGAGGGCAAGATGAAGGGCAAGCAGACCGAGGCGGTGCTCGCGGGCTCCCGGGAGCAGCAGTGGGATGCGCTTCGCGCTCTAGTCCGGGGATTGGAGGAGGAACGCGACCTGCAGGGTCTGGCGGCCGTGGCCGAGATGAGTCTCGTAGGGCTGCGGCAGCTGTGCGAGCGGCCGGTAACCTGCGTAGAGCTGGATCAGCTGCTGGAAACCCTGCGAGAGCTGAAGCTGGACGCCTGGGAGATGGGAGAGGAGCAGTAGGAGCCGGCTCCTGCCGACGACTGTGGCGCGCAGGAGCGCGCTCCTACGTGCGGCGCCCGCGGGCTAGGCAACCCGCCGGCCCCTCCTGCGTCCTCGTCGCAACCGGAACCTGCGCTCGACCCCATAGGCATGGATCAGCCGGGTGGGGATGAAGTGCATGCGACCAAGCCGGACGGAGCTGAGACGCCGCCGCTCGATCAGCTCGAGGACGCTGCGCTCCCGAATCCCGAGCGACTCCGCCGCGGCCCTCACCGAGAGGTATCCCGGAACGCGAATCGGGGTGCCCTCGGCGGAAGTGGAAAGCTGCTCTGACATGGAAGACCCCTTCTAGGAGGCGGAAGAAGCTTCCGCTACTCCGGGTGTTGACATAAGTATACCACACCTTCGTTACTCCCGGGCCTTCCTTCTACGCTTCTGCTGCGTTAGAATGCGCCCACACGCCCGAAGGGTAGCAAGAGAGCCCCGCTAGAGGGAAGCGGGCGGCGCTGATGCGCCCCATGCGGCGGAAGGGTAGTAAGATGAAGGGGATAACGTCGATCGTGGCGCAGTGCGAATCCGAGGCAACGGTTGCCGCGGCTCAGGGGACGAAGGCTGAGGAGCAGGGCTTCGATACCGCGGCGGTCGCGACCATCTCCTCCGCCCACTTCGTTCACGACGTTTATCCCGCCTTTCTGGCTCCCCTTCTCCCACTGATCATCGCCAATCTCAACATCCCCCTGGCGGCGGCCGGCGGGCTCGCCACTATCTTCCGGACGGGCTCCCTGGTGCAGCCCTTTCTGGGGCTATGGGCGGACCGGGCGGACACTCGCTACTTCGTCATCGCCGCCCCGACGGTGACGGCCCTCTGCATGAGCCTCCTGGGCATCGCACCCAACTACCTGTCGGTAGCCGCGCTGCTGGTGGTCGCGGGCTTGAGCTCCGCCGCCTTCCACCCCTCCGCCGCCGCCAGCATCACCCGGGCCAGCGGCCGCACCTGGGGCAGGGGTAGCTCGCTCTACATGTTTGGGGGCGAGATGGGCCGCTCCATGGGGCCCATCTTCATAGTGGAGGTGATCACCTGGCTGGGGCTGGAGAGGAGCTATTGGGCCGCGGTCCCGGGCGTGCTCTTCTCCCTGGTGCTCTACCGCCAAATGTGGAGGGGTGGCAGCCGCCACATGAGCGGATCCAGTGTGGCGAGCATTTGGGCGGCGGTGAAGGAGCAGCGGAAACCCCTTCTGCTGCTGTCGGGGCTGATCCTCTTCCGGTCCACCGCCGTCCAGAGCATCGCTACCTTCTATCCAACCTTCCTGATCGAGAGCGGGTCGTCGCTGGTGTACGCCGGCTTTGCCCTCTCGGTGTACGAGCTGGCGGGAGCCGGCGGGGCACTGGCGGGCGGGACGCTCTCGGACATTTTCGGCCGGCGCAGGCTGATGCTGGTGTCCCAGCTGCTCTCGGGACCTCTCCTGTACGTTGCCCTCTCCCTGTCGGAGGGGCCTGTGGCGGTCGCGGTGCTGGCAGTGTCGGGTGCCATAGCGCTGAGCGCCAGCCCGGTTCAGTTGACCCTGGCGCAGGAGCTGCTCCCGGGCGGTCGCAGCACCGCCTCGGGCATCGTCTTCTTCCTGGGCTTCGAGGGGACCCTGGTATCCACCCTGGTGGTTGGTGTGGTGGCGGACTGGATAGGCCTGGGACCCGCCCTTGGGGGCGCGGTCCTGGCCTCCATGCTCTCCATACCCTTCACCCTGGCGTTGCCAGAGCCACGAAGGGCCTGAGAGAGGCAACCTCCCTACCGTTGGGAACCGCTATGCGTCCAGCATCCGCCGGACGTCCTCCTGAGGGGTGGTTACCAGCCGGATGTCCCAGTTCTCCACCAGCGCCTGCAGGATCCCGTCGTCGACCCAGGCGGGCGGGACGGGGCCGAGGTAGATGCCCTTGACGCCGAGGGCGAAGAGGCTCCAGAGGATGGACACCGCCTTCTGCTCCATCCAGCTCAGCACCAGGGTCAGCGGCAGCTCGTTGATGCCGACGCCGAAGAGGTTCGCAAGCGCCACGGCGATGTCGACGGCGACGATGGAGTCGTTGCATTGCCCCAGGTCGAGCAGCCTCGGGACGCCGTCGATGTTGCCGAGGTCGAGGTCGTTGAACCGGTACTTCCCGCAGCCAAGGGTGAGCACCACGGTGTCTTTCGGGAGCTGCTGGACGAACTCCCGATAGTAGGGCATGCCCTTCAGGGGCGAGTCGCAGCCCCCCACCAGGAAGAAGTGGCGGATCTTGCCGGCCTTCACGAGGGCCTTGATCTTGTCCGCCAGCGACAGAACCACCGAGGCGGAGAAGCCGGTGGTCAAGACGACGTCGCCGGGCCGATCCGGCAGCTCGGGGAGGGTCCTGGCCTTCTCGATGAGCGGCGAGTAATCGAAACCCGAGATGTGCTGCACCCCCGGCAGCCGGGTCGCACCGGTGGTGAAGATCCGGTCGGCGTACTCCTCCCTGGGCAGCAACACGCAGTTGGAGGTCCCCAGGACCGCCACCGGGTAGTCGGCAAAGAGCTGCTTCTGATCGAACCAGGCCCTGCCCAGGTTGCCCACCAGGTGCTCGTGCTTCTTCAACCCCGGGTAGGCGTGGGCGGGGAGAAGCTCCGAGTGTGTGTAGACGTTGATGCCGGTCCCCGCGGTCTGCTCCAGCAGGGCCGATAGCGCCTTGAGGCTGTGGCCCGTGGCCACGATGCCGCGCCCCTTCACCGTTCCGGTCTGTACCGCCGTAGGCACCGGCTCCCCGTAGCTCTCGACGTGGGCTTCCTTGAGGAGCCTCATGGCTCGCACGTTCATCTCCCCGGCTTCCAGCGCAAGGCGGACGAACTCCTGGGGGTCGAAGTTGACGTTGGTGAGAGTGGAGTAGAGGGACCGCTCCAGGAATGCGTCGATTGTGGCGTCGGAGCGCCCCAGCTCCCTGGCGTGATAGTGGTAGGCAGAGATCCCCTTGAGGGCGAACAGCAGGTTATCCTGCAGACGGGCGACGGTGGCATCCTTGCCGCAGGTCCCCACTGCGGTGCACGCAGTGCCGCCTGCCACCTGCGAGCACTGGTAGCAGTGCATCTCCTGTTTTCCGTTGACGGCCATTACCTCGTGTCCTTTCGTCGACGTTTTCGCTGCCTTGCGAGGGCGTCAGGGAAGTGTACCGGGATCGGGTCGTGCGGCATGTGACAAAAGTCACAAATTGGGGTTTCACATGTTCAACCTACATGTTGACACAGCCGGCCACTAGATGTCCTCATACGGTCGAATCTGAACAAACGTGTCAAGTTTCAGGCGGCTGAGGCAAGTTTCGCATGATCAACGATAGCGTCGATCTGTCGGTCG
>JAMCTB010000025.1 GCA_023380955.1 Chloroflexota bacterium | reverse complement strand
ATCCAGGTTCAGGTGGCAATGAAGGAGGGGATCGAGGAAGCTGCCAAGAAGATGGGCGTCGAGCTGACGATCTTCGACGGTATGCACAAAGTCGAGCGGCAGATCTCGGCCATGGAGAACATGATCGCCAGCAAGGTGGACGCGATCATCCTGAACCCGGCCGACGCCGCCGGCATCATCCCGGCCGTCGAGGCAGCCAACAAGGCCAACATCCCGGTCGTCACCTTCGATACCGACGCCAAGGGTGGCAAGCGCGCCGTCTTTGTCGAGTCCGACAACCACCGGTTCGGCCAGCTGATCGGCGAGTACCTGGTCTGGAAGTTGAAGGGCAAGGGCAACATCGGCGTCCTTGACTGGCCCTACGTGACTGCGGTCACCGACCGTGACGACTCCTTCAATGGGGTCGTGCGGAACTTCCCGGACATGAAGATCGTGCAGACTGAGATGGCCGCCACTCGGGAGAAGGGCATGACCGCAGCGGAGAACATCCTGCAAGCCCATCCTGACATCAACGCCTTCTACGCGATCAACGACCCCGGCGCCCTGGGTGCCTACCAGGCCATCAAGGCTCGCGGGCTGGATGGCAAGGTGATCATCGCCACCGGTGACGGCGACATGGAGTCGGTCAAGCTGATCCGCGACGCCAAGACCTCGATGAAGTACGACTCCGCTCAGTTCGGCAAGGAGATCGGACGACAGGCTCTGATGGCCGCCTACAACACGGTGCTGGGCCAGCAGGTCATCAAGCACGTGCTGATCCCCGTGATGCCGATCACGATCGACAACGCGAACAAGTACCAGGGTTGGAGCAACGACGTGCCCGAGGATCTGACCCCGTCCTGGTACAACACCCCCGAGTGGAAGGAACTGTCCGCCAAGATCAAGTAGCTTTCTCGGTTCGGGTGCCTGTCCTCCTCCGGGAGGGTCGTTGCCTCCGGCGGCCGGCCGGGGCACGGCCCTCCCGGAGGAGGAGGTCGGATCGAGGCCGGTGCAGCCGGCCGGTCGAGCTCTGCGCGTTAGTACGCACCCAGGTAGGGGGTTGCCGTCATGTTGGAGATCAGAGGCCTCACCAAGGCCTACCCGGGAACCGTTGCCCTGGATGGCGTCGACTTCGACGCTTGCGACGGGATGGTCAACGTCATCGTTGGGGAGAACGGTGCCGGCAAGTCGACCCTGGTGAAGATCGTGGCCGGCGCCGTCCAGAAGGACGCGGGCACTATAGCCATCGATGGAGAGAGGGTGGACATCAGCGATCCCCACCACGCTCAGCGGTTGGGTATTGCGGTGATCTACCAGGAATTCAGCCTTCTCCCGGAGCTGAGCATCGCCGAGAACATCTTTCTCGGTCGGGAGGCCGTGAGAGCTCTGCCCGGTGTGGTCGACTTCAAGAAGATGCGGGCCTTGACCGACGAGCTTCTCGCCTCTTTAGGTTTGAACGTCCCGTCGACGACCCCGGTGCGGGAGTTGACCAACCCCCAGCGGCAGATGGTTGAGATCGCCAAGGCCCTCTCCCAGGGGGCCAAGATACTGCTGATGGATGAGCCCTCGGCTGTGCTCACCGAGGCCGAGCTGGTCAGCCTTTATCGAGCTATCGACCGTCTGAAGGAGCGAGGGGTTGCCATCGTCTACATCTCTCACCGTCTGGACGACGTGTTCCGGGTTGCCGACCGCATCACCGTTCTGAAAGACGGCCAGCTCGTGGGGAGCATGGAGGCCGGCAAGACCAATCCCGATGCCGTCGTCGCGATGATGGTGGGCAGGGAGATCGACTATGCCCAGACGCCCCGCGACGAATCCGCTGCGCAGAAGACCATCATGGAGGTGCGAGGCTACTCCCGAGGAAACGCCGTCCGACAGGTGAGCTTCCAGCTTCGCACGGGGGAGATCCTCGGCCTGGCGGGGCTGGTAGGGTCGGGCCGCACCGAGCTGGCGCGGCTGATATTCGGGGCCGACCGCAAGGACTCAGGGGAGTTGATCTTCGAGGGGAAGAAGGTGGAGGTGCGCCGGCCGTCGGATGCTATCAGGTTGGGGATAGGGCTGCTGCCCGAGGATCGCAAGACCGAAGGATTGCTGCTGGAGATGTCGGTGAAGTCCAACGTCTGCCTGGCCGGCCAGAGCCATTTCCAGCGCTTCGGCATCCTCAACGGCAGGAGAGAGACGCGCACGGCCGAGCAGTTCGTGAAGAACATGCGGATCCGCACCCCCTCTGTCGACCAGCTGGCGATGTTCTTGAGCGGTGGCACCCAGCAGAAGGTCGTCCTGGCCAAGTGGCTGGCCACCGAGTGCAAGGTGGTGATCCTGGACGAGCCCACTCGGGGGATCGACGTGGGCGCTCGGGCGGAGATCTACCAGATCCTCCGGGATCTGCGAGATCGGGGTTACGCCATAGTGGTCATCTCTTCGGACCTGCCCGAGGTGGTGAGGCTCTGCGACCGCACGCTGGTGATGTACAAGGGGCGGATAGTAAAGGAACTGTCCCGACAGGAGGCCACGGTGGAGACGCTGCTGGCTTACTCGGTTGGGCACTTCGCTCAGGAGGGGAACGGGCATGCAAACGGTCAGCACTGAGGGCGCCACCGCCATTGCCACGGCCCACGAAAGCCGTCGGCAACACGGGGTCGGCAGGATCTTGAGGTCGCAGGAGGCGAGGGTCCTGCTGGGTTTGATCCTGCTGGTGGTGGTGTTCTCCATCGGCACCCCTCACTTCCTGGATCAGCGCAATCTCTTCAACGTGGCAAGGCAGATCACCATGCTAGCCATCGTGGCCTTCGGGATGACGGTGGTGTTGATCGCGGGTGGGATCGACCTGTCGGTGGGATCGGTGATGGCCGTCACCGGGGTGGTGGTGGCGGCGCTGATGAAGCGGTACGACGTGGCCGTTCCCATGGCGGTGCTGCTGGCCATGTTGGTGGGCCTGGGTATCGGCACCATCAACGGCCTGGTATCCAACTACCTGGGCATTCCTGCCTTCATTGCCACCCTGGCGATGATGACCATAGCCCGCGGTCTGGTGCTGCTGTACACCAAGGCGACCCCCATCTACGATTTTCCCCACAGCTTCGACTTCATCGGCCAGGGATACGTGGGCCCGGTTCCCTTCCCGGTGATCATCCTGGCGGTCGTCTTTGCGCTGATGTACCTGATGCTGCGTTACACAGTGCTGGGGCGATATGCATACGCCATCGGTGGCAGCGCCGAGGTTTCCCGCCTCTCGGGCATTAATGTGAAGCTGAACAGCACAGTGCTTTTCGCCATCAGCGGCCTGTGCGCCGGCGTGGCGGGGGTTATCCTCGCCTCCAGGATGGGAGCGGGGGAGCCGACTGCGGCGCAAGGTATGGAGCTGGACGCCATCGCCGCGGTGGTGGTGGGCGGGACCTCTCTCTTCGGTGGCAAGGGCACGCTGGTTGGGACCCTGTTGGGTGCCTTCCTCATGGGGGTTCTGGCCAATGGGCTCTCCCTGATGGGGATTGAGCCCTTCATCCAGATGGCGATTTCGGGCGTGATCATTATCCTGGCGGTGACCATCAGCGCGCGGAGGCGTCAATAGGTGTTCGCCTTGACATTGACAGATCCGAAGGAGCTTTAGGGAGAGGAGGGGAGTCAAATGAGGTGGCACCCGATGAAAAGGCTGCTGTTGATCATTCCCATGCTATCTACAATAATGGTGGCGCCTATGCTCCTGTCGGGCTGCGAGAGCGGTGGCGGGATCGTGTCCCTGACGATCGACCCTCCCGAGGTGGTCATGCAGTCTCGGGGAGAAAACGTCCAGCTCAAGGCTGTCGGCAAGAAGGCGGACGGTTCCCTGGCCACGGACGACGAGATGGATCTCCGTTGGAGCTATAGCGACGGTTCCATCGCCTCGGTGGACAAGTCGGGCCTGCTGCGTGGGGTTCTGCCCGGCGATGCTACCGTAGGCGTCAAGTCGGAGAGATACGGCAAGTCGGCGACGATCAAGGTTCAGGTGAAACCGCCGAAGTTCACGCCCAGCGACATGCAGGCGAAGGTTCAGTCGGTGATCGACGCGCTGAAAGGACTCAGCGTATCCCCTGCCATGACCGACGACCCGGAGGGGGCAGCGAGTCTGATGAAGGACATCCTTCGCAGCCTGACCGAGTCTCACAAGTACATCGGGCAGGGCACTAACAACACCCTGGCCAGCGTCGAAATGCTGAACGCTGCCAACTACATGGACATGCTGGCCTCCAAGTCCAAGGGGGCCCTGGCGGAGGGGCTGACCGATCAGGCCCAGCTGACCAGGCAGTACCGCGAGGAGTTGTTCGCCTACTGATCTCCGGGCTCTCGTCAGGGACGTCTCGAAGCGAATCGGCTGTGCGGATTCCGACTCTCGCGGGGAGAGAGTCGGAAGGGTGGAGCACGTGGTGAGGAGGTTGCCAATTGCAGGGGACCTCGAGTAGCCCGAGGACGGGCGACAACGAACCGGAAGGCATCGACAATAACGGGGCAAAGACGGAGACCGGAGGACCGAGATACTCTGTTCAGGTCTTGATCGACGCTGCAGCGATTCTCGGCACTTTCGGCCCTCGGAACACCCCTCTCGGAGTGGCCGAGATAAGCAAGTCGGTCGGTGTGGGTCGCAGTAAGGTGCACCGGTTGCTGGACACCCTCCGATTCCTGGGGTTTGTCGAGCAGGACTCGGTGTCGAGGAAGTACCGCTTGGGGTTGCGCACCTTCGAACTGGCGGCGGCGGCGGCGAGCCGGTTCGACCTCGGGCCTGCAGCTCGCCAGGCCCTGCAGGAGTTGGTGTGGGCCACGGGCGAGACGGTGAACGTGGGAGTGCTTCAAGGGGCAGATGTGCTGTATGTGGACAGCGTTCGAGGGTTTGGCCCTCTGCGGCTGGAGGTGGAACTGGGCAGCCGTGCTCCGGCCAACGCCACCGCCATGGGCAAGGCCATCATGGCCTTTGAGAGCTCGGGGCGGGTCAGCCGTATCCTCTCTCGGCCGCTGACTGCCCTGACACCCAACTCTATTACGGATCCTGTTCGGCTCCAGGAGGAACTGAGCCGGATCAGAGAGTTGGGCTACTCCCTGGACGATGAGGAGAGCTTTCCTGGCATCCGCTGTATAGCCGTGCCGCTTCTCAGCTACTCCGGGCTACCCATCGCTGCCATCGCCATATCGGGCCCCTCGGGTCGTCTGCCGATGTCGCGATTGCTCAGTCTGGTAGAGCCTCTCAAGCAGACTGCGGAGCGTATCTCCATCGCCAAGGACTAGCGGGCCTTCTGTGTTTGGGGATCGCGGAGGGCAGCCGGCTGTCTCCTCACGTGTCCCTTCCCGCATCTGTTGCCGCTGCTTGGGCCGATTCGGTATAATTTGATGTAACGACGGGCCCATAGCTCAGCGGCAGAGCGGCCGGCTCATAACCGGTTGGTCCCTGGTTCGAATCCGGGTGGGCCCACTTGAGTACTGCCTCAGATCAACAGGATTGGTCTGAGGTTGTCTTTTCTCTCTTATCTCTACACTCTGCTATCCGTTATAGTTCTCCGCCGGCAGTGGGCTATCGATTTCCGGGGGTGTCCAATTGGGTAAGAGCAGAAAGCGAGTGGATGGGTTGGCGGGCCGGGAGACGCGCCCGAACCGGGGGCGGCAGCAGGATGCGAGGACCTCTGGTGGGGTCAGCCTCGCGGGGGTGGCAGCCGACAAGGTGAGTCGCCTGGTTTACTCCGCTGCCTGGAGCGCTCTCGCCCTGATCGCGATGGTCGCGGTGATGACCATGCCCAGGTACTGAGCACGGCTCCTTGCCCCCCTGGCCCCGACCTTGCATCATCCAAATGGTCGGGCTGTCACGGCTGCACCCCACGCTACCCCCGACGGAACCTTGCCTGGGTATGGCCAGGATGCTACAATCGTTTCTCAGTGTAAGGGAAAGCAGACCAATTCCATGCATGACCGAAGATCGACGTAGGATCGCCGGCCTCAGGCCGGCGGTTTTGTCGTCAGGCACTTGACCATGCCGGATGTCGAAGAAGAGGAATGACTTCAAACCTACTCTGCCCGGCCCCTGTGATCCGGGTCTACGATAACCCCTCGGCCTTCCGACTCCTGGAGGAGGACTGGAAGGCGCTGTTCCAGCAGCACGGCGGCTGGAACGTATTCCTTAGCTGGCAATGGTTCCACCATTGGTGGAACGCCTTCGCTTCCGATAAGGAGCTGCAGATCCTCGTGCTGAGCAGCGAGGACCGACTGGTGGGGGTCGCCCCCATGATGGTGGAGACCGGCGAGTCCGGTGTCCGCCAACTGGCTCTGATCGGCAGCGACCGCACCACCGACTACGGCGACGTCCTGGTGGACCCGGAGTACCAGGAGGCTCTTTGTGAGGCCCTGGCGGGGTTCCTCCAGGAGGGATTAGGCCACCGGTGGGGGCGGGTCGAGATGCGGAGCTTGCCGGCTGGGTCGCCGCTCCTCGCGGGTTTCCGGGGGATGGCTCAGCGGCGCGGGATGGAGAGCTTCGCTCGCATCAACAACACTTGCCCAACCGCACGGCTGGCGTCCAGTTGGGACGAGTACCTGGCTACACTGGGCAAGACCCACCGGCACGAGCTGAGGCGCAAGATCCGCCGCTCCCAGGCAGCAGGCGCTCAGACCTTCCAGCACCTGACGGCGCCCGAGGAGGTGGCCGCCAGCCTGGAGAGCTTCTTCCGGCTCCATCGGGCTTCCCGCCCGGATAAGGCGGCCTTCCTGGACGGCACCACCGCCTCCTTCTTTCGCAGCGTCAGCGATGCCTTCGCCCGAGAGGGTTGGATGCGGCTGAACCTGATGCAGATCGATGGTCGAGACGTGGCGGCCTGCATGGCCTTCTCGCGGCAGGACAGGATACTGCTGTACAACTCCGGCCTGGATCCCGACTATCGGGTCCACTCCGTGGGGATCGCCCTCCATGCCGCAGACGTTCAGCAGGCCATCGGCCTGGGCAAGGTGTGGTACGACTTCCTGCGGGGCAACGAGCCCTACAAGTACGATTTCGGGGCGAAGGATAGCCCCATCTACACCCTCACCCTCCTGCCGGCGGGGTCCGGCGAGGAAGAGGAGGAATCCGACCGAGGATAGCGATGCTGCGGGTCGCCATGATCAGCGTGCACACCTGCCCCCTGGCCCGACTGGGGAGTCGGGAGACCGGGGGCATGAACGTGTACGTTCGGGAGTTGAGCCGCCACCTGGGAAGCCGGGGCGTGGCGGTGGACGTCTTCACTCGCCGGCAGGAGCGTGACGTTCAGGAGGCCGTGGAGTTCGGCGAGAACGCCCGGGTCATCCACCTGGATGCCGGACCCCCCAGGACCATAGACAAGTACGAAGTGCTGCACTACCTGCCCCAGTTCGCGGAGGGTGTGTGGGACTTCCAGCGGCGCACCGGTCGGAGCTACCACCTCCTCCACAGCCATTACTGGCTATCCGGCCCCGTGGCCACCGCCCTCGCCGCCGAATGGCAGGTCCCCCTGGTAGTAATGTTCCATACCCTCGGCCAGCTGAAGAACCGAGTCTCCCGCAACGGCAGCGAGCGTGAGAACGCCGAGCGCATAGAGATCGAGCGGCTCTCCATGCTGGCCGCGGACCGGGTTGTGGCGGCCAGCCCCACCGACATGGAGCAGATGGTGGATTTCTACGGTGCACTTAGCTCCCGCATTCGGGTGGTGCCGGGGGGCGTCAATACGGCCACCTTCCACCCCTTCCCGACCGACGTCGCGAGGGCCCTGCTGGGGCTTGGGCCTGGGAAGCTGGTGCTCTTCGTGGGGCGGATTCAGCAGCTGAAGGGGATCGACCTGCTGCTCCGCGCCTTCGCTCGATTGGTGTCCGACTGGTCTGGAGAGGATAGCCCCCGTCTCATGGTAGTGGGAGGTCGCAACCCGACGGACGAGGCCGATCCCGAGGTGGTGGAGATGGAGCGTCTGAGGATCCTGGCGCGCGACCTGGGGGTGCAGGATCGGGTTACCTTCCAGGGGGCGGTGCCCCACTCCATGCTGCCCACATATTACTCGGCTGCCGACGTGGTGGTGGTCCCGTCGCTCTATGAGTCCTTCGGACTGGTGGCGCTGGAGGCCATGGCCTGCGGCGCGCCGGTTGTGGCCTCTCGGGTTGGCGGCCTTCAGTGGACGGTCCAGGATGGCAGGTCCGGCTTCCTGGTGCGGCGGAGGGAGCCGGGGCAGTTCGCGGCTGCCATGCGGCTCGTTCTCCAGGACGAGGCTCTTCGATCTTCCCTCTCGAGGGAGGCTATTGAGGTGGCCCAGGGCTTCTCCTGGGCCTCGGCGGCGGACCGAACCCTCCAGTTGTATGGTGAACTGGCGCCCGCCCATGCCGGCTGCCTGGCGGCGTGTGGTGAGCAATCGTGCTAACCGCAGAGACACAGAGATCACGGGGATTGTTGGGCAGCTCTGTCGAATCCTGTGTTCTCAGTGTCCGTGGTTCATCTGTTTCGCAGTAGAGGTTGATCGTGGAGATAGGACAGGTCGACAAACCGAAGAAGGTACTGGTGGTGGGAGCCCACCCCGACGATACCGAGTTCGCCTGCGGCGGGACCATCCTACGATGGACGCAGCAGGGGTGCGAGGTGCACTACCTGGTGTGCACCGACGGGGACAAGGGGACCAAGGACTTGGAGATGACGGGGGAGCGACTCATCCCCATCCGGCAGAGGGAGCAGCGGGAGGCCGCCCGCCGGCTGGGAGTCGCCGACGTCCTCTATCTGGGGGAGGCCGATGGGGAGTTCCCTCCGACCCTGGCCAACCGTGAGAAGATCACCCGGGTGATCCGTGAATTGCGGCCCGACGTGCTGATGGTCCACGATCCCTGGCGCCGCTACCAGCTGCACCCGGACCACCGCAACGTGGGGA
>JAMCTB010000024.1 GCA_023380955.1 Chloroflexota bacterium | reverse complement strand
GACCGTCATTCCCGCGCAACCGGGTAACCGTCATTCCCGCGCACGCGGGAATCCAGGGGTCCCGGGACGATGGATCCCCGCATTCGCGGGGATGACGATAAAGTAAGGCGGGGATGACGGAGAAAGAGCGGGGATGACGACGGGCAGGGGGATGACGGGTCGGGGGCGGCGATGACGGGGGGGCGGGGATGACGAGGGCCGGCCGGGGATTGATACCCGCGTCACTGTGGATGTGACGGGAGGGGCGGGGTCTACGGCGCCCACCCAGGGGCGCATAGACCCCGCCCTACGCAGGTGTATAGAGCAGGGAGAAAAACGATGGCGGTGAACGGGAAGGAACCGGCTACCGGGGCGCTGCTGCGCTCCGACCAACCGTGGAGCGATGCACAACTGGCGCGACTGTATGACGCATTTCCCTTCGAGGAGGATCTGCCACTTTACATGGAACTGGCCGCCGCGGAGGGCGGCGAGGTGCTGGAGCTGTTCTGCGGATCAGGACGAGTTCTGGTACCCACGGCGGAGGCCGGCCACCACGTCACGGGAGTAGACGTGTCACCCCACATGCTGGCCCTCGCCCACCAGAGGCTCGCGCTGGCCGGGCCGGAGGTGGAGGCCCGCGCGCACCTGATCCTGGGCGACGTGCGTGACCTTGATCTGGATCGGAGCTTCGACCTCGCCATCATCGCCGTCAAGAGTCTGGCGTACCTGATCGACCGGAATGACCAGCAGGTTGCCCTCTCCACGGTCGCCCGACACCTGCGGCCCGGAGGGCTGCTGGCGCTCGATCTTCTCAGCCCCTCTCCAGCCTGGCTCCTCGAGCCGCCCGGCAGTCTCCGGCAGGACCTCGCCCACATGTCCGCAGAACTCGGAGCCACGGTCGTGCGGACGGAGGCGGTCGTGAGCACGGACCTCGCGGCGCAGGTCCGGCGGATCCGGTCTATCTATGAGGTTATCGCGTCCGATGGCACGGTCACCAAGCGGATTGTGGAGTGGCCCTACCGATACACCTTCAGGTTTGAGGCGGAGCATCTGCTGGAGCGGGCGGGGTTCCATATAGAGAATCTCTACGGTGGGTACCACCGCGAGCCATTTGCGTCGGACTCGCGCCTCATGCTGTTCCTGGCCCGACGCGAGTAGGTGCGTAATCTCCTTCACGTCATGGCTTTACGTTTACGTAAAGGTAAGGTATGCTGCGGCCATCCTGAGAACGGGAGGTCACCAATGCCTACCTACTATCAAATCGGGGAGGTCGCGGAGCGCACCGGACTCACTCATCGAGCCCTTCACTACTACGACGATATTGGGCTGCTGGTCCCCAACGTCAAGCTGGACGGCGGTCTAAGGCTGTACACGGACGAGGATCTTCGCCGCCTCGACCGCATCCTGGAGATCCGCAATCTCCTTGGGCTCTCCCTCAAGGAGATCAAGAAGATGCTGGAGGCGGAGGACACCCGCACCGTTCTCCTTGAGGAAGCCAGGAAGCAACCCACACCGGAGATGCAGAGAGCCGAATTCGAGAAGGCCCTCGCAATCGCCCTCGAGCAACTGGATCAGGTGCATAGGCGCGTTCGACAGATGCAGCTCCTCGAGGAACGGTTGACGAGCGAGGTGGCGGCACTGCGCACTGCCCTCGATCAGACCTACTGGGATAAGCGGGAGGCGGAAAATGCCCGGAACAGATGAACCCTCGGGCGTCGGCGAGGGCGTCATCGAAGTCGAGGGCCTTCGAAAGAGTTTTGGTCCCGTGGAAGCGGTGAAGGGGGTATCGTTCTCAGTCCGCCGCGGAGAGATTTTCGGCTTCCTCGGCCCCAACGGCGCCGGCAAAACCACCACAATCAAAATGCTGTGCACCCTCTTGAAGCCAACCTCGGGAAAGGCAACCGTGGTCGGCCACGACGTGGCCGGGGAAGCGGCCACAGTAAGGTCCAACATCGGCATCGTTTTCCAGGATAGCACCCTGGACGAGTACCTCACCGCCGAGCAGAACCTGCGCTACCACTGCATGATCTACCACGTGCCCCGCCACCTTCGGGACGAGCGTATAGGGAACGTGCTGGAACTGGTCGGGCTGACCGACCGGCGCTCCGATATCGTCCGGACCTTTTCCGGAGGGATGAAGCGGCGGCTGGAGATAGCTCGCGGTCTCCTTCACCTCCCGAAGGTGCTCTTCCTGGACGAGCCCACCATCGGGCTCGATCCGCAGACCCGACATCTGATATGGGAGCACCTGCGAGAGATGCACCGTCAGGGGGACATCACCGTCTTCCTCACGACCCACTACATGGATGAGGCCGACAATGCCGACCGCATCGCGGTGATAGACCACGGCCGCATCATCGCGCTGGACACGCCTGCGGCGCTCAAGCGGATGGTCGGTGGGGACGTCGTCACCCTGGCCACCTCCGACAACGAGCGGGCAAGGGAACAGATCCAGCGGGACTTCGGCGTGAACCAGATCCTGCACAGCAACGGCTCCCTGAGCTTCGAGGTAGAGAACGGCGCGTCCTTCGTCCCGCGGCTGGTCAGCGGCCTGAGCGTGCAGGTGCGCACGGTGTCGGTTCGCAGCCCGAACCTGGACGACGTCTTCCTCCGGCTGACCGGCGAGGCGATCCGCGAGGAGGAGGCGGGGAGCAGGGACAAGCTGAAGTCAAGACTGAAGGAACGAGGGAGGCTGAAACAACGATGATAGCTACCAGGACTGATACTGCATCGGTTCCGCAGAGGGGAGGTGCAGGGATAGTCCGCCTCATCGACCCCGAATCTGTGTGGATGATCTGGCAGCGGGACCTGGTCCGGTTCCGAAGGCAGCCGGCCCGGCTCTGGGGCTCCGTGGTCCGCTCCATCGTTTGGCTCTTCGCCCTCGGGCTTGGTTTGCGGCAGTCATTCGTTCCCGTGTCCGGCATCAGCTACACCGAGTTCATCTTTCCGGGCGTCATCGCCATGTCGCTCATCTTCGCCTCCCTCCAGTCCGCCATTTCGGTGATCTGGGATCGGGAGTTCGGCTTCCTCAAGGAGGTGATGGTCGCTCCGATCCCACGGTCCTCCCTGGTTCTCGGCAAGGTGCTCGGCGGAGCTTCCACCGCCACCCTGCAGGGGATCATCGTGCTGGCGATGGCCCCCCTGGCCGGTGTGCCTATGCGTGTGGAGTCGATAGTGGCTGCCATCCTGCTGATGTTCCTCACCTCAATAGCCATGACTTCTCTGGGATTGGTGATCGCCATTCGCATGACCGACTTCGAGGGGTTCGGGGCTATCCAGAACATGGTGGTAATGCCCATGTTCCTGCTCTCGGGGGCGATGTTCCCCACCAACGGGATACCCATCTGGCTGAAGGCGTTCCTGGTGGCCAATCCCCTCACCTACGGGGTGGACGCCATCCGCGGTGTACTGCTCAACTACTACACCCACTCGCTCACGATGGATATTTCAGTGCTGAGTTCATTTGCCGTGGTCATGATCGGCATCACCCTCTGGCTCCTGCAGCAGGAGGGATGAGCCGCCAATGGAATTCTGTCCTGTTTGGGAGCCGGGTTGTCCTCAACCTGGACTCCAAGCAGGGCTACACAGGGGGCGATTTTCTGGCCGAGAGGGTGGCAATCGTCGCCACAGCGACCAGTGATCCCACAAGCGTGACTGCCCAGGCTGTCTTGACTATCTCGGACAGCTCGGCCTCACGAGCCTCGACCTCTCGCAGCGATCTCCCCGCGAGGACAAAGCCGCCGTTCTCGCCGTTGACCGTTCGCGTGAATCGAGTCACAACCGCCGCGCTACGCACCCCCGGCTTCGGCTCCCAGGTGAACCGATCCTCGCCATTCTGGCGCACGCTGTTGAACACGCCGTCCGGAGGCAGAGGAACCCGTCCATCCAGCGTGACCGAGGAAGTGATG
>JAMCTB010000023.1 GCA_023380955.1 Chloroflexota bacterium | reverse complement strand
AGAGAGCGTCCTCGACCCGATGCTTCTTCTCCTTCAGCTCGACCTCGGTGGCGGCACCCACCTTGATCACGGCCACGCCGCCGGCCAGCTTGGCCAGCCGCTCCTGCAGCTTCTCGCGGTCGTAGTCCGACGTGGTCTCGTCGATCTGTGCCCTGATCTGCTTGATGCGGGCCTGGATGGCCTTCTCGTCGCCGTGGCCCTCGATGATGGTGGTGTTGTCCTTGTTGGACACCACCCGCCGCGCCCGACCCAGATCCTGGACCGTGGTGGCATCCAACCTGCGGCCGATCTCCTCGGAGATCACCTTGCCGCCGGTCAGGGTGGCGATATCCTCCAGCATCGCCTCTCCGCCATCGCCGAAGCCCGGGGCCTTGACGGCCAGAACGTTGATGGTGCCCCGCAGCTTGTTCACCACCATGGTGGCCAGGGCCTCGCCCTCAACGTCCTCGGCCACGATCAGCAGGTTCTTGCTGACCTGGAGGAACTTCTCCAGCACCGGCAGGATGTCGGCGATGGCGGAGATCTTCTTGTCGGTGATCAGGATGAAGGCATCGTCCAGGACCGATTCCATCCGATCGGGATTGGAGATGAAGTAGGGGGAGATGTAGCCTCGATCGAACTGCATCCCCTCGGTGTACTCGGTCTCGAAGCGGAGACCCTTGGACTCCTCGACGGTGATGACGCCGTCCTTGCCGACCTTGTCCATCACCTCGGCGATCAGGTTGCCGATCTCCTCGTCGGCGGCGGAGATGGCGGCCACCTGGGCGATGTCCTCTCGACCCTTGACCGGGGTGGACATGGCCTTCAGCTCTTCCACTACCGCGGCGACGCTCTTATCGATCCCTCGCTTGATCAGCATCGGGTTGGCGCCCGCGGTCACGTTCTTCAGCCCTTCGGCCACGATGGCCTGGGCCAGAACGGTAGCGGTGGTGGTCCCGTCGCCGGCCACGTCGTTGGTCTTGGTGGCTGCTTCCTTGGCCATCTGGGCGCCCATGTTCTCGAAGGGATCCGCGAGCTCGATCTCCTTGGCGATGGTCACGCCGTCGTTGGTGATGGTGGGGGCCCCGAACTTCTTGTCCAGAACGACGTTGCGTCCCTTGGGGCCGAGGGTAATCTTGACGGCGTCGGCCAGGGCGTCCACGCCCCGCTTAAGGGCGTACCTGGCTTCCTCGTCAAACTTCAGTTGCTTTGCCATGTACTATTCCTCCTGAAGGACAAGAGCCTTCGTCACTACTAGATGGAGCCCACGGGGAGCGGGCTCGAAAGGGCATTACTCGGTCACTACCGCCAGGATGTCCTTCTCGCTCAGGATCAACAGCTCCTCGTCGCCGCGCTTGAACTCGGTGCCCGCATACTTGGCGAAGAGGACCTTGTCGCCCTCCTTCAGCTCCATAGCGGCCCTCTGGCCGTTGTCCAGCAGGCGGCCAGGCCCCGCCGCCAGCACGCTGCCCTCCTGGGGCTTCTCCTTGGCGGTGTCGGGCAGGACGATGCCGCTCTTGGTTACCTCCTCTCGAGACGAGGGCTTGACCACCACCCGGTCACCAAGGGGCTTGAGTCCGATAGCCATCTCTTCAGACCTCCTTACTCTCAAGAATTGCCTTCATGGCTGAGGTTCGTTCGTGGGATCCATTTTAGCACTCAACGGGGTAGAGTGCTAACGGCTAAGTGGTATATTAGCGAACACGCCGCCGACCCGCAACCGCACAACTGGCACTAGGATGCGACGGAATGGGATAGACACGGCAGGAGCTGTCTCAATCTCGATAGAGCTCCAGAGAGCTCGATGAATCTGCGAATTGCGCCCCTATAGATCCAATGTGGGGATTCCTTGCGTTCGTATGCCGCAAGTCTTGTACCCGAAAAGAGGTCGGTGGTAGCAATCTTGGGGGTCAAGTGCTAGTGAATTGCCCGGGGTGGAGGGAGTTCGGGGGCGAGGCCTCATGGCAGGGTTTGGGGTGTTCACCGGCGAATGTTATCCCCAACCCGTCTATGCCAGAGGCAGGTTGGGAGACACGTCCATCTCCAGACCGTCCCGCTGGCCGGCCCGGAAGTGGTAGTAACCGGCGCTGGCTATCATGGCAGCGTTGTCGGTGCAGAGGTAGATGGGCGGGATGTGCACCGGAACGGTCACTCGCTCCTTCACCCTCTGTCGGAGCGCAAGGTTAGCGGCCACCCCTCCGCAGACCGCCACCTGGGAGGCCTCGAACTGTCGGGCGGCCTTGGCCACCTTGGCGGATAGCACGTCCACCACCGCCTCCTGGAAGCCGGCCGCCAGCTCCGCCACGGGCAGCGGCGGCTCCAGCCCCCGGACGGTGCGAAGCAGGGCGGTCTTCAAGCCGCTGAAGCTGAAGTCGTAGCTGTCTCCAAGCCACGCCCGAGGAAAGTGGAAGGCGCCGGGGTCGCCGCCCTCGGCCGCCCGCTGGATGGCAGGTCCGCCGGGGTACCCCACCCCCAGGATCCTGGCCACCTTGTCGAAGGCCTCGCCGGCGGCGTCGTCCAGGGTGCTGCCCAGCCGCCGGTACACCCCGTGGTCCGTCATCAGGAAGAGATCGGTGTGGCCCCCGGAGACGATGAGGCAGAGAAGGGGAAAGGAGGGCTCCGGGGAGGGTCCCTCGGTGATGATCCAGTTGGAGTAGATGTGCCCCTCCAGGTGGTTCACGCCCACCAGGGGTATCCCCTTGGCCATGGAGATCGCTTTAGCCGCGTTCACCCCCACCAGCAGCGACCCGGCCAGCCCCGGGCCTCGGGTGACGGCGATGGCGGCGATCCTGGACCAATCGACCCGGGCCCCCTCCATCGCCTCCTCGACGGTGGGCATGATCGCCCGCAGGTGGGCCCGGGAGGCGACCTCGGGCATCACCCCGCCGTACTTGCGGTGGAGGTCGATCTGGGAGGCCACCACGTTAGATTTCAGACGGCGGCCATCGGCCACTACCGATGCCGCCGTTTCATCGCAGGAGGACTCTATCCCCAGGATACGCATTCTTCGTCACTTGATAGGTGCGGTCTGTAGAGACGCGACGTGTCGCGTCTCTACGATCTCCCCTACTGCATCGGCGGTAGGGCGAAGCTGAACAGCGATTTGTGTGCCAGTAGATATATCTTTCGGGCCCCCTCGTCCACGAAGAGATCCCGCAGATCCTTGAAGGAGACGTTCTTGCCGTCGGCCTTGAACTGCCTCTGCAGCTTGCCCTCGGGCGAGAACTGGATGATCCTCTCGCCGGCCGTGTCCAGCAGGTAGAGGGAGCGGGTATTGGCGCTGGCGAACAGCGCCTTGGGTCCCTTGATCGAACCGTCGGGCAGCTCACCCGCGAAGTCCAGGGGCCGGCCCTCCCGATTGAATCGCTTGACGGTACCGGCGGCCTCGAGAACGTACAGGTTGCCGTCCAGGGCGATATCCACCGCCTTGGAGAGGTCCACCTTGGCGCGGGAGTCGATGATGGTGTAGGGCTCGCTTTCGTAACCGTTCTTGGTGGGGGGGTAGTAGAAGACCCCCTTCAGCTTCGTATCCAGCAGGTAGAGGCCACCGGCGAAGCCGCTGATGGCCTGGATGCTGCCCCACTTCTGGCTCTCCGAGACCTCGATGCGGGAGAGCCCCGACTTGGGATCGTACGCCACGAGGGAGCGACCGCTCTCCAGCCCGAACAGGGCCGGAGAGCTTCTCAACTGCCCCGCGGGCATCCAGGTCAGGGCCAGCAGGTCGCCGATGGTGCCCCCGTCCAGCTTGTCCCCTCGCTTCACCAACACCTGGTGCTTGCCGGGCTCCTCCACGCCGTTGCCGTCGGCCGTCAGGTTGTACTGGTACAGCCGATCCAACCCCTCGTCCAGGACGTAGAGGCTGTTGCCGTCCACCACCATCTGGGTGGGGTCGCCCTTGTCGTTGACGATTGGAGCGTAATCCACCAGGGTGTTCACCTGGGTGACCCTGACGATCTTGTCGATCTTGTCCATGTCGGCCAGCACTGAGGTCGCCTGGGTGCGAACCGAGTCGTTTTCCTTGGCCCGCAGCGACCGGTCGAACAGGTCGTAGGACTGGGCCAGGAGGGTCCTGGCAGCAGCAGGATCGGTGGCGGAAGCGGCCTCGGTTCGCTTCTCCTGGGCCTGCCCGGCCAGCGCCACCGGATCGCCCAACTGCCAGGATCGGAAGCTGTTGATCCCCGCCGTGCCTGCCAGCACGAGGATGGCCGCCAGCACTCCCATCAGGATCAGCTTGACCAGCCAGGAGGGGGGACCCTGCCGATCGGTCCAGTTCTGCGGCCCCTGCCTCCTCAACCGAACCGAGGTCCGGCCTACGGCCTCCAGGGGAGGGCCGGGCGGGTAGAGGGACGCCGCCTTCTTGCGCTTCGGCCTCAGACGCTCCCAAAGAGATGGGCGGGGCGGCGCAGCAGGCTTCTCTCGCTCCCGAGCTACCTTTGCCGCCGTCCGGCCGTTTCCAGAGGGAGTCCTGGCCGGGGGCCGTTCCGCCACCGTGGAGAGCTCCGACATCTCCACCAGGGCTGGGCGGCTCTCCTCCTGCTTTTCGCTGCTGCGATGCCGACCCGGCAGCTCCGACATTCGGATGACGATCAGGGAGGTGGTGGGGCGCCGGGCGTGGGCCAGATAGCAGCCGTACAGCTCTGAAGCCGCCATGTCCGGATCCACGTGCTTGGCCGCGTCCAGGATGTATCGGTCGGGGACCAGCTTCCAGTAGGCGCCGGAGGCGAGCACCACCAGGTCGCCCTCCTCCAGCGGGCTGTAGGCGAAGTTGACGTGAGGATCCAGGCCCGCGCCCAGGGAATCCGAGGCCCGGTTGGTTCCGTTGCTGCTGACGTCCGGGATCACGCTGTAGGTGCTGAAGACCCGCTTTACCACGCCGTCGTGGAGGACGAAGGCGTTGGCGGGCGCCACCTGGGCGACGTAAACGTCCGACTCCCGGACCACGGCGCAGGAAAGGCCGGCCCGCAGTTGGCGGTCCGGCGTGGCCCTGGAGTTCTCGCTGCGCAGGACGTCGTTGGCCGCCACCAGGGCCTGTCGGAGGCCGCCGGTGACCGTGCGGGAGGGATCGCGGAAATACTCGTCTTCAATCACCTCTATCAGCCGCCGGCAGGCGGCCTCGGCGCCGGTCAGGCTAGGCTCCACGATGGTGAAGAGCTGTCCGCGGCGTCGCTTGAAGAAGGAGAGGACAGGAGCGGTGGCGACCCCAACCAGGTCAGAACTGTCCTGGCGTTCCCCCGAGAGCACGTGCAACTCGGAGAACATGACGCCACCTGCCATAGGAATCCTCCCAACTAGGCGGTCGAGCTGACAGAGTCAGAGTGGGGAACAGGGATGTCTCAGGAGCTTTCGGTGCAGTATAGCAAAACGGTGAAGCCGGGTAAATCGGACTCGGCCAAGGCAACCGGGACGGGAGGATGGGAGATCAATTGCTCCCTCTCCCCGGGGGAGGGGGTCGGGATGAGGGCGGTGATAGCGTCGATCCGTGGGGATCCCAAGAGCCGGCGGTACTGCTCGCGGACCCTGCCGCTTCGAGAATTGGTCGATTGGTCTGGCCACTTGACAACCAGGGTACCATGTGGTTATTCTGCATGCGGCTTCTCTTAGTTCACCGCAACTTGGGAGGATGGAATGGTCCTGAAGCCGATTACCCCGCAGAAGGTCTATCTCCAGGCGATGAACCAGATCCGTGCCCTGATCGAAGAAGGGCACTACAAACCGGGCGATCGGTTGCCCGCCGAGAGGCTGCTCTCGGAACAGTTGGCCATCAGCCGCCCCTCCGTGCGGGAGGCCCTCAGCGCCCTTCAGGCCCTAGGCCTCATCAGGATCAAGGCGGGTGGTGGGGCCTTCGTGGCCCAGCCCCACGACGGGTTCGCGGAGCTGCTCCTGTCCAAGGAGGACAGCCCCTTGGAGATTCTCGAGGCCCGGCTCGCCATTGAGCCAAGCCTTGCCGAGCTGTCGGCCCGAAAGCGGACCGACGGGGATCTCAAGAGCATCAAGGCCATCCTGGACGACATGGCTGCGGAGCTGGTGGCTGGGCGCCACCCGGTAGACGGCGACCGGGCCTTCCACCTGGCCATTGCCAAGGCCGCTCACAACGACATCCTCTATGTTTCCATGTCCCCCATCGTCGAGAGAATGAGCGGACCCATCTGGTATGAGGTCAAGAAGAAGGGGCTGAGCGGAGCAGGTCTGCCCTTCAAATACCATGAGCAGCACGTCAGGCTTTACGATGCCATCGAGAAAGGAGATGCACGGAGGGCCAAGGCGGTAATGCGTGCGCACGTTGAGGGCATCACCCTAGATCTCTTCCAGGAGGTGGGACAGCAATAAAGGCTAAGAGCAACTGTTAGCGGCGCCGGGTCCACTCTCGAGAGCTGGGGCAGGATATGATAGATGCTTGAACAGATGCTCAACGGTTTCCAGGTTACCCTTCAATGGCAGAACCTGATCGCTCTCTTCCTCGGATCGCTGGTGGGCTATGCGGTGGGAGCGCTGCCGGGGTTGAACCCCTCCATGACGATCGCCCTGATGCTGCCCTTTACCTTCACCCTCTCTCCGCTCACCAGTCTGATCTTCCTCACCTCCCTGTACGGGGCGGCAGAGTACGGAGGCGGGATAACCTCCATTACCCTGAACGTTCCGGGAGAGGCGGGAGCCGCGCCGACCTGCTTCGACGGTTACCCGTTGGCTCAGAAGGGCCAGCCTGCCAAAGCCCTGGGGATCTCCATCATCGCCTCCGGAATCGCCGGGTTGGTGACCACCGTCGCCCTTATCGTGGTGGCCGTGCCCCTGGCTAGCGTGGCCCTCAGTTTCGGCCCGCCTGAGTACTTTGCCCTGGCAGTCTTCGGCCTGACGGTGGTGGCGAGCCTTGCGGGCAGGTCGGTGGTCAAGGGGTTGATGACGGTCACCTTCGGTCTGCTCGTCACTTCCATCGGCATTGATCCCATCACGGGTACCCCGCGTTACACCTTCACCATGCAGTTCTTCGAGGGGATCCCTTTCATCGCCGGTCTGGTTGGCCTCTTTGCCATCTCCGAGGTGCTGATGACCATGGAGGAGATCTGGGAGAAGGACCTGTCCGCGATGAAGGTATCCGGGGCTCTTCCAACCCTCAAGGAGACCTTGGGGACCTGGGGAGCCATCGTGCGTGGAAGCATCATCGGCTTCGTAATCGGCCTGTTCCCCGGCTCGGGTAAGGCCGTCGCCTCCTTCATTGCCTACAACGAGGAGCGGCGAGCCTCCAAGCATCCTGAGCTGTTTGGCACCGGCGTTTTGGAGGGGGTGGCGGCCCCGGAGGCCGCCAACAACGCCGTGGTTAGCGGCGCCCTGGTCCCACTGCTGACCCTGGGCATACCCGGTTCGGCTGCCACCGCCATCATGATCGGCGCTCTCACCATCCAGGGATTGCAGCCTGGCCCCATGCTGTTTGTGAAGCAGGCTCCTCTGGTGTACGGGCTCTTCGCCAGCCTGATGATCGGCAACATCATGATGACCATTATCGGGTTGGCCGGCACGCAGCTCTGGACTCAGGTGGTCGCCGTTCCCAAGGCGATAATGATGCCGATCGTGCTCGCCGTCTGCTTGCTGGCGGCCTATGCGGAATCAGGTGAGATGTTCCAGGTGTGGGTGGCCATGTTCTTCGGCGTACTCGGCTACCTGCTTCGCAAGTTCGGCTTCCCTGTTGCTCCTATCGTGCTGGCAATGGTGCTCGGACCAACGATGGAGACCAACTTCCGGCGTTCCTTGATCGTGTCCGACGAAGGCCTCGCCATCTTCTTCAGCCGGCCGATCAGCGCGGTGGTGCTTGGGCTAACCCTGGCTTCTCTGGCCTACCAGGTCCATCGCGAGGTCAAGGCCTGGCGACAGATGGCAGCCCGCACTGTCGAGCTTGGCCAGGAGGTGGCCGACCCCATGGAGGGTCGGCTGTGACAGCTAGTCTACTGGGAACCCAATTCTCCAAAACGGAAAGGGAAAGGAAGGACATCATGCGCAAGCGGTCTATGGTTGCTTGGATAGTGGTTCTCCTGCTGGCTTTTGGCGCAGTCGCCTGCTCTGGTTCACCGGCACCGACAGCCTCCACCGGATCCTCCAGCCCCCAGTCGAGTCAGAAGTCCGAGCCCACCCAGGCCGCGCCGGCCGTGTCCAAAGGCGCACCCGCGAAGGAAGCAGCCGGCAAGGGCTATCCCTCCAAGCCCATCGAGCTTCTGAACGCCTCCAGCGCCGGGTCGCCGGCCGACGTGATGGCCCGCGAGTTGGGCAAGAACGCCGAGAAGTTCTTGGGCCAACCGATCGTTGTCACCACCAAGACCGGCGGTAGCGGCGGGGTTCAGTTCGCGGCGATGAAGGCTGCTCCCGCCGACGGTTACACCATCGGTGCCACCACGGCAGCCATCACCGGCGTTCTCAACACCGACCTGAAGGGCCAGTTCAGCCTGGACGACTTTCAATTCATTATCCGAACCCAGCAGGATCCCTTCATCCTGATCACCAAGACGGGCCGGTTCAAGGACGTCAAGGAGATGATTCAGTACGCCAAGGACAACCCCGGCAAACTGACCATCGGTGGCAATGGGACCGCTTCCGGGCAGCATCTGACGGCCCTGCTCTTCGCCAAGCTGGCGGGGTTCACCTTCAAGTGGGTGCCTTACGATGGCGGCTCCCAGTCGGTCACCGCGGGTCTCGGCGGGCACGTGGATGCGGTCAGCACCGCGCCCGCGAGCATCTACTCCTTTGTGGAAGCCGGCCAGGCCACCCCTCTGGTGCATACCGGTGCCACTCGGCTGCCGGCCCTGAAGGACACCCCAACCTTCAAGGAGTTGGGCTACGGCGTGACCCTGACCCAGTGGCGGGGCATCTTCGCCAAGAAGGGTATCTCCAAGGAGGTGCTGGACACCCTGCACACCGACTTCAAGAAGGCCATGGACGAGCCGGGCTGGCTGGAATACATGAAGAACACCAACCAGATGAACGGTTACATGGGGCCCGAGGAGTTCACGGCTTCCGTCCAGAAGGAGTTCAAGGACACCACTGAGCTGCTGAAGGAGATCGGGCTTACCAAGAAGTAGCCGCGGTAGGTCTCAGCATCCCTTGCCTGCCATTCTGAGCGCAAGCGAAGGATCCTATGTCCTGCTCATGAAGATGCTTCGCTTCGCTCAGCTTGGCGGCCGGAAACCCCTAAGAAAGGTCCTGGTGCAGGCCCCAACCCGGCACTGGAAGGGCAACTTCTATGAAGATAGGCGAACTGCTGGTCGGAGCCGTATTCTTGTCCACGGCGGTGGTGGCCTTTGTCCTCGCGGGGAGTTTCCAGTCCGCAGCCAATGCGGCGGACCCCGGACCGGCCATGTACCCGCGGCTCATGGCGACGCTGATGGGGCTCTGCGCTCTCGCCGTCATGGTGCGAGCGCTCAGGAGCCCGTACAAACCTGTCGAGGGCGGGAGGTGGCAGTTGGCCCTCGTCTCCTTGGTCATCGCCGCCGCGTACCTGTTGCTGTTCGAGCCGCTGGGCTACATCGTCAGCACGGCGGCGCTGATACTGGTGATGCTGCTGCTGGGCGGCGTCCGGAATCTGATCCAACTGACGGCCGTGCCGGTGGTCTACGTCGCCTCGACCTATTTCCTGTTTAGCAGCGTGCTGATGCTGAAGCTGCCGTAGAACGGCGATCTGCTTCACACAAGGCAACACGATTCCCGGAACGGCAATCGTGTGACCATTCTTTGCTGGGAGCAAGACAGTGTACCGAGTGACCTATATACCTGGGGACGGGATCGGTCCCGAGGTGGTGGCGGCGGCGATCCAGGTCGTCAACGCTACCGGAGTCGAGATCGAGTGGGAGGAAGCCCCCGGCGGCCAGGTGGCGATCCCGGAGCACGGTAGCCCCGTTCCGGCGGTCACCCTGGAGTCCATCCGGCGCAACCGGGTGGCGTTGAAGGGGCCTCTAACCAACGTTGTGGGCAAGGGTTTCCCGAGTCCCAACATGACCCTGCGCAAGGAGCTGGACCTCTACGCGAACCTGCGGTTGGCCAAGCTGTATCCCGGCGTCAGGTCCCGCTTCGAACAGGTGGACCTGGTGGCGATCCGGGAGAGCATGGAGGACACCTTCCAGGGGGTTGAACAGAAGGTGGGCGAGGACGCGGCAGTGGCGCTGAAGTTCATCACCCGCCGGGGGGCGGAGAGAGCATCCCGCTTCGCCTTCGAGTATGCTCGACAAGAGGGGCGTAAGAAGGTCACCGTCCTTCACAAAGCAAACATCCTGAAGCTTACCGATGGCCTCTTCCTCCGGACCGCCCAGCAGGTGGCCCAGGATTACCCGGAGGTGGAGTTTGAAGAGCGCATGGTCGACAACATGTGCATGCAACTGGTCTTGAAGCCCGAGCAGTACGATGTACTGCTGATGCCCAACGTGTACGGGGATCTTGTGATGGACCTGGCTGCGGCCCTGGCCGGTGGGTTGGGGATGGGCCCAGGTGGGAACTTCGGCGATGGCGCCGCGGTGTTCGAGTCCGTCCACGGTAGTGTGCCCAAGTATGCAGGGCTGGACAAGGTTAACCCCGGTGCCATGATCCTCACCGGCGCTCTCATGCTTCGGCACCTCGGCGAGGTTGATGCCGCGAATAGGATCGAGTCAGCCGTGGCAGCGGTTGTTCGCGATGGCATCCATGTTACTTACGATCTCGGGGGTAGAGCAGGCACCAGGGAGATGGCGGAGGCCATCGTGGTCCGCGTTTGATGACACATATCACTCAAAGGAGTAAGTGGTGAGATTCGCAACCTTCTATGCAGGTCGTGTCAGCAGGTTGGGAGCCAAACTAGACGACAAGATCGTCGATCTGAATATGGCCCTGGCGGGTCGCCTGGCTCGAGACGGTGAGCCAAGACCCTACGCCCTGGCCGACGTCCTCATCCCCTCGGAGATGGTGCTGTTCCTGGAGTCCGGCGATCGGGCCATGAAGGACGCCGCGACCGTGCTGGCCGAGGTGCGGGAGTGGCTCCTCGCCGGGGCCGAGGTAGTGGGGCCGAGGGGTGAACAGGTGGTGTACGCCGAGGCCGAGGTGAAGCTGGGCCCGCCGATCCTGCGGCCGGCCAAGCTGATCTGCGCCGCCCACAACTACCACGACATGCTGGCCGAGACGGGGATTCAGCCCCCTTCGGAGCCTCGCATCTTCGGAAAGTACGCCAATGCCGTGACTGGGCCCTTCGATCCAGTGATCCATCCGCGAATGACCCAGGCCCTGGGCTACGAGGCGGAGTTGGCCTTCGTGGTCGGCAAGCGGTGCAAGCACGTCCCCGAGGCGCAGGCCTACGACGTGATCGCGGGCTACATGGCCTTCAACGACGTGAGCGCCAGCGATCTGACCAAGAAGGACGGCCAGAACCTGCGCGGCAAGTCCTTCGACACCTTTGCCCCCATGGGCCCCTACCTGGTGACCAAGGATGAGGTGCCCGATCCCCACAATCTGGGCGTCAAGTTGACCGTGAACGATCGGGTGCTCCAGAACTCCAACACCAACCAGTTGGTGTACAACATCCCGCAGTTGGTGGCTTTCTGCTCCCAGGTGTTTACGCTGGAGCCTGGAGACGTCGTGGCTACCGGCTGCCCAGGCGGCCTCGCCAAGGACCGCAACCCTCACACATACATGAAGCCCGGCGACCTGATGATCACCGAGATAGAGGGCGTCGGTACCTTGAAGAACCCTATCACCGCCGAAGAGATATAGTCAGGAAGGCTTGCTAGAGATGAAGCTGTTGAGGTTTTCTGCTAACGGCTCCCCAGCCCGGTATGGGCTTGTGGAGGGGGACACCGTCGTTACCATCGACGGCGATCCGATGGGGGAGTTCAGCCCCAACGGGCAGCAGTTCTCCTTGGGCGATGTGAAGATCCTCCCTCCCTGCACGCCCAGCAAGATAGTGGCGGTGGGCTACAACTACGTGGGCCACGCCGACGAACTGAAGGAGATCCAGCCCTTCGATCCCTTGATTTTCCTGAAGGCTCCCACTGCCCTTGTTGCTCATGGTGAGCCGATAGTCAGGCCTGCCATTACCCAGCGGCTCAGCCACGAGGCTGAACTGGCCGTAATCATCGGAAAGACGGCGAAGAACGTCGAGCCTGAGGATGCCCTCCAGTACGTCTTCGGCTACACCTGTGGCAACGATCTGACGGATAGGGACCTCCAGAAGAAGGAGGTCCAGTATGCCAGGTCAAAGTCCTTCGACAGCTTCTGCCCGCTGGGTCCCTTTGTCGCCCCGGGGCTGGCCCCCAGCGACCTGAAGGTGGAGTCTAGGGTGAACGGTGAGGTCCGCCAGTCCTCCAGCACCAAGCTGTTGATCCACTCGGTGCCGAAGCTGATCAGCTGGATATCCAAGAGCATGACCCTGCTGCCCGGCGATGTCATCCTCACCGGCACACCCCCAGGAGTTGGCCTGTTGGAGCCTGGAGACGTGGTTGAGATTGAAGTGGGGGGTGTGGGTACGCTACGGAATCCCGTTGTTGCGGAGAGGTAGCCAGTAGAGAGACGACCTTCTCTTCGTTCTACCCTGTTCCTCCAGTGTGCTGCTTCCCGGGAAGGCGGGGATAAGCGGAGCCGACTGTAACAACTTCTAGATAGGGCAAGGATGGTCATGACTGGGGTCCTCTTCAGTCATGGCCATCCGTCGTTTGCGGCCCCTAGGACTCAGCACTCTCGGCCGTGGGCAGGCTGAAGGTGAAGGTGGAGCCCTTTCCCTCTACGCTCTCGGCCCAGATCCGGCCGCCGTGGGCCTCCACCAGGTGCTTGGCGATGGCCAGTCCCAGCCCGGTGCCGCCGCCGGATCGTGAGCGATCGGCCTTGTAAAACCTCTCGAAGATGCGGGGAAGGTCCTCCGAAGAGATGCCCACGCCCGTATCGGCAACGGAAATCAGGACCCGATCCCCTTCGTGGCGTGCACCCACGACTATCTCACCGCCCGCCGGGGTGAACTTGACGGCGTTGTGGATCAGGTTCACCAGTAGCTGGCGGATCCTCTCTCGATCCGCCACGGCCCTGGGCAGCGACGGAGGCAGCTGCATCGATAGCTTCAAGCCGGCCCGATCGCCCTGGGCAGCCAGCCGCTCCACCGCTTCCCGCACGATCGGCCCCACCTCCTCGGGCCGGAGGGCCAGGGCTGCCCGCCCGCTCTCGATCCGGGACAGCTCCAGCAGCTCGCTCACCACCTGGGTGAGTCCGTCCAGCTCCACGTGCATCTTGGAGAGGAAGTCTCGGGCCACCTCGGGCTCGTCGAGGGCGCCCTCCTCGAGGGTTTCCACCAGCGCCTTCAGGGAGGCCAGGGGCGTCCGCAGCTCGTGGGAGACGTTGGCGACGAAGTCGCGACGAATGGCCTCCGTTCGCCGGATCTCGGTCAGATCCTGGAGCAGAGCCAGGGCCCCCTCCTGCTTCCCGCGCAGGGGGGTCGCCACGATCCGCAGGAATCTACGGCCGGACCCTACCTCGGCCGTCCCGCTCTGAGGGGTTGCCTGCTGCAGGCACCTCTGGAGGACGGCGCTCAGCTCGTGGTCCCGCAGCGCCTCGACGAAGGATCTCCCCTCCAGGGAGGAGGTAGCCGCCCCCAGCAGCAGGTCGGCCGCCCGATTGGCCTGCACGACCCGCCCCTGGTGGTCCACGATCAGGATCCCATCGGCCATGGTGGCGAGGACGGTTGCCAGGGTGTTCCTCTCCGAGGAGATGGTCTTGATGGTGGATTGGAGTCTGTCCGCCATCAGATCGAAGACCCTGCCCAGCCGCCCCACCTCATCCCGGGAGTAGACCCTAACTCGCCGGTCCAGCTCTCCCTCGGCGACCCGGCCGGCCACGGAGGTCAGCTCCTCCACGGGGCCGGTGACGCTCCGCGCGATGACCAATGCCAGGAGGATGGCCAACACCAGTGCCACCAGCCCTCCCAGCCCTATGGCCCTGACGATCTCGAGCGAAGCCTGGTTGACCTCCGCCAAGGGCAGAGCGACGCGTGCCACCCCCAGCAGCTGGTCGCCGTCGTGGATGGGAACCGCTACGTACAGGGTGTTGTAGCCGACCGTGGCGCTCTGGCGCTGGGATTCGCCGCTGCCGCTCTCCAGGGCCGCCCGCACCTCCGGCCGCTGGCCGTGGTTCTCCATGGTGAGGGGGTCGTGCTCCGAATCCCCCAGCACCACCCCCGTTCGGTCGATGATGGTAACCCGGACCCCGGTCTCTTGGCCGAGCCGCTTGGCCAGGGCATCGATCTCGGCCTCTGGGCGATGGTCGGTCAGGTAGGGGCGCACGGCCACGGCCACCAGCTTCGCCTGACCCTCCACGCCCTGGTGCAGGGTGGCCATGTAGGAGCCTTGGCCAACCTCCACCAGGTAGAGACTCAAGGCGCCTACGCACAGGATCATCAGGGTGGCGTAGGCTATGGCGATGCGGGAACGGAGGCTGGTGGGCATGAACCGTGTAGAGACGCGAGATCTCGCCTCTCTATCCTTTGAATCGATATCCAACGCCCCTCACCGTTTCGATCAGCTCCGGCTTCGAAGGGTTGACCTCCACCTTCTCCCTCAACCATCGCACGTGGACGTCCACCGTTCGGGTGTCGCCGGCGTAGTCGTATCCCCACACCTGCTGCAGCAGCTGATCTCGAGAGAAGGCCTGCCCTCGGTGGCCCATCAGGAAGGCCAGCAGGTCGAACTCCTTGGGCTTCAGATGGAGAGGATTGCCGCCGCGGGTAGCCTGGTGGGAGACGAGGTCGACTTCCAGCTCCCCTTCCCGCAGCGGTTTGCCCGTCGGGCGCTCCTCGTCGGGCTGCACCATCTCCGCCCGTCGCAGCAGCGCCTTCACCCTCGCCATCAACTCTCGCATGCTGAAGGGCTTGGTGAGGTAGTCGTCTGCCCCCAGTTCAAGGCCGAGTACCTTGTCGATCTCCTCGTCCCTGGCAGTCAGCATGAGGATGGGGATCGAGCTTACCTGCCGCAGAGTGCGACACACGTCGAAGCCATCGAGCTTGGGGAGCATGACGTCCAGGAGGACCAGGTCCGGGGATTCCTGCCGGGCTACCCTCAGGGCGGCCTCGCCGTCGGCGGCGGTCCTCACCTCGTAGCCGGCTTTGGAGAGGTTGTACCGAAGGGTATCCAGCAGGATCCGCTCGTCGTCCACCACCAGGATCTTCGCCACTGGATGCTGCACCTCCGATAGGATTATAGCAGCACTCAGTACTTCGACACGTTGGTCTCCTCCATCTGGCCGGTGACCATGAAGACCACCCGCTCGCAGATGTTGGTTACCCGGTCGGCGATCCGCTCCAGGTTGTGGGCGACCCAGAGGAGATAGGTGGCTCGAGTGATGGTGTTGGGATCATCGATCATTATCCGCAGCAGATCCCGATAGACCCGGTCGTACAGGGCGTCCACCTGATCATCCTCGGAGGCCAGCAGCTTCGCTCCCTCGACGTCTCGGGCCACGAAGGCGTCGAGACTCCGTCGCAGCATTTCCCGGGCCTTGTCGGCCATCAGGGGGATATCGACCAGCGGCTTGATCAGTGGCTCTTCCCCCAGCATCAGGTTGATCTTGGCGATCCCCTCCGCGTGGTCCGCCATCCGCTCCAGGTCGGTGATGATGTGCATGGCGGCCGCGATCACCCGCAGGTCGCTGGCCATTGGCTGTTGGGTGGCCAGCAGCAGTAGACACTTCTCCTCGATCTCGAACCGCTTGCGGTTGATCTTCATGTCGTCGGAGATGATCACCTCCGCCTCGTTCCTGTCGCGACGCTTGAGCGCGTCGACGGAGCGGGCGATGGCCTTGTCCACCATGCTGCCCAGGATCAGCACGTCGTCCTTCAGCCCTGCCAGTTGGCGGTCGAAAGTGGCTCGGGTGGTGGTCATCGCCTCTTTTCCCTCCCTGTGATGCTTCTCGGTTGATCGCCCTACGTCGAGTCCGGCCACATCGTCAGTGTAGCTCGGTTGGATCTGCCGCATCAATCATTCCCTGATGCCCTATCCGAATCTCCCCGTGATGTAATCCTCGGTTCGCCTGTCTTTCGGGTTGGTGAACAGCCGGTTCGTCTCGCCAAACTCTATCAGCCTCCCCACCCGTTCTTCGCCCGCCAGCATGAAGGCTGTGTGGTCGGATACCCGTGCCGCCTGCTGCATGTTGTGGGTCACGATGACGATGGTGTAGCTCTGCTTCAACTCCTGCATCAGCTCTTCGATCCGAAGGGTGGCCACGGGATCCAGGGCGCTGGCCGGTTCGTCCATCAGCAGCACGTCCGGTTCGACGGCCAGGGCGCGGGCGATGCAGAGCCGCTGCTGCTGGCCACCGGACAGAGCCGTCCCGGGCTGGCTCAGCTTGTCCTTCACTTCGTCCCACAGGGCCGCCTGCCGCAGGCTCTTCTCCACGATGGCAGGCAACTCCCGCCGATTGGCGAGGCCGTTCAGCCGGAGGCCGGCCGCCACGTTGTCGAAGATCGACATGGTGGGGAAGGGATTCGCCTTCTGAAACACCATGCCGATGCGCCGGCGCACCATCACCGGATCGATCCCCGGCGCGTAGATGTCATCATCGTCCAGCAGCACCTTCCCGGCCACTCGAGCGCCCGGCACTACCTCGTGCATCCGATTGATGCAGCGGATCAGCGTCGACTTGCCGCAGCCGGAGGGACCGATGATGGCCGTTACCCTGTTCGGCTCGACGGAGAGGCTGACCTCCTCGATGGCCAGCTTCTCCCCATACCAGGCGCTCAGATCCTGGATCTCCACCCGCTTGCCAGCCGCTTGCACCCCCTGCAGCTGGGGCTGATTCTCCGAGATCCGGGGTTTGACATCCAACATTCGTCACCTCATTGACTGCGTATTCCGCGGGCGAAGAAGCGGGCCACCACGTTGATCGCCAGCACCAGGGCCACCAGGACGAAGGCCCCGGCCCATGCCTGAGCCCTCCAATCGTCGTAGGGGGATAGGGCGTAGGTGAAGACCTGGAGCGGTAGCGCCGCGATAGGGCGATCCAGGGCCGTGGACCAGAAGCGGTTGCCGAAGGCGGTAAACAGCAGCGGGGCGGTTTCGCCTGCCGCCCTGGCGACGGCCAGCATAGCCCCCGTGACTATCCCGCCCATGGCCGTCGGCACCACCACCCTCAGTACCGTTTTCCATTGGGGTATCCCCAGGGCCAGCGAGGCCTCTCTCAGCGACCCTGATACCAGCTTCATCATCTCCTCGGTGGCCCGAGTCACCGTCGGTATCATGATGATGGCCAGGGCAAAGCCACCTGCCAGGGTCGAGAAGCCGCGCATCGGCAGCACCACCATGGTGTAGGCGAAGATCCCGATGGTTATGGAGGGGACACCGGTCAGCACGTCCGTGAGGAAACGGATGGCCGTTCCCAGTCTCCCACCGCCGTACTCGGCCAGGTAGATGCCGGCTCCCAGGCCGATGGGGATCCCGATCAGCGATGCCAGGGCCAGCAGGATCAGGGTGCCCAGGATGGCGTTCCCCATCCCGCCGCCGGGCTCCCCCACCGGCTTGGGCAGCTGGGTGAAGAAGTCCAGGTTCAGGGCGGACCCTCCCTGCACCAGCACCCATCCCAGCACACTGAATAGGAAGGCGATGGCCAGCCCGGTGCTGGCGAGGGTGAGCCCCAGCATGACCCCATTGATGGCCCTGCGCCGAAGATGGCTGGTCCTGGTTACCGTCAAGCCTCTCTCTGACATCATCCCCCTCCTGCCGGCATGCGAGCCGTCCGCCAGACGAGCAGCCTGGCCAGGGCGTTCAGCAGGAGCGTCACTCCGAAGAGGGCGAGGCCGATCTCTATCAGTGCCGATAGGTAGAGGTTGTAGGTGGCCTCGCTGAACTCGTTGGCGATGACGCTGGCCATGGTGTAGGAGGGGGCGAAAAGGGAGGCGGAGATGTCGGGACGGTTGCCGATCACCATGGTCACGGCCATGGTCTCTCCCAGGGCCCGGCCCAGCCCGAGGATCACCGATCCAAGGATGCCGGAGCGGGCATAGGGCATGACCGCTCCCCATATCACTTCCCATGGGGTCGCCCCCAGGGCCAGCATGCCCTCCCGCTGAGTTCTGGGCACTGCCCTCATCACGTCCCGGGAGACAGCGGTGATGGTGGGGAGGATCATGATGGCCAGGATCAGTCCGCCGGCCAGCATCCCTATGCCATAGCTGGGGCCCTGGAAGAGTGGCAGGAAGCCGAGGCTTCGGCTCAGGAGGGGCTCCAGGGCTGAGCGCAGCCAGGGTGCCATGACGAAGACCCCCCAGAGGCCGTATACCACGCTGGGTATCGCCGCCAGCAGCTCCACCAGGAAGGACACCGGGTTGCGCAGCCAGTCTGGGGCCAGCTCCGAGAGGTAGATGGCGGCGCCCAGGCCGATGGGTCCTCCTACGAGCAGGGCGATCGACGAGGAAACCACGGTGCCGAAGATGAAGGGCAGCGCCCCGAACTCCTGGGCCACCGGGTCCCAGGTGGTGCCCCAGAGAAACCCGAGGCCAAACCGTTGGATGGCCGGCATGGAGCCGTCGGCCATCTTGATGACCATCAAGGCCACGAGGGCCAGAATGCCACAGGCCAGGAGAGTCACGACCCCACGAAAGGCTGTGTCTCCCCTGTTGCCCACCCTGGTCTTCAGTCCAAGCTTCTCTACTTGAACTGCGCGAGCCGCGTTTTCAGTCATTGCACCTCTCTTCCCAAGTCGCCTCTCCCCCTGGGAGAGGCCGCCCGAAGGGCGGGTGAGGGCTGAGACGTTGCCAACCAGACAGCCCTCACCCCGACCCTCTCCCAGGGGGAGAGGGGAGTTAAGCCCTCGCCCCTATCCCCGTCACTGTTGGTACAGCGGCTTCCCCTGGGAGGCGATGGACTTGATCTTGGCTTCGTCCCTGGTGACCACCTCTTTCGGCAGTGGTGCATACAGCAGACCCGTGGCGTACTGCTCTCCGTCGTGGATCCCCCACCAGAGGAAGTCCACCAGCGCCTTTCCCTTGGCCGGATCCTGCTGATCCTTGTAGACCAGGATGTAGGTGTAGCCCGCTATGGGGTAGGACTTCTCGCCCGGGGCGTTCACGATCGAAACCCGCAGGTCCTCCGGCATGTTGGACGCGGACCCTGCCGCCGCCGACGTCGTGGACTCCAGGGTCGGCTCCACAAACTGGCCCGCCTGGTTCTTCATGAAGGCGTAGGGTAGCTTGTTCTGGACCGCATAGGCCAGCTCCACGTAGCCGATCGATCCTGGGGTCTGCTTCACCTGGCCCGCGACGCCCTCGTTCCCCTTCGCCCCAAGGCCCACCGGCCAATTGACCGAGGTGCTCTTGCCGACCTTGCTCTTCCATTCGGGGCTCACCGTGCTCAGGTAGTCGGTGAAGATGTTGGTGGTGCCGCTGCCGTCGGACCGGTGCACCACGGCGATGTCCGCATCGGGCAGCTTGACGTTCGGGTTATCGGCGGCGATCCTGGGATCGCTCCACTTCTTGACGCTGCCCAGGAAGATGCCCGACAGGGTGTCAGGGGTGAGCTTCAATCCCTTGTCGACCCCAGCCAGGTTGTAGGTCACTACCACGGCGCCCATCACCGTCGGGATGTGCAGCACCTCGCCGGGCGCTGCCTTGAGCTGCTCGTCGGTCATGGGGGCGTCGCTGGCGCCGAAGTCGACGGTCCGCTGGGACAGCTGCTGGATGCCGGCGCCCGAACCGACCGACTGGTAGTTGATCTGGACGCCCGCCTTCTTGTTGTAGACGTCGAACCACTTGGAGTAGAGGGGGTAGGGGAAGGTGGCTCCAGCCCCGGTCATCTCCTTGGCCGATCCTCCGGTCCCTGCCGCTGATTGCCCGGACTGAGAGGCCGTGTTCGAGGGTGCTGTGACCGGGGCGGCTCCCCCGCTGCACGCCGCGGCTCCGATCAGCATCACGGCGAAGGCTCCGGCCAGCAGGACCCTCCATCCTCTCGTAGAGATCGTCGTTGAAGCCGAAGATGCTCTCGATCCTCTTAGCATGTTTTCCTTTCTGCTCCTTCTTTCCTTTGGAGATCTTTACCTCTTGTCTCGACCATCATGCTATCGGGTGCGCTTTAACGGGCCTTCAACGGTATGTTAACGTCTGGTTAACGATCTCTAGAGGCATCTACGACAACATCCGGCAAGAGACAGGCCAGTGGGGGGGAAGCTTCTCCACCGATGGGGTCTAGCGATCCTGCGATCCTGAAGCCCTTGCATCCCTGACTGTCCTCGTCGTAGCCTATGGGTGCAAGCCCAGGGGGCAGTATGCAGCTGGAGGTGTAGCTATGGCTCAGGAGACCGGACCGAAACCGGAGATCCGTCGGGTGGAGGGTTTCCCGCTGCCTCAACCGGAGTCCACGCCGGTGGGCACCGAGCCGCTCCATCCCTCGGAGATGATCCGGCTGCCCGCCCGGCACAACCCCACCCTGCAGCAGCTTCTGGCCCGCATCAACGCCGACGAAGACCTGCACACCATATGGCGCTGCCAGAACATCAACGCCGTCGATCGGCTGGGGATGAGCGACCACGGCCCGATCCACATGCAGATTGTCGTCAACATCTCCCTCCGGCTGCTCCGCATGCTGATGGCCGGTGGTCTGGTCCCCAGCGTCGTCACGAACCACCAGTTGACCAACGAGGATGCTGAGGTGGTGGTGGTCCTAGCCTCCCTGCTCCACGACGTGGGGATGTCCATAGACCGGGTCAACCACGAAGAGATGGGGCTGTTCATCGCTCATGGGAAGGCGATGGAGCTACTGGATGGGATCTATCTCCCGATCGCCAGAAGGGTGATCGTCTCCGAGGTGCTGCACGCCATATTGAACCACCGCAGTGACGGCCGCCCCCTGACCCTCGAGGCGGGGACGATCCGGCTGGGTGATGCCCTGGACATGGCCAAGGGGCGCAGCCGCATCGCCTTCGAGGCGGGTCACATGAACATCCACTCGGTCTCCGCCGCCGCCATCGACAACCTGGAGATCGAGGAGGGGGAGACCAAGCCGATCCGCATCACGGTGCACATGCTGAACGCGGCCGGCCTCTTCCAGCTGGACGAGCTGCTGAAGAAGAAGCTGAAGAACTCGGGTTTGGAGTCCTACGTGGAGGTGTTCGCCGACGTCCTGGGCGAGGCGGACAAGAGGCTGTTCGAGACCTACCGAATCTGACCTGGGGTGCGGTGGCTTGGCACCGCCCCAAACCAAGGCGGTGCGAAACGTCGTGCACGCCCAGGGTGGGGGCAGCGCGACGGCGAGGGGTTTCTGCGGGAGGGCGAGGCTCCCGCCGAGCCGGCCTCGCGATTGTCCGGTGGCTCGCCAGGAGGCTCGCCCTCCCGGCATTCCCGCCGCGTCAAGCCGCCTCCCAAAGCGGCACCAAGGTGCCGCACTACGAATTCACCCCTCGCTTCCGACGAGGAAGCCGGCGATCAGCACCAGCAGGACGAAGCTGGTGATGGCCAGATAGGGCTTGTCCCGATGGAGGAGGAAGTAGACCACCGTCGATGCCACCCGGATGACCGGTGTGGCGATCAGCACCATCAGCCCGACGCTGATCGTGGCGGAAGGGTCCCCGGCTCGCAAGTCGGCCAGCAGACCGGCCGGGCTGCGGAAGGGGGCGGCATACCCCGCCGTCGGGACCGCTGGAAGCCCCTGAGAACGGAACAGGGCGGACCACGCCATCAGGGCGATGCCCACCACGACGATTGTGACGCTCACCAGGGATCCGTAGCGCAGAACGTGGCCGACCACCTTCTCCAGTTGAAGGTCGTGGTCCTTTTCCTCCAACACGGGCAACTGTTCCTTGGTTTTCTGGGCTGTGACCCGGCTGCCGCTCTCCAGCGTCGTCGATGACCGGGTCCTTCTTGCGTAAGCCAACGGGTCTGACCTCCCTCTCAAGCCGTGAGCCCCAGGCCCCTGGCGGCCATCTGCACCGAGATGACGACCAGGACCAGGACGAAGAGCAACCGTACCGAATGGCTCTGGACCCGGCCCAGAAGCCGTGCCCCGCCGGAGGCCCCCACCAGGACCCCCAGGGCCACGGGCGCCGCGACCAACGGTACTATGTCTCCGTGGGCGAAGTGAACGGCGGCCCCCGCGGCCGCCGTCACACCGATCATGAAGTTGCTGGTGGCCGTGGATACCTTCATGGGGAGCCTCATGGCCAGGTCCATGGCGGGGACCTTCAGAGTGCCGCTGCCGACGCCCAGCAGGCCCGAAACCACTCCGGCGATCCACATCAACGCCATGGCGGCAGGCACCCCCACCACGCCATACCGCACTACTCGATCGTTGGCGCGATCCAGGAACTGGCCTCCCAGCTTCAGTCGCTCCGACCAGCGGTCGTTGGCCAGGTTGGGGGTCTGGTCGGCGTGGCGCCGGTGAAACATCGCAACGGCCGAGTAGGCGAGCATCACCGCGAAGATCAGGTAGAGGGCGCTGCCGGTGACGAAGGCCCCCAGCATGGCGCCGCCTACGGCGCCGGTGGTGGTGGCGGTCTCCAGCAGCATGCCCACCCGCAGGTTGGCGATGCTCTCCTTGAGGTGAGAGACGGTGGCGCCGCTGGAGGTCGCTATCACGGAGACGATGCTGGCTCCGATGGCGTAGCGGATGTCGACACCAAACAGCAGCGTCAGCGCCGGGATCACGATGATCCCGCCACCGAGTCCCAGCAGCGACCCCAGGACGCCAGCAAATGCGGAGACCGCAAAGGCGGCCAGGATGAATTGCGTTGGATCCATCAGTCGTCTACCCCTTGGTTGCTCTTGGCTCGTCGTTGGGGGGCGTTCTGCTGCTGAAGCAGCCAGTCCACCGTCAGCTCGGCATCCCGGAGGTAGATCTCCCAGGTGAACAGTCCGAGGTCCACCAGGGGGCCGAGATCACGAGCGTCCTGCCGGTACATCTTCTGGGCCACCCGCCGGACGATCTCCTGCCGGCTCAAACCGGAGAGCGATCCCAGCTTCACCTCTTGCATCACCTGCTCCTGCCAGCCCCGCTCCAGATCGCTGGTGCCGGTGAACCATGTGTGGGTCGGCCAGGCGATTCTCATGGCTTCAGTCCTCGAAAACGCGAAGCGAGCCGAGAGGCCAGGGAAACCCGGCTCTGTCGGCTCACTTCGCGGTGGATTTCTCCAGGCTTGGACAACCGGCCCTACGAGCCGAGGGGCTTTGCCCCTCCACCGACATTCTATGGGTCCGGGCAGTATCGATCAAGCAGATATAATTGATATAATCCATCCATCTAATCGATAGGAGGCGAGGGGTGAACTTCGAGCAGCTGCGCTCTTTCCACGCTGTGGCCACCGAGGGGGGGTTCAGCAGGGCCGCCGAGAGCATCTTCCTCACTCAGTCAACCGTCAGCATGCAGGTAAAGGCCCTGGAGAGGGAGCTGGGGGTGCGACTCTTCGAGCGGCTGGGCAGGAGGGTGCTGCTCACTCAGGAGGGGAAGTCCATGCTGGCCTACGCCTCCCGCATCCTCACCCAGGCTGAGGCCGCCCGCAGGACCATGGCGGCTTTCCGGGGGTTGGATTCCGGTGAGCTGGTGGTGGGCGCCAGCCTGACCATCGGCAACTACCTGCTTCCCGAGCTGTTCGGCGCCTTCCGCCGCTCCCACCCTGGGGTGCGATTGGTGCTGGACATCGCGCCCACCCACCGGATCGCGGAGCAGGTGGCGGGGGGTACCTTGGACCTGGGGCTGGTGGAGGCCGATGTGAGCGATCCGGAGCTGGAGACCCGACCCTTCCACACCGACGAGCTGGTGCTGATCGTCCCGCCCGGCCATCGATGGGCGGAGAGAGGGTGGGTGGCGGTAGGGGATCTGCCGGAGGAGCCCTTCCTGGAGCGGGAGCCGGGCTCGGGCACCCGGGAGATCGTCCAGGGGCGGCTGGCGGAGCAGGGGGTGCGGGTGGAGCCGGCCCTCGAGCTGGGGAGCCCGGAGGCCCTCAAGCGGGCGGTTCGGGCGGGGCTGGGGGTTGCCATCGTCTCCCGGGCCACGGTGGACCTGGAGCTCCAGTACGGCGCCCTCAAGGCTGTGCAGGTGCGTGGACTCCGGCTGACCCGACCCTTCCTGACCCTGCTGCACCGGGACAAGCATCTGTCGCCGGTCCTGTCGGCCTTTCTGGAGCTGCTGCAGGGCTCCTTCAAAGGGTAGAGACGCGGCACACCATGGTGGTGCAGACGCGACGTGTCGCGTCTCTACTGCCAGAAGCGATACCCCACGCCCCTCACCGTCTGGATCAGCTTCGGTTGGGAGGGATCGTTCTCCAGCTTCTCCCTGAGCCGCCGGATGTGGACGACCACCGTCCGGGTATCGGAGGTGTCCTGGTACCCCCACACCTCCGTCAGCAGCTGTCCAGGGGGGAAGGCTTGCCCCCGATGGTGCATCAGGAAAGCCAGCAGGTCGAACTCCTTCGGTTTCAGGTCGACGGGGACACCCGTGCGGACGGTCCTACGTGAGACCAGGTCTACCTCCACGCCGTTCTCTCTCAATCGGCTGACCACCACCGGCTCGGCGGAGACCGCCGTTTCCTCCAGCGGTTGTCCCCATTCGACCCGCCGGAGCAGTGCCTTCACCCGCGCCAGCAGCTCTCGCACGCTGAAAGGCTTGGTCAGGTAGTCGTCTGCCCCCATCTCCAGCCCGACCACCTTGTCCACTTCCTTGTCCATGGCGGTGAGCATCAAGATCGGCACCGAGCTGTCCTTCCTCAAGATGCGGCATACCTCCAGCCCGCTGATCGTCGGTAGTACGACGTCCAGGAGGATCAGATCGGGGCGCTCTTCTCGCGCCAGCCTCAGGGCGGATTCGCCGTCGTCGGCGGTCTGCACCTCGAAGCCGACTGTGCCAAGGACTCGGCGGAGGGTGTCTAACAGCAGAGGCTGGTCGTCCACCACTAGGATCTTGGTCACCTTGGCTCCCTTGATTCCCTTCTACCAGAGACGGGGTGACGTGGTTGCAGCGGGGAGCTGCCGGAGCTCTCGGAGAGGCCGAAGCAGACCATTATAGCAGCGGAGCGGGCGTACGGGCGGCTTCTGAAAGGAAGATTAACAGTTGTTAATGATAGTCATTACCGATTGTTAATGTGGGAGAGGCCCTTTTCTCTACGATCCGGTGGTTGGGGTGCCGATGGTGTATTACTGTGCCCGGGCCCCCGGGGTCCGTTTTGGGAACCCCAACTCGGACGCAGTAATTAAGATGGGGAGGAACTGATACCAATGAGGTTTTCCGTGCGAGCCAAGATGCTGTTGGGCTTCGCCGCCGTCCTGGTGTTGATGGCCGTAGTCGGCGCGATCAGCCTTTCCAACCTCGGGATGGTTAGCGGGCTGATGACCTCCATGTACGAGGACAGCCTGCTGCCCATCGAAGAGATGGACAACGCCGCCGAAAGCCTTCACCGGATGAGGGTCAACATCCTGGAGGCCCTGGTGGCCCAGGACAAGGCAAAGATAGCCGAAGCGGAGAGCAAGATCGCCGCCTACGACAAGACCATGCTGGAGAACATGGACAAGTACGGCAAGGCGAAGCTGCTCCCAGCCGAGAAGGAGATGGTATCAAAGTTCAACACGGCGTGGTCCGCCTACAAGGCGGACCGGGACACGGTTCTCCAACTCAAGAAAGAGGGCAAGGACCAAGAGGCGCTGACCCTCTTCCAAGGGGCAGCGCGGGATAAGCTGGTGCCGGTGGCGGACGCCCTGGACAAGCTGATCGAAATGAACGTGAAAGAGGCCGACGATTCGGAGAGCCATGGCGTCGCCACGTACGAAGGTGCCCGCGTGCAGATGGTGGGCCTGGTGGTTCTGGCGGTTCTGGTCGGCTTCGGGATCGCCTTCTTCCTCTCGGGAGCTATCGCCAACGGGGTCAGGGCCATGGCCAAGGCGGCCGACGGGCTGGCTCAGGGGGACGTCGAGCAGGAGATCAAGGTCAAGTCTGGTGACGAGATCGGCCAGATGGCCGATTCCTTCCGCAACATGATCCAGTACGTCCGGGGTATGGCCGAGGTGGCTGAAGCAGTGTCCCGGGGCAACCTTACCCAGCAGGTGGCCCCTCGATCCAACAGGGACGCCCTGGGCATCGCCTTCGAGCGGATGATCGCCAATCTGCGGGAGATGGTGGGAAGCGTCTCCGCCTCGGCCCAGTCCCTCACCGAGGCCAGCCAGCAGTTGTCGGCGGCCTCCGAGCAAACGAGTTCCGCCACTCAGCAGATAGCCACCACCATCCAGCAGGTCGCCCGCGGGAGCCAAGAGCAGGCCTCGGCCACCCAGGAGACCTCCTCCTCGATGGGCCAGTTGTCCCGTGCCATCGACCAGATCGCCAGGGGGGCCCAGGATCAGGCCAAGTCCGTGGAAAAGGCCTCGGCGTCCGTCGCCCAGTTGGGTAGCTCCATCTCCCGTGTGGCCAGTGCCTCCAACGAGGTCTCGACGGCTGCTGAGGGAACCCACCGGGCTGCCTCTTCGGGGGCCGAATCGGTCCACAAGACCGCCCAGGGCATGGCGGCGATCAAGGCCACCACCTCCAGCGCGGCAGCCAAGATCCGGGAGTTGAGCAACTACTCGGAGCAGATCGGCTCCATCGTGGAGGCCATCGACGACATCGCCGAGCAGACCAACCTGCTGGCCCTCAACGCCGCCATCGAGGCAGCGAGGGCGGGGGAGCACGGCCGGGGATTCGCGGTCGTCGCCGACGAGGTGAGGAAGCTGGCCGAGAGAAGCAGCCGCTCCACCAAGGAGATCGCCGACCTGATCGCTCAGGTCCAGGGGGGAACTCAGGAAGCCGTGGAGGCGATGGCTCAGGGTACGCAGGAGGTGGAGGCGGGCGCTCGACTGGCGGAGGAAGCCGGTGATGCCCTCAAGAACATCCTCTCCTCGGTCCAGGAGTCCGCGAGCCAGATGACTCACATCGCCTCTGCCGTCCAGGAGATGGAGGCTGCCTCTCGGCAGGTGGTCGATCTCATGGACTCCATCTCGGCGGTCGTGGAGGAGTCCACCGCCGCCACCCAGGAGATGGCCGCCTCCGGCCAGGTGGTAGGTGGGTCTGTCGACAAGATCGCCGCGGTCAGCCAGGAGACCAGCGCCGCCGCGGAGGAGGTGAGCGCCTCCACCGAGGAGATGAACGGCCAGGCGGAGGAGATGGTGGCCCAGGCCGAGGAGCTGGCGCAGATGGCCGAGGAGCTTCAAGCCGTCGTGGCTCAGTTTAAGCTGGGGGAGGAGGCCCGGGTGATCATGAAGCGCCGCAGTGACGATTGGGCGGCGGATGGGGCCCCCAAGCAGCCCAAGCTCAGGTCCGTGGCAGCGGGATAGTTCCCAGCGGCTTCACGACGCGTGGCCGTCGGAGGAGCTGCTGCTACGGCGCGGAGGAGGCGGCAACACCCCTGCCGCCTCCTCCGTGGCCAGTTCGCTTCTCCACAACTGGTATGCTTCCGCCCATCTCCCAAGACGAGCCTGAGAGCCAGGCCGCTGGTCTCCAACTTTTCCCCCTGATGGCCATTTCTCCACCGCCGGCACCCGATCTGTGGGTTGGAGCCCACCTGCTGGACGGCCTGAGGGGAAGGGGGAGTGCTTTACGATCGCCACAGATCACCGAGGGGCAATTGTGAGAACTGTTGAGCAACTCGGCTGCCGGGTCTGGGGGACCACAGCGCTGGCGGCCGCCCTCCTCGCGGGCCTCGCCCTCCATATTGCGGCAACCCATGGTTACCCTCTGTTTCATGCCGCGGTCGAAGGATTCGGCATCGCAGTCGCCGTCTCCATTTGGGCTCTGGCGACGAGGGCTCCCAGCGACTCGAGCAACGGCTTCTCGCTGTTCCTTGGCAATACTCTCCCCTTCGCTGCTCTTCTCGACTTCGCCCACCTGCTGACCTACCAGGGTATGGGCGAGTACCCGGCCTACGACCTGAACGTCCCCACTCAGCTCTGGATAGCCGGACGGTTCGTCGAGGCGGTATCCCTCCTGCTGGCCACTTTCTTTCTCCGGCGGGAGTTCCCGCGGCCCGTCGTCCTCTCGCTGTACGCCGTCGTTACCGGAGGTCTGCTGGCCTGCATACTGTGGGTGCAAGCCTTTCACATCTGGTTCGTCGGGGGCAAGGGGCTGACTCCCTTCGAGATTGCCGGCGAGTACCTCATCGTCCTTACGGTACTCGTTGCCCTGCTACGACTACGGTCTCGGCGGCACCAGGTCGATCTCTCGGCCTATCTCCTGCTGACCGGTGCCATGGTGGCCACGATCCTTTCCGAGTTGAGTCTCACCCTGGACTCCGATCCTCACGGGATAATGGACTCTGTGGGCCATCTCTTCAAAGTCCTCTCCTATTACCTGGTGTACCGGGGCATCACCTTGCGCTCCGTCGCGCAGACGACGAAGGATGCCATCATCTGCGCCGACGGCAGCGGGAAGGTGCTCTTCCGGAACCGAGGCGCGGAAGAGATCCATGGCTATTCGGCCGAGGAGGCGCTGCGCCAGTGCGAGACACTGTACCGGACCCTGGTCGAGGCGGTGGACGACGTCATCCACGTCAAGGACGCTCAGGGGCGCTACCTGTTGGTGAACTCGGAGATGGCCCGGAGGCTGGGCCGGCCCAAGGAAGAGATCCAGGGGAAAACGGCTCTGCAGCTGCATGGGCCGGTGAAGGGCCCGCGGGTAATGGAGGAGGACTCCCGGGTGCTGAGTTCCGGCACGGTACTGGACTACGAGGAGGAGGACGATGCCAGGGTCTGCCACGTGCGCAAAGTGCCCCTTCGATCGGAGACCGGAGAAGTGGTCGGTGTGGTGACCGTAGCCAGGGACGTCACCGAACGGAAGCAGATGGAGGAGCGGCTTCTGCGGGCCCATCGGCTGGAAACGGCCGGGCGAATAGCGGGGCAGGTGGCACACGATTTCAACAACCTGCTATCTCCGCTACTGGCCTATCCGGAGCTGATAAAGATGGAGCTGCCGCCAGGGCACTCTGCCTCGCAGTGCTGCGACGTTATGATGGAAGCCGCCGGCCGGATGGCCGAAATCAATCGGGACCTGCTGGCCCTGGGCAGGCGGGGACACATCGCCCAACAGCCCGCCGACCTCAACCGGTTGGTGCAGCAGGCTGTGATGCAGATGGAGGATCGGCCCGACACACTGGCGGTGGAGCTGGATCTGGATCCCGATCTCCTGCCGGTAGCCGGGGCCCCGGCCCAGTTGATGAGGGTGATCTCCAACCTGCTTTCCAATGCTCGGGAGGCCATGCAAGAAGTGGGGGTAGTCACCCTGAAGACCGAGAACCCCAACCTGGACCAACCCTACGGCCACTACAACCGGATCGAGGCCGGCGAGTACGTCCGCCTCACTATCGGCGATACCGGCTGCGGTATTCCCGCCGAGATCCGGGATAGGATCTTCGACGCCTTCTTCACCACCAAGCGAACCGACCGGCATCGCGGCTCGGGTTTGGGGTTAAGCGTGGTTCAGGCGATAGTGGAGGACCACCGGGGTTGCCTGGACCTGGAGAGCGAGGTGGGCAAGGGCACTACCTTCAGCGTCTACCTGCCCATTTCCAGGGAAGCCGGAGATGAAACCCCCGGCGATCCCGTGAAGGGCGGAACCGAGACCCTCATGGTGGTGGACGACGACCCTCTTGAGCGGGAGCTGGTGAGCCGGCTGCTGGGGAAGCTGGGATACCGGGTGGCGGTCGCGGCAGGCGGAGAAGAGGCGGTCGCCCAGGTCGGGGAGCGGCCGGTGGATCTCCTGATCCTGGACATGGTCATGCCGCCGGGCATCGACGGGGCGGAAACCTACCGCCGCATACGAGAGATCCACCCCGGCCAGCGGGCAATCCTCCTGTCGGGTCTCGCGGAATCCGCCCGGGTGCGCGAGGCCCAGGCGCAGGGGGTTGGTGCCTACCTATCGAAACCCGTGACGCTGCAGACCCTTGCGCGAGCGGTGCGGGAGGAGCTGGACCGCACCCCCTGAGTGCCGGGTACCGAATGCCGGCTTCCCCACCTCTGCACGACTCTGCGTCCCCGCCTCCCCGTTTCTCCCCCTCTCCGCGGTGCTCGCTCGATCCGGTGCACTGGCCTGGAATTTGCACATCTACCACCCGGTTATTGCCAGTGGCTTTCCCCAGCGATCCCACCACGGAAGCGACCGGATTTCCTGCGATGGGGCAGCAGCAGGGAGCGGCATCAAAGCAACGACTCCAACGTAGCCGCTTCCCATCGCAGCCTTGGCCTGCTTGCCGTTGGATCTGGATAGGATTAGTGCAAGTAAACGTGTCGGAGGGTTCGACGGTGATCACCGTGCAGTGCGAGAGGTGTGGTGGCAAACTGGCAAAGTGGGACTCCATCGGCCTCGATTGGGTGATGTACTGCATCAACTGCGGCTCTGAGTTCTACACCCGGGAGCCGGAACTGAAGGAGCAGTGGGAGCAGGCTAGGCAGGAGAACAAGCGGACCTTTGTCCTACGGCCAAGGGTGGTGGCTCTGGGCCGGCGATAGCCGTTGCGGCGCCGATGTCGCGACCTCCCCTCGGGATTGAGATCGGGTTCAGGCGCAACCGTGGAAAGCTGCCTGATGGAAGTCCACGGGTATCGTTGTATACTAGCGGGGTGACTCTCGCTGGAGGTGTTGAGGTGGAGGAGAGGGAGCAGGTCCATCGGCTGATCGCAAGCACTGGGGCACTGTTTGAGGGAGGCCATTACAAGTACTCCTCGGGACTGCATGGCTCGGTCTACGTGGAGAAGGATCGGGTTCTGGCCAACGTCGATGTGTCCAGCAAGCTCTGCTACCGTATCGCAAAGCACTACTTCGCCGATAAGATCCAGGTTGTGACGGGTCCCTCCATGGGTGGAGCGATGATGGCGCCCTTCGTGGCCTACTACCTGGAGCCCAAGGCCATTGCCGTCTACGCCGAGGGAGAGCGGGAGAACCGCTACTTCCGGCCGTCGGTGGTGGACATGATCGCCGGTAGGCGGGTGTTGGTGGTGGAGGACGTGCTGGACACCGGAGGGTCGGCGATGAGGGTGATAGAAGCCGTGGAGAGGGAGGGCGGCGAGGTGGTTGGGGTGGCCGCCATCTGGAATCGGGGCAACGTCACCTTCAAGTATCCTTCCTTCTGCTTGGTGGAGCACGAGACCTACGAGCCCGGCGGCTGTCCCATCTGCAAGGCCGGGAAGATTCCCCTGGAAGCCGCGCCCGGCGCCAGGTAACCACCGAGAGGACGACAGGCCCGGCCGGTCCTGCACCGGCCGGGCCTGTCGTCGCCTAGCCGCTACGAGGTTGCTTTTGCATCCG
>JAMCTB010000022.1 GCA_023380955.1 Chloroflexota bacterium | reverse complement strand
GCGGCGAAGTTATGGGTTCGCATCGGGTTGATGAGCGCCACGCTGTAGCCCTCCGAGACAAGGCGGGCGAACAGGTTCTGCCAGTAGTGGCCGGTGGCCTCCATGCCGATCAGGGTCTCATCCGATGTGGGCAGGAGGGCAAGGAGCCTCTGGTAGCCAGCCGAGTCCTCGTCGAAGGGAGTCGGCTTGACGGTGGCCTTGCCCAACTCGTCCACCACGGCCACAACGTGGGTCTCGGAGGCGATGTCGATGCCAACGAAGTGCATGCCAGTTCCTTTCGGGGCTCGCCGGGAGCCTCGGAGCCGAAGCCTGTGCTCACGCTTGTGCATGCGAGAACACCCTGAGGGTCTCGGGATACCGTTCGAGCACGAGGCTCCGGTCGAGGGCGCCGATCTGAAGCACGAGGACTACCCTCAACGAGGACTAAGCCTCAAGCGGAGTGCGGCGACCCTCCCCCGGTAGCCTGCCTGTAAGTTGATCCCAGACTAACGTAGCAGCCTGGATAGGGATCATACAAGCCTGGATAGGGATCATACAAGCCTGGATAGGGATCATACAAGCCTGGATAGGGATCATACAAGCCTGGATAGGGATCATACAAGCGGGCGGTACCCGGACGACCGACTGAAGTCTCGACTCCAGGGGGTCAACATCCGCGTGACAGGGTGCTAGTAGGCGTCGGCGAAGTTGTCCCACCACCACCTGGCGTAGGAATCCTCAACCTTGACGGCCGCCGGGTCGCCCTCCCCGTTCCCTGAGCCCCGTATCAGGAAGGAGTAGGCCGACGCGATCTTCTTGAAGCGGGCAGCCTTCTCCGCATCCCCAGGGTGGTGGTCCGGGTGGTTCTCCCGTGCCAGCGCCCTGTAGCGCTGAGTGATCTCTTCGGCAGTCGCGTCCCTGTCCAGCCCGAGGGTTTCTAGCGCCCTCCTGCGGCGTCCCTCGAAGGCGAGATCGCCGATCCTCTTCTGCTTCCCTTCCATTGTCCTGCCTCTCCTCACAAGTCCACTTTCATCCCCAGCCACCGGCCCCCCAGCTTGAGGCCGAGGGTGGAGAGGGAACGGGCCAGGCCGTCGCCCAGCCAGTAGTTCTCGAAGAGCACCTTTCCCCAGTGGAGCAGCCGGCCTGGCGATTGCAGGTTCACCGCCGGGGATGGCTCCGCATAGAAGTTCCCCGCCGCAAAGCCAGCCTCGCCCCTGCCCAACTCCACCCAGCAGAACCCCGTGCCATCGAACCCCTCCCGGCGGCCGCCCTCTAGCTGCGCGGCCACGCTTCGCGCCACGGCCAGGGCCTGGGCATGGGCGAAGACCCCTGCCTTCGGGAGGGGCTTGCCGTTGGACAGGGTGATAGACGTCACATCCCCCAGGGCGTAGACGTTCTCGAAGCGGGTGCGCATGCTCTTCTTGTCCACCGGCACCCAGCCCGCCTCGTTGGCCAGGGCCGACTCCCTAACCGCCTGGGGCGCCCTATGGGGCGGGACGGCGGCCAGCAGGTCGAAGCTCTCCCGGGCGCCGTCCTGGAAGACCAGCTCCCGGCCCTCGGGGTCGATGGAGGCCATCGGCCGGTTGGGATGGTAGAGGATTCCCCGCTCGGCAAGCAGGTTCGTCACCGCCTGGCCCAGGACGGGACCCGCAACTGGCATGGGCTGCGGCTCGGGGGTGAAGATCTCCACCTGGCTACCCCTTCTCAGACCTCGGCGGCGAAGGGCGTCCTCCAGCAGAAACGCTGCCTCGTAGGGGGCCGCGGGGCACTTGTAGGGCAACGCCGAGACGGCCACGAGGAGACGGCCTCCCCGGAAGTCCTGGAGGGCTTTCCTCAAGCCGGCCGCTCCGTCCAGGTCAAAGAAGTTGTGGGCAGCCTGGGCGTAGCCAGACATCGCATCCGGGGCGAGGTCGGCACCCAGTGCCACCACCAGGGCGTCGTACTCCAGGGTGCCAATGCTGGTGACCACCTTCCCGCCCGCGGCGTCGATCTCCTGGACCTCCGCGCGCACCAACTCCACCCCCGGGCGGACCAGGCGGTCGACAGGCTTGGTGACCTGTCCTGGCCGGCGCCAGCCGACCATCAGCCAGGGGAGGGAGGGGCTGAAGACGAAATCCCCATTCTTCTCTACCAGAACGACCCGGTGGCGGTCTCCCAGCCGGGCCCGAAGCTCGTTGGCGGCCACCAGCCCCCCGACACCGCCGCCGAGCACAAGAACCGTGTTCGTAGTCACGTCTATCTCTCTTTTCTAGCCCTGGGCCCCAACGGGGCCCGAGGTTCAGCATCAAACCTGGCAGAAGGGCTTCAGCACCTTGAAGGCTTCCGCGTAGGCATATCCGGCCTGGACCCCGTACTCCCGGTTGCACCGGCTCATCCAGCCCGCCAGCTCCTCTGCGTCCCGCACCTGGCTCTTGTGCAGGGCAATGGCCTCCAGCTTGGCGCCGAAGGTCTCGCTGACGTCCACCCACGTGTCTGGTTCTTCAGCTCCGAAGAGATAGACCATCTCCGTCCTGTGGGGCCTCACGCCCCCATCCAACTGCCCTGGATACATCCTCGGGTTGGCCGCCACCACCACCGCGTCCAGGGAGGCCATGCCCGCGGTCCGGTGGTCGGGGTGAAGCTGGTATCGCTTCCAGGGATCCCAGGCCAGGACCATCTCCGGGCGGAAGCCCCTGATCAGCCGTACCAGCGCCTCCTCCAGGCCCTGGGCCCGGGCGAGGTCGCCGTCGGGATGCCCCAGGAAGTACACGTCCCCGACCCCCAGGTGGCGGGCGGCCTCCCTTTGCTCATTGCGGCGCAGCGACGCCAGCTCCCCGCTCGCTATCGGCAGGTCATCGGCGCCCTTGTCCCCGTCGGTGCAGACGACGTAGGCCACCTCGGACCCGGCCTTTGCCCACGCGGATACCGTCCCGCCGCAGGTGAACTCGGCGTCGTCTGGGTGGGCGAAGATCGCCATCACCCTCGCCGGCACGCTAGCGTCTGCCTCAGTCGATTCCATCGCCAACTCCGTAGCCAGGATCCTTGAAGATTACGGCTGCACCGATGAAGCCACGCTACACGTTTTCATCCCCGATGATGGCGGCGAGCCGCTTCCAAGAGCTTGTCAACGCTTTCGACGCCTCTCACGCATACCCACCTCTCAAGGATGTAGAAGGTAAGCAGGTGAGAGGGAGGTTGCCGAGGCGGTCCAGGAGAGCCAGGGCGAGGCTGATGACGCTGACGCGGCCGCGCTGGGAGACGGCGGCGTGCCAGTTCCTGGGCAG
>JAMCTB010000021.1:4509-17538 GCA_023380955.1 Chloroflexota bacterium | reverse complement strand
CCTATTGACAACTCTGTGCAGACCTTAACTTGTAAGGAATGGTCACAGACCCGCCCTACATCTGCCTAGCCTGCGGAAGCCATTTCCGTTCTCGATGGTGCCCCGTCTGGGGCATGATGACTCCGAATGGTCGTCACCTCACGGTGGCGTAGAAGAGGGCGTTGAACAGCAGCTTGAAGGTGCCGTCGCTCTGGGCACGATGCTGACTCCGGAAACCGATCATCTCCACCTTACCGTTCCCCAGCGCCACGTCCACCGCGGCTCCCCTGTTCTGCAGATACCTCTCGCCCAGGAGCCAGCCGCTCCGCAGGAGGGCGCCGTCGCCGTAGGTAGCGACGGTCACGCCCTCGGCGGCCTCGTAGGCCGAGCTGTTGGTGAAGTAGAAGTCGGCCCTCTCGCCCATCCCGAAGCCCAGGGGCTGGCTGCTGTCCACCTTGCCGGCCAGGATGGAGCCGGGGGCGTAGAACCGGCTGGTCTCGACGCCCCGGAGGAGGTTCTTCACCGGGACCCCCAGCTTCTCGATGGCGAAGTCCCCGGCGTTGCCCAGGGTCACCAGGGTGCCGCCGCCCCGGACGAAGGCATCGAGGCTTTCGACACCCTGCTCGCCGATGCCGCCGGTGTACTCCTCCGGGTAGCTGCCGGGCCGCCGGCCGTTCACGATGGTGGCCGTCCCCTGGTCGGCGATCACGATCGCGTCGAACCTGTCGCCCAGCCCGCCGGCTCGGACGTCCGCATCGTGCAGCTCGGCGAAGGGGATCTCGAACCGGTCGAAGAGGAAGCGGGTCCAGCCGGAGTCCATGTTGCCGGCCCAGCTCTCGTACACGCCGACCCGGGGCAAGCTGAGCTGCCGGATCTCGACGGCGGGGGCCGAGTCCACGGGGTAGAAGCTGAGGGAGAGCTCCCTGGCCAGGGAGGCCAGCTCGACTACCAGGCCGTCCCGCGCCTTCACGATGGTGGCGCCCGGGGCGAAGCTCTTATCCCCCACAGTCAGCGGCTCGGTTGCCCATGCAAGCTGGTAGCCCTCTCTTAGCAGGCGGATCCTGGCTGTGGCGGCATCGTTCTGCTCCGGCCCGAAGGCGTGGCCGTAGGAGGCAGGGCCGGAGAGCACGACGCCGGCCGGAGGAACGGCTTCCTTGACCTCGCTCAGCCGAGCGTCGAAGAGGCTCTGGATCTCGTCGTAGGCGACCCCCATCTGCATGGGGAGGGTCCAGCCCGCGATGTCGTACGGCATCTCGGGGGAGCCGTCCGGGTTCCGCCGGTCAGGGTAGCTCTGCTTCCCCAGCAGCGCAAGCACGTTGGCACGAGTGGGCTGGGAGGCGAGCACCACGTAGGCCCCCGCGGAGTAGCGCTTCCCGTCGGCCTGGAAAGGCGCATCGGCCCTGTAAACCTGGATACCCTGGAAGATCAGGGTGTTGATCATCCTGACCGTGGTGACCGGATCCCGCTGCTCGGCCGGGATGACGTAGGCGGAGGGGGACTCGGTCAGCCCCTTCAGCACCGAGCGCCGGTTCATGTCGACGAAGTTCCTGACGAAGCTATCCCCGTAGCGGGCAGCCACCGTCAGGATGGACCAGGCGGCCGTCTCCTCGTAGTCGACGATGTCCTTCAGGTGCCACTCGCCGCCGGGCCATACGTCGGGGAAGTCGGACAGCGGGTGCTGGGCATCCGGCAACCCGCGGGTGGGGATGTCCAGATCCTCTAGTCTCTGGGTGATGGGGCTGGCGATATCGACGCTGGCGGCCTCGGTGAGGATGCCCACCATGTTATGAAAAGCCGGGGCAGTGCGGTTGGCGCCGTGGTACCAGGAGTCGTACTGGGCGTTGGTGGACACCCCCTTCATCCCGGCGGCAGCTAGGTCGGTGGTGATGTGGCCGCCCAGCAGGTAGAGGGAGCGGAGGATCACCGGATCGATGACCGGATTGGACGGGTCCATGAAGGGCGGGACGAAGAGGCGGGCGCCGCCGTTCCCCATCTGGTGGATATCCCAGGCGATCTCCGGGAACCACAGCTGGTACAGCTGGCGACCGTAGGCTCGGGTTTCCTTCAGATTGAAGGAGAACCAGTCGCGATTGTTGTCGTGGCCGGCGTAGTAGTGGTACAGCCAGGGGGTGCCCGTCCCCTCGTAGGGGGTTCCCAGATACTTCCTGTACCAGTCCACGGTCACCTGATGGCCGTCGGGGTTGAGCGACGGAACCAGCAGCAGGATGACACGGTCCAGAACTTCACCGACTTTGGCGACATCGCTGGAGGCAAGCTCGTAGGCCAGCTTCAGCGACATCTGGGTGGCCGCGATCTCGGTGGAGTGGATGGAGGCGCTGATGGCCACCACCGGCTTGGCCTCGGCCATCAAAGCAGCCAGCTCGGCATCGCTGAGGCCCTGCGGGTTGGACAGCTTCTTCTGGATCTCCCGGTAGCGATCCAGCCTGGCCAGATTAGCAGGAGAGGAGATGATGGCCATGATCATCGGCCTGCCCAGGGTGGTCTCGCCGATGGTCTGAAGATGAACCCGATCGGAGTCCCGCCCCAGCATCTCGAAGTAATCGAGCATCTGGTTCCAGTCCGCCAGCTGCCGGTCGGCCCCCACCTCGAAGCCGAGGAAGGCGTCCGGGCTCTGGAGGGCGGTCTGACTCGGGGCGACGGATGGGGCCAGGGCGGGCGCCGCCTCGGTCTGGGCGAGGGTCGGGTCGAGGGCGGGCGCCGCCAACCCCGAGATTGAGCCAGGCAAGGCCAGGCTGGCAACCATAAGGAGGGCGGGCAGGAGCCGCGGCAGCCGGAACTTGCTCTTCATCCACACCTCTGCCGAGGGTAAGACGTGCGGGACGAATCGATCTTCGTGGCAGGTCGACGAAGGTCACGGGGCAGGGCTGCAACATTGTACGTCGAGGGGATGAGGGTGTAAACGACAGAAGGTCGATACGCCGGCCCGACCTCTACTATATACTGGTGTCCGGATGAGAATGGAGCGTGCTGTCGCTCGCAGCAGCTCGGGAAGGGTGGCCGAGCGGGGAGGATGCAATGGGCAGAGGGCACTTTGGAGTCGGGCTGGCGGCCAAGCGTTTCGCACCCAGGGCGCACCTCGGCGTTCTGTTGCTGGCCTCGGATGCTCTGGATCTCCTGTGGGCCGTCTTCCACTTCGCGGGGATCGAGCGGATCGATCGCAAGGGCCGGCAGACCTCCGCTCCCTGGTCACACGGCCTGTTCATGTCGGGGGTCTGGTCCGCGATAGCCGGGCTGCTGGGTGCACGCCTCTATCGCGACAACCGCACCGGCGTGGTGATTGGGCTCCTGGTTTTCAGCCACTGGCTGCTGGACTTCGTGTCGCACCCGATGGCTCGCGTTTCGCTGAAGCCCTTCACCGTCACCCCCACCGCACCCGACCTGCCGGTCTTCTTCGATCGGTCGCCGAAAGTGGGGCTCGGCATGTACAACTCCGTCGGTGGGGTCATCGCGGGCGTCGTAGCCGAGCTTGGCCTGCTCGCTCTGGGGATCGTGTCCTACGTCCGCACCCGTTCTGCTGCCGCGAAAGCGGATGGTGGAGGGACAGCGATCAATCTGGGCGGCGTCAACAGCTACCTCGTCGAGGCCGGTGACGGGTTCGTCCTGATCGACACAGGGTTCTCGACCAGCCGCGCCCAGATCGAGAGAGAGCTTGAAAGGGCGGGCTGCACCCCGGGAAGGCTCAAGCTCGTCGTGCTGACGCATGGGGACCACGACCACGCCGGCAACGGCGCCTATCTCCGCGAAAAGTACCGTGCGCCCATTGCCATGCACGGCGCCGATTCGGGGATGGTCGAGCGCGGAGACATGACCTGGAACAGAAAAGCCAGGCCGGACAAGTACTCGCTCAGCTTCAAGATCGTGGGCAGTATCGTATCGTTCTTCGCCAGGTCGACTCGATTCGACAGCTTCACGCCGGATCTGACTATCGACGAGGGCTTCGATCTCTCTGAATACGGGTTCGATGCCAGGGTCCTGCACATCCCCGGGCACTCGAAGGGTTCGATAGGGGTGCTGACGGCCGGCGGCGACCTGTTCTGCGGCGACCTGCTCTACAACGTCGTCAGGCCAGGCTTCCCCGTCTCTATCGACGATTTGGCGGACTACGATGCCAGCATCGAAAAGCTGAGAGGGCTGAGAATAGGCACCGTCTACCCCGGGCACGGCAAGCCGTTCCGGATGGAGCGGTTCCTGAAGAACTAAGCCACCGGAGCACGCTCGAACGGGTGATGCGGATGGCAATCAGGGTCCTGGTGGCATCATCGAGGGAATTGCGCGATGGTTTTGCCCGCTGTATGATGGGTGCCACAATCACATAGGGTTGCTAGGGGGGCGCGTCGGCGCTGAGAGTGTGGCTTCGGCCACTGACCCTCGAACCTGATCTGGGTAATGCCAGCGAAGGGAAGCAGGACCTCGAAACGTTGGGCCGCCATCCCGAGATGGCGGCCTTTCGCCACTCCCCCACGCACCCTTCCGTGTATCCAAGACGCAGTAGCAGTAGCAGTACCGGAAGGAGTAGAGAGAGATGCCTAGCGAGCTGCCCGCCATCGGGAAGATCTCGCCGGAGATCTTCGAGGAGATCATCTACCCCCGCCTCGGGGCGAAATCGCCCCACATCCTGGTCGGCCCTCAGCACGGCGTGGACGTGGGCGTGGTCGACCTGGGGCACGACCAGGTGATGGCCCTCACCACGGATCCCTTCTTCATCGTCCCCCAGTACGGCTGGGAGCGGGCCGCCTGGTTCGCCACCCACATCCTCGCTTCCGACGCCGCCACCTCGGGGCTGCGCCCCACCTACTTCACCGTGGATCTGAACCTTCCCCTCTCCGTGACCCGTGAGGCGCTGGAGATCATGTGGTCCACGGTCCATCGGGAGTGCGAGAAGATCGGCATGTCGGTGGTCACCGGCCACACCGCCCGCTACGAGGGGACCGACTTCCCCATGGTGGGCGGGGCCACGGTGATCAGCGTGGGACCCAAGTCCCGCTACGTCACCCCCAACATGGCCAGGGTGGGCGATCGGGTGATCGTGACCAAGGGCGCGGCCATCGAGGCGACTGGGCTGTTCGCCGCCACCCTGCCGCAGCTGGTGGCCGAGCGGTACGGCGCCGATTTCGCCCGCCAGGCCGACAGGGTGTTCGACATGATGAGCGTGGTGGACGACGCCATGACGGCCGCCTCCGTCGGGGTTCGAGACGACGGCGTCACCGCCATGCACGACGCCACCGAGTGCGGTGTGTGGGGCGGGCTGTTCGAGATTGCGCAGGCCTCCAAGGTGGGGATGCAGATCGACAAGGAGAAGGTGATCGTTCGGGAGGAGGTGCGGAAGATCTGCGAGATGTTCCGGATCGACCCCTACGCCTCCATCAGCGAGGGGACGCTGCTGATCACCTGCCGGCCCCACAAGGCAGCGGAGGTGGTAAGACGGCTGGCCGACAGGGGGATCGAGTCCAGCATCGTGGGCGAGGTGACCCCCGCCGAGCAAGGGATGGTGGTCTTCGAGGGATCGACCTCCCGAGGGCTGGAGCACCCGCGGGTGGACCCCTTCTGGAGGGCCTTCGGGGAGGCCATCGCCACCGGCAAGGCGCCCGAGGCGAGGTAAGGGTGCAGGGTGCTGCCGGGAGCGCGGGGTCTCGCCCGCCCGGTCCTGAGTTCTGTGTCCTGAGTGCTGGGGCCAGCGGGTCGGCGGGCTGCCGGCCCCCTTCTCTCCCCTCTCCCTCTGGGAGAGGGTCAGGGTGAGGGCTGGAACACTACCGGAACACATCGATGCGCCGCGCAACCCGGCAGATCGCCCGCTACACCGCTGGCGCCTCCACGACGATGGTGACGGCCTGGGTGTTCTCCTCGTCCTCGGGGATCGGCTCGCCGTCGGCGATCATCCCCCTGAGGTGAAGGGAGATGGCCTCCCTCGCATTGGCGATCACCTGTTCCAGCGTATCCCCCTGAGTCAAGATGCCGAGAAGGGCAGGGACAGTCACCCAGTAACCGCCCTGCTCCCTGTCCTCGTGCAGCAGGATGGTGTAATGGCGCTGGCTCATCGTCTCCCCTCCATGGCTACAACAGCTTCCGCAGTTCTTCCGCGTGAGGTTGGCCTGTTCAAGATCGATGCCAGAATGCGCGGCGGGATTGTCTTGCTGGTGTGGACGCCAAGGGTGACTTTTCCAACCTTGGTCGGGTGCTTCAACTGGACGTGGCTGCCGGCTTGCCCAATCTCGTTCCAACCGTCTCTCTTGAGGGCCTTCAACAGATCGGGAGCCGACATCCTCGGGAGCCTGGGCATCCGCACATCCTCCCGCCCGGCGGTCCCCTGCGTGCGTGCCAGACGGCAACGACTCGGGTCTGGCGACTTGGCCGGTGGCCCGTAAATGGTACCATCTTGACCATGTGCCACGCACCCCATGGATTCGACGAGGCCGCTTAGAGCTCCACCGCCGCCATCACCGCGTTCACTATCCCCTTCCTGACCCGTCCGTCCAGCCCGGCATGGTTGGTAAGGAAGACGATCGCCAGGTCGTACTCCGGTTCGATCCAGAGGTAAGTTCCGGCCATGCCGCCGTGGCCGAAGCCCGAGGGCGAGACCAGCCTGGCCTCCCGAGGGACGGCCTTCTCCCAGCCCAGCCCCCAGTACTCCGGCTCACCATCGCCGTACCTGCAGATCCCCTGGGTGTAGAGGGCGGTCATCACCCGTAAGGATGCAGCCCCTAGCACCCGCCCATGCTTCCCCATGCCCCCGTTGAGGAAGCTCTGCCCGAAGGCCACCAGGTCCGCCGCCGTGCTGAACAGACCGCCGCCGGGTAGGGCCAGGGCCATGAAGCCGTCCATCCCGCCGGGCATCTCGGGAAAGTCCCGAACCGGCAGGATCCGAGGCCGCTCCTCCGGCTCAGGCCGAAAGGAGGTGTCCACCATCCCCGCCTGCCCGAAGACCTCCTCCTGGAGGTACTGCTGGTAGCTCTTCCCGCTCAGCCGTGAGAGGATCTCCCCCAGGATCCGGAAGGAGACGTTGCAGTACTCGAAGCGCGAGCCCGGCGGGAAACGCAGGTGGGTCCGCAGGGCCCCCTCCAGGTCGGCCTGGGCCGAGGTCTCCTGGCCGGGCTCGTGCCAGTAGTCGTCGGCCATCCCCGAGGTGTGGGTCAGCAGGTGCCACACCGTCACCCCCTCCTTGCCGTTCACCCCGAACTCCGGCAGGTACCGGACAACCGGGTCCTCAATCAGCAGCTTTCCCCGCTCCACCAGCTGCATCACAGCCGTGGCCACGATGGGCTTGGTGATGGAGGCGATCCAGTAGATGCCGTCGGTCCCGATGCTTCCGTTGGGTCCGTACGCCTCGCAGCGCAGGGTCTCCTGGCAATTGGCCACGGCCAGCAGCCCCACGGGGAGCTGCCCGCCGGACACCGCCTCCAGCAGCAGGTCGTGGGCCGCCTGCAGCCGCTGGGGGTTCACACGGGGGGCAACGGGGTCGGTCATCGGATCCTCCACGAAGGTGATCTGGGGGAATCATGGTACCTTCGGGTGCTTACGTCAAGCTGCAACGCCGGTTCCGTAGGAGCCGGATCCTGCCGGCGATCGGGGCCGGGGCCCCCTCGCCCCGCCACTCCGTCGCCCCGCCGCATCCCGAGGGTGGTCCGCCGTCCGCAACCCGGCAGCGGCGGGCCACTGCCTTCCTAACCTACGCCCAGAGCCACTTGCGGGGATCGACTCAGCGGACCGGAGGAAGCCGCGATCGTGGCCAGTGTATGAACTGGAGACAGAACGGGGCACCACGTTGGATGGTACCCCGTCTTGTCGCCCTTGCCAGAATGTGATTAGACGGCTGCCGCCTCCGCGGACGGCAGGGCTATCCGATAGACGTACTCTCGACCTCCTGAGCGAGGTATCCCGCTTTGCCGGACCAGCAGTCCCGCTACGAGCAGAGGCTTGAGTCGATTGTTGAGTGCCTGCACGTTGGTGCCCAGATCAGCCGCTAACTCCGGCGTCCTAAACTCACCTCGAGCCCTGGCAGCGTCGAATGTAGCCTGGATGTGCCCGGCAGCACCGATCAGCTTGATGCCGTCAGGCTGCAAGCAGGCTACGATCAGCTTTCGCCTCTCCATGGAGCTCGCAGTTGGATGAACTACCTCTTCACCCGCGTTGATGATCAATATGGGTCTGTCACCCAGTTCACCGGTTGATCGGGCCGCGACCAGTCTACCTACGACCTCATCTGCGAAACTGAAACTGATCAGCTGTACGCCCTGAAAATCCAGGACTAGGGGCTCGCGCTCGGAGGTTGCTCGAAGGGCCTCCTCGATCTGTGCGCGGACTTTCGCGCCGCGCTCGCGCGTGGAGAAAACGGTGCCCAGTGCCGCGAACTCGAAACGCATGGTCCACCTACCTCTCTCGGAAAACACGGGCTTCATCGTAATCAGCGGAATCACTGAACGCAGTGACTACACACTAAGGCAGAATCGATGCCATGTCAAGATTTCTTTTCGGGCTGTTACGTTTGGACAATGAGCTGGATGATGGTACCGGGGAAGCTGCGAGTGGAATCAGATCCAGAGGTCTGCCTACGACCGTTCTGGCCAACGTTGGTCTTGACCCAGCCGTTGCCCGACCGAATAAAGAGCTGGGCTCCGGCTGTACTCCTTAGCTCCTCCAACACGTAGTCGAAGCCCCACCCTCTGCGGTCGGAAGTACCGCTCACTCCGGTCTCCAATGCCTTGGCAATGGCTTCTTCGTCGGTCTGGAGATAGGCCCAGTTGGGGTTCTTGGTCAGGTGCCCGCGGATCCCCATGCCAATGTCGCCCACCGCCAGGTAGCTGCCTCGTTTGTAGATCTGGGCAGCGATGTAGCCACCACAGGGACTATTGGCATGGGTGGCAGCGTTCCCTGCCAACTCTGGGATTGCTGCTCCAAGGGTCGAGTAAATGGTCCCCGAGATGATCTTATCAGTCAGCATGCGCCGCAGGAACTTCGCGACATCTTCGAACATGTCCTCAACATCCCAATCGCTCTTGAAGCCCCTTACAGGGATCAGGACGTCGCAACTCCCCCTGCGATGGACAGCCCCCGCATCGACGGCGTTGTCGAGAGTGACGGTCTCGGGGACGTGTTTGTAGAAACCCATTCGGGCCAGATAATGATAGGCGCCGTAGGCCGACGGCGCGATGAACTTCACCTTCGGACTGAGGGCTGCTGCGTGCTGGAGGAGCAACACCAGTTGCACCAAACCCATCGGTTCTATGAACGAGAGGTTGCTGGCATCTACCAAACAGCCCTCGGGGAGCCCAGTGGGGAACGACAGAATCGTCTGTCCGGTGAGCTCTGACGGGATGGCAACGGTGGTAGGCAATACTCCCTCTCAATCGACATGTGCGGATAACTCGAGAGATTCTACTACACAATGGCTGCAGCTTTCCGCTGGCAGCGCATCGGAGGGCTTCCGGGGTCGGTTGCTGCGGAACCCCATATGGAATTCGGGAGCCCGGATCGACGAGGTACAGGAGCCGCACAGGACACGTCGACGACGAGCAGGGCACCCTCCAACTACCTAACCTGAAGCAGCGCCGGCGGAGCCAGAAGGCCGTCTACGTCTCTCCGGACTTGGCCACCCAGCTGCCGGCCCTGGCAAGGAACCTCAGGATTGGCGTCGACGGCTACCTCTTCCAGAGTCGAGAGAACCAGGGTGTGCCTATGAGCCGCTTCCGGGCCTACCGGATCATCGCCGTGGCCGCGCAGCGGGCCCAGGTCCTCAAGATCTCGCCCAGAAGTGGTAAACTGGTCTCTGTCTGGCCCCACACCTTTCACCACAGCGCAGCCAAATGCCACCTGGAGCAGACCCTCCGGCTGCACTACGTCCAGGACCAGCTGGGCCACGCCACCCCGGAGACCACGAAGCAGTATATCTGCGGCTCTCCAACGCCGACAAACGGCGGCTGAGGGACCAGATGGCGCACTGAGGTCGACCCAACGAAAGCAAGGAGAAGTCCGGCAACGATGGATGAGCTAGCTCGTCTCATGACGGATCGCGTTCTCGAACTCAGGAGCCATGTTGACGGTCTTCGACCAGGGAATCCCATTCAGTTCGAGACGATTCCGGCGGAAGCCCGCAACCGCCAGAGTAGCGGAATGTACAGTTTTGGCAATGCAGGCCGAGAGGTCATCCGGCTTGATCCAGACTCGGCAACCGAGCACACCGTTGCGCACGAACTGATGCACGCCCTGCTTGCCCGGCTGGGTTGGCCCCGGGTATTCGCCATGCTTGAAGGTGATACGCTCGCCTTGAGGCTAAGCACCTTTATCGCGAGCATCTGTGACCACTACGTGTTCATGTCCATGCCCGAGTATATCGACCGAGGCTTTTACCCTGACGAGGGCATGGAAAGCGTCGTTCCCAATCTGCATGGGCCCGAGATCGACCCTCGGCAAGACTGGTCGAGTTTTCTGGATGTGGCCATGACGGTGTTGACCTGGCTGTTAGTGCCGTCAACGCACCGTGCACCGATCATACAGGCCCTCAAGACGCAGCAACCTAAGGCGTTGGCCCTCGCGACCGGGTGGGCGTCTATCGTGACAAAATCGCATAAGAGAACCAAGCGAACACTCAGGCAGACGGCACTGAGGTTAATCGACGCCGTGGATAGCTGGATCATTCGGCAAGCAGGGGCGTCCCATCTTCTTCGCGAGCGCATCGGAATCAGCCCGCTCTTCGATGACCGGCAGCTCGCGCAGCCAGCTTCGAGAACCATCGACTTCATATCGGGTCTCGTGAAGTTGGATGACATGCCGATATGGACAATCGGATTGCAGCTGAAGTCCGACGGCAGCCGCTTCTGCACGTTCACGATTCCAGGGAAATCGGTTGAGCCTCCGGACGTTCGGCAAGTGATACCACAGTGGGAGAGGACGGGGCTGCACAGACTGCTCGACGGATTGGAGGCCCAGGGCCGGGGGGTCTCATGGTCGAAGGCCAACGGCGAGTGATGTCCGGTCGCTGGTAGAGGCAATTCAACGGAGGCAGAGCTTCCGCAGTACGGGCACCGGTCCGCCTGCACCCGTGGCAGCTCGATCACTGCTGACAGGTGATCTCCCTGCCGTCGGCGACGATCCTTCCGGGGGGAGCCCACCCCCCGCCCTCTTGCGCTGACGGGGTGCTCGTGGGGCCAGCGGCCGCCCCTCTCCACGGCCTTCTGATCGTTCACTGCCTGGGGCCTCCGCCGATGGTCCCGATCACGGCCTGCAGCCGGCCGATGGCCCTGGCCACCACAAGGCCACCAGGGTGGGCACTCCGGCGATCAGCGCCGCGACCCACTTGCCGGCGTCGAGGTTGCGATCCAGCCGCTGGATATCATCCCCGTGCTGCTTGCAGGGCAGGCCGGCCAGCACCCGGCGGATCCCTGTTGCGTCGCTCCGGATCGCCGCCACCCATCCCCCAATAGTGCTCAACAATCGCCCAACCGGCGATTCTCCTGATGTGTGGGGGAATGGCCCTCCCCAGGCGTGACGTCGCCGCAGTCGTCAACATGACATGAGGTGTACACCACATGCCAGTCGAGGCGGCCGCAGTGAGCCCGGGCGGTTGGGGCCGCGTTCTGTCAGAAATCGGCTGCAAAAGCGAACCGTTCGCCGGCGGGAGCCGGCTCCTGCCGGCGTCCGTGATGCATGCCGCCACCCCCGCGCAACCACCACCTCGAGCCTTCCTTGACTTTGCCCCGGTCGGTTGATATCCTCCGGTCAGGGGTCCGTCAGGTCGGATGCAGTCCCATGCATCTGCGTGTCGGTCACAGCCCTCACCCCGACCCTCTCCCAAAGGGAGAGGGGGCTCTTCGCACTGGAGGAACCCACTACGGCTAGCCAGCAGCAAGACAACCTTACCCCCACTCCCCAGGCACGGGAGGCCGTGGCGGTCATCGACTTCGGCTCCCAGTACAGCCAGCTGATCGCCCGGCGGGTGCGGGAGTGCAACGTCTACTGCGAGCTGATCCCCTACAACGCACCCGTGGAGCGGCTGGCCGCCCTCAACCCCAGGGGGTTCATCCTGTCGGGCGGCCCCGCCAGCGTCTACCAGGAGGGCGCCCCCAAGCTCTCCTCCCACATCCTGAACGGCGGCCTGCCGATCCTGGGGATCTGCTACGGCATGCAGCTGCTGGCCATCCAACTGGGGGGAGAGGTGGCGCCCGGGGCACGCCGAGAGTACGGCCACGCCGAGCTTCATCTGAACCAGCCGGTGGCCCCCATCTTCCAGGGGCTCCCCGAATCCTTCCAGGTCTGGATGAGCCACGGGGATATCATCACCCGGATGCCCCCCGGCTTCCGGCCCCTGGCCCACACGGAGAACTCGCCCCTGGCCGCCATGGGGAACGACGCCGGGATGGTGGGGCTCCAGTTCCACCCCGAGGTGGTGCACACCCCCCTGGGGAAGGAGATCCTGCGGAACTTCCTCTACCGGGAGTGCGGCTGCCAGGGCAACTGGACGCCGGGCTCCTACATCGCCGAGACCGTGGCCAAGATCCGGGAGCAGGTGGGGGACGGCAAGGTGATCTGCGCCCTCTCCGGCGGGGTCGACTCGACGGTGGCGGCCACGCTGATCCACCGGGCCATCGGCGACCGGCTGACCTGCGTCTTCGTGAACAACGGGCTGCTGCGGCTCAACGAGGCCGAGAGCACCCTGGAGACCTTCCGGCGCCACCTCCAGCTGAACGTGGTGTACGTCGACGCCACCGACCGCTTCCTCTCGGCCCTGGGCGGCGCCATCGACCCCGAGCGGAAGCGCCGGATCATCGGCGAGGAGTTCATCCGGGTCTTCGAGGCGGAGGCCGCCAGGCTGGGACAGATCGACTTCCTGGCCCAGGGGACCCTCTACCCCGACGTCATCGAGAGCACCTCCTACGACACCACGGTGGCCGCCAGGATCAAGTCCCACCACAACGTGGGCGGGCTCCCGGAGAAGATGAGCTTCGCCCTCGTGGAGCCGCTCCGCTACCTGTTCAAGGACGAGGTGCGGCGGGTGGGACTGGAGCTGGGGCTCCCCGAATCCATGGTGTGGCGCCAACC
>JAMCTB010000021.1:0-4499 GCA_023380955.1 Chloroflexota bacterium | reverse complement strand
ACGTCACGCCTGGGGAGGGCCATTCCCCCACACATCAGGAGAATCGCCGGTTGGGCGATTGTTGAGCACTATTGGGGGATGGGTGGCGGCGATCCGGAGATAACTCGGGAGCGGCTGGAGACCCTCCGGCTGGCCGACGCCGTCGTCAACGAGGAGGTCGCCAACACGACCCTGCCCCGTCCGGTCTGGCAGAGCTTCGCCGTGCTCACCCCGCTGCAAACCGTGGGGGTGATGGGCGACGGCCGCACCTACGCCAACGTGGTGGCGGTGCGGATCGTCAACAGCGACGACGGCATGACCGCCGACTGGGCCAGGGTGCCCTACGACCTGCTGGCCCGCATCTCCACACGGATAGTCAACGAGGTGCCCGGCGTGAACCGGGTGGTCTACGACATTAGTTCCAAACCTCCCTCCACCATCGAGTGGGAGTAATCAACAACCTTCCCTCTCCCCCTGGGAGAGGGTCAGGGTGAGGGCTGTTCCAGTGCCAGACAAAGAGCCCTCACCCGCCCTTCGGGCGGCCTCTCCCAGGGGGAGAGGCGATACGATCCGCGGAGAATAAGCAATGAGAGTCCTAGTGGTCGGCAGCGGCGCCAGGGAGCACACGATCGTGTGGAAGCTGGCGCTTAGCCCCCTGGTCGAGCAGGTCTACTGCGCCCCCGGCAACGCCGGCACGGGCGTCATCGCCCGCAACGTGCCCATCGCGGCTGATAACCTCCAGGCCCTGGCCGATTGGGCCCTCAGCAACCGGATAGATCTGACCATCGTCGGGTCGGAACGCCCCCTGATCGAGGGGATCGTGGACGTCTTCCAGCGAGCCGGCCTGCGGGTCTTCGGTCCCTCGGCCGGGGCGGCAGCCATCGAGGGCAGCAAGGTGTGGGCGAAGGAGCTTCTGGCCAGGTACGGCATCCCAACCCCCGCTGCCGAGACCCTCACCGATTACTCCCAGGCGGAGGCCGCCCTGGATCGCTGCAGCTTCCCCCTGGCCGTCAAGGCCGACGGCGATGCGGCGGGCAAGGGGGTGGCGATCGCCCGGGATCGGGAGGAGGCCCGGAGGGCGATCCGGGAGTTCATGGTGGACCACGCCGTCGGGCCGGCGGGCGATCGGGTCCTGCTGGAGGAGTTCCTGGAGGGCATCGAGCTGTCGGTGCTCGCCCTGACCGATGGACGCACCATCGTCCCCATGGCCCCCTCCTGCGACTACAAGCGGGTGGGCGATGGCGACGAGGGGCCTAACACGGGAGGGATGGGAGCCTACGCGCCGCCCCGCTTTGCCACTCCCGAGCTGATGGCGACGATCCAGCGAACCATCCTGGAACCGACGGTTGCGGCCATGGCCGCCGAGGGACGCCCCTACAGCGGCGTCCTGTACGCGGGGCTGATGATCACGGCCAACGGACCCAGGGTGCTGGAGTTCAACTGCCGGCTGGGGGATCCCGAGACCCAGGTGGTGCTTCCGCTGCTGAAGACCGACCTGGTCGAGGTGGCCATGGCGGTGGTCGAGGGCCGGCTGGGGCAGCTGAAGATCGAATGGGACGAGGGCTGCTGCTGTGGTGCGGTGCTGGCCTCCCAGGGCTACCCCGGCAGCTACCCGACGGGGCTACCAATCGAGGGTCTGGACTCGGTGGATGAGGGGATCCTGGTGTTCCACGCGGGGACGAAGCTGGGTCCCGATCCGCGCCGGAGCGATCCCCTGGGTAGGCTGAAGAAGGAGCTGCTGATGGCGCCGCCCTCCGGAAACGCCGTACTGACGGCCGGGGGGCGTGTGCTGACTGTGGCAGCCTGTGCCCCCTCCATGGCGGAGGCACGGGAGAGGGCGTACCGCAACGTGGAGCGTATCCACTTCTCAGGTTGCCACTTCCGGCGGGACATCGCCCTGAGGGAGCTCTAACTCCCTCTCCCTCTGGTAGAGGGGAGTCGCAGGGCGGGTGAGGGCTGGTACGTTGCTTCCGGGAGAGCCCTCACCCTGACCCTCTCCCAAAGGGAGAGGGAATAGCGAACGGAGGTTGGAACATGCCGCAGGTTGCCATCGTCATGGGCAGCGAGAGCGACAGACCGACCATGCAGTTGGCGGCAGACATCCTGGACTCTCTCGGCATATCCACCGAGGTGGTGGTGATGTCGGCCCACCGGACGCCAGAGAAGGTGCGAGACTACGCCAAGGCCGCCAGGGAACGGGGCATCCAGCTGATCGTCGCCGGCGCCGGCATGGCGGCCCATCTACCCGGGGTCATCGCGGCCTGGACTACCCTGCCCGTCATCGGCGTGCCCCTTCCGGCGGGCGAACTGCGGGGGCAGGATGCCCTATACTCCATGGTGCAGATGCCCTCGGGGGTCCCCGTCGCCACCTTCGGGATCGGGAACAGCGGCGCGAGGAACGCGGCCTACTTCGCGGCGTCCGTGCTGAGCCTGGCCGACGAGTCGGTTCGGCTCGGCTACGAGGAGTTCCGCAAGCGCCAGAGCGGGGAGATGTAGTCGGATCAGCAGGGGAGAGGAGGCGCAAACTTGATACCCAAGTACTCTCTTCCGGAGATGAGCCGCATCTGGTCGGAAGAGAACAAGATGGACAAATGGCTGGCCGTGGAGATCGCGGTCTGCGAGGGTTGGGCTGAGCTGGGGGTCGTGCCCCGGGACGCCCTGGAGTCGATCCGCAAGGCCCGCTACGACCTGAAGCGGATCGAGGAGATCATGGCCGTCAGCCACCACGACGTGATCTCCTTCCTGCGATCGGTGGCCGAGAGCCTGGGCGAGGAGTCCCGCTTCATCCATTTGGGGCTCACCTCCTCCGACGTCATCGACACCGCCCTCTCCCTGCAGCTGCTGGATGCAGTAGCCCTGGTCCACCGGGATCTCGAGAAGCTGGAAGGTGTGCTCGGCCGCCAGGCCGTGCGGTACAAGGACACGGTGATGATCGGCCGCACCCACGGGATCCACGCCGAGCCCACCACCTTCGGCTTCAAGCTGGCCGAGTGGGTGGCCGAGACCAGGCGGAACTTGCACCGGCTGGACGAGGCCAGGGAGCAGGTGGCCGCGGGCAAGATCTCGGGCGCCGTCGGCACCCACGCCAACGTCCCCCCCGAGGTCGAGGAGTTCGTCTGCCGGAAGCTGGGCATCGAGCCGGTGGAGGTCTCCACCCAGATCGTCCAGCGGGACCGCCACGCCTACCTGATGGCGACCCTGGCGGTGATCGCCTCCTCCATGGAGAAGATGGCGGTGGAGATCCGCGCCCTCCAGCGGACGGACATCGGCGAGGTGGCGGAGCCCTTCACCGAGGGGCAGCAGGGATCCTCGGCCATGCCCCACAAGCGGAACCCGGAGCTGGGCGAGCGGGTGACGGGGATCGCCCGCCTGGTCCGCGGCTACGCCCTGCCGGCCATGGAGAACGTGGCGCTGTGGCACGAGCGCGACATCAGCCACTCCTCCGTGGAGCGAGTGATCTTCCCCGATGCCTTCCTGGCCCTGGACTACGCCCTCCAGCTGTTCACCGACGTCATGGATCGGTTGGACGTCTACCCGGACCGAATGCGGGAGAACCTGGAGTCCACCCACGGGCTGGTCTACTCCGGCCGGGTCCTGACGGCCCTCATCGAGAAGGGGATGAAGCGCAACGACGCCTACAGCCTCGTGCAGCGGAGCGCCAAGCGGGTCTGGGCGGACAAGGTGGAGTTCTACGAGCTGCTGCTGGTCGATCCCGAGGTTCGGCAGCGGCTCAGCGAGGACGAGCTTTCCGAGCTGTTCGACTACAGTTGGCACCTGCGGTACATCGACGTAGGGTTCAAGAGGTTGGGACTGATATGAAAGTGCATCCATACCTGACGGGCGCGGCGCCCGCCCCGGCGCCGGTGGCCAAGACGGTCCTCCCGGGGATACCCTTCTTTGCCCAGGGCAAGGTGCGGGACATCTACGATCTGGACGATCGGCTGCTGCTGGTGGCCTCCGATAGGATCTCGGCCTTCGACGTGGTGATGAACGAGCCGATCCCCGGCAAGGGCATCGTGCTGACCACCCTGTCGGCCTACTGGTTCGAGGCCACGGCCAACCTGCTGGCGAACCACTACGTCTCCATAGACCCGGCGGACTTCCCCTCGGAGCTGCGTCCCTACTCGGACCAACTGCGCGGTCGCGCCATGCTGGTCAAGAGGGCCGAGCGGATCGACGTCGAGTGCGTGGTGCGCGGCTACATCTCCGGATCTGCCTGGAACGAGTATCGGGAGACGGGCAGGGTCGCGGGGATGAGGCTCCCCGAGGGGCTGCGAGAATCGGACAAGCTGGAGCGGCAGATCTTCACCCCGGCCACCAAGTCGGACTCCGGCCACGACGTCAACATCTCCGTCGAGGAGATGAAGAGGCTGGTGGGGGCCGATCTGACGGAGACCCTGGTGCGCAAGAGCATCGAGCTCTACAACTTCGCCGAGGAGCGGGCGCGATCCCGGGGGATCATCCTGGCCGACACCAAGTTCGAGTTCGGTATTCTCGACGGCGAGGTGATCCTGATCGAC
>JAMCTB010000020.1 GCA_023380955.1 Chloroflexota bacterium | reverse complement strand
CTGGACAAGGTCCAGGCCAAAGCGACCCTTGGAGTCCTTGAAGGACTGCTCGATCCACCACCTGTGGCGATACCAGTTGACGGCGGAGTTCAAGCCGCCCAGGCTGGTGGCCAGATACCAGGGCTCCTTGGGCTGCTTACGACGGGGGTTGCGCCCCTCATGACGGGGAAGGCGCCAGCAGATGGCCAGGTTGACCACCACGTCGTTGGGGCGGCCATGGTAAAGGGCATAGCGGACGGAGGTGCTCCAGGGCATCCCTCCTGGCTCGGTGCCCTCCTGGCCCAGCTTCCACCGGCGGCCGTCCCTTTCGGTCATGCAGGTGCCCTTGTCGATCCTGACGACGTAGTCCAGGTGGCGGCTCCTCAGGAAGGCGAAGAAGTTGGCCCGCTGTCAATACCGGTTTGACGGCCTGTTGAAAAAGGGTACTGGCGGTTATCGGGACGAAGAAGTGGGAGTGGCAGCGAGCGAAAGAACATGTGAATCATCCCGAACAGGGGACTTGAACAGTTGGCGGGGAGGAGAGCCGGCAGAGAGCAGGCCGCTCTCCGCCAGCACCGCACCTTGGTCAGTGCCTTCAACATATTGTGGGCGACGGCGGCGATAGAGCCCTGGACGTCCACCTTCTCTATCCCACGCAGTCGCGCCCGATCCCACGCTAAGTGATCAAGCCCAGCGAACACTCCCTCGACTGTAGTCTTGCGCCGCTTCATCTCCCGCTTGAAGCGTTCGGTCTGGTTCACCTGTCGCGCCCTGCGGAACTCCAACTCGTACCTGTTGACTCCGACGTGCTTGCGTTTCTCCTTGGGAGCCAGACAGTTCTTTCGGACAGGACACGTCTGGCACTCGGCCTGACGGGCCACGTACTGGACGATATCGTTGGAGTCGGGGAGCCTTCCTGGAGCGAGGACCTGCCCTGGCCGCATCTCACGTGATCTCCGTGGAAGGTGAACTCCCCGGTCACCATCGCGGTACTGCCCGTCGTCTCCTGCGTCGGGTGGAGGGGGATGTAGGACTCGATCCCTCGCCGTCGTAGCAGGAAGCGCAGACGCCCTGACCGGTAGCCCGTGTCTGCGCAGAGGCTGCGGGGTTTCAGGGGAAGACGATCCAGAAGCGGCTGGACCCCAACGAAGTCGCCCGCATCCGCCGGAGTCACCTGACGGGCTAGGATGAAGCCCAACTTATCGACGATCAGGTTCTCCTTGCAGCCCAGGATGGCCCGAAGGTGCTTGTGGGGCTTACGCCAGCGGGCATCGGGATCGACATGAGACAGGGGTAGCCGACCTAGCTCGTCCTGGTAGCGCAGGAAGCGCAAGCTCGCCATCTTGCCCTCTTCCGGCATCGCTGGCTGTTTCTCGCGGATGGTGAAGACGCCCCCTTCCTCGGTAGCTCGCGCCGCAAACTCCTCGGGCGTCAAGTCCGTAGAACCCAAGTTCTCGGTCCTGACGTTGGCCTCGACGACCGAGGAGTCCGCGTACCCGCGAGCTGAGAGCAACTGGAGATGAAGTAGTTCCTGGTTGAGGCGATCCAGCAACTCCTGGAAGCTATCCGCTCCAATACGCTCGATGAACACGGTGATGGTCGAGTGGTCGAAGACGTCATCCTCCAGAGCCAGGTGGCAGAACCACCGCCAGGCCAGGTTCTCCTTTATGCGCTCGCACAGTTGGCGATAGGACGTGACGTCGTAGGCGGCGGATAGGATGAGAGCCCGTACAAGGATCTCAAGATGGATGGCGGGACGACCGATGTTTGGGTTGTACTTGCCCTGAAGGAACTCGACGAGACTCTCAAAATCGAAGTTGGCGTCGATCTTGAGGAGCAGGTGCTGCGGATCGATGAAGTCCTTGAGGACCTTGGTGGACTCTGGATAGAGAGGACCGTCTCGGTGACCACGGTCGATGGGCTTGAGCAAGGTTGAGCTTTCTAGGGCATCGCCGAAGGATCTGCGCACTACGAAATCCTGCCCAGCCAACACCCCTTTTTCAACAGGCCGTTGAAAATGGTTCACCCGCACTTTTCGGCAAGGCGGCCGATCTGCCAGCGTGCGGCGTCGCATCTGTTTCGAGGCCGCCATGCTTTTGTCCAGGATCGACGGTCGACAAACTTTAGGGCGCCTAGCCTGGACTACGCGGCTACCAACTCAAGCGGCGAGGACGCGAGCCTGGATGGAACTCCAATTCGCCATCCATTGGGTTCGCTATCCCCCCGGACGCCGGTCGTCCGTGTCGTGCCCAGCAACACCCGGGGCCGCAAGAGATCCAACTTGGCTCTGCCGTATCCCTGGCGCTTGATCAGCTTCACACGATTGACCTGCCCCTCCAACTGCCCACTCGACCATGGCAGCAAGAAGGCGGCCTCGACGGTCCCCCAGTTGGTCTTGATGCTGTTGGCGAGGGCCATGAAGGCGGGGATGTCACTCCGACTGGCATCGCCTATCCACCGATCCATGGCCACCAGGTCCCGCTCCTTCATGAGCAGACGGAATCGCTGAGTGAGGTCGTAGCCGAGAGCAAGCTCACTATCCCCGGACAGCAGCCTCTCCAGCAGGCCGCGCTCATCATCCTTCAACTTCTCCGGCGGTTTCAGGCAGATCCATCGCATTAAGCTGCGTCGGGGCATCCGCCGGAGCCTCTCTCGCTCCTTCTTCGGCAGCCTTGGCTTCCTTGACCCCCTCCACGGCCGAACGGCCTCTGCGGCTGCCTTCATATCCCTTGGCTTAGATTATGTGGAATATGGTGGAATGTGAAGCATCGTGCGGTGGTTCGCTCTGATAGGGGTTCGTTAAGCGACGACGCTAGATGAGGAGGACCGGCTCAGAAGAGTGCCGCTTCTGACTCCGTCGCGTGTCGAGTCTGTGGGGTGAGCCGTCTTGTCTCGGGGGCTCTGCCCCCGAACCTCCGAAGTTTTCTCAGGCATCGGGGGATAGCTCTGGGTGCCACAGGCACATTAAGTGGGCGGGGAAGCCCGGAGACTTCCCCCAACGGTCACCCGTCGCCACCCCACCTGGCTATCCCTCATGGGTCGGGTCTTCACCGGAGCCCATTTCCGTTTCTCCAAGCGATCCTCAGCGTACAGGCTCGGCTTCTTCCGCGCAAGGGCTTTCAACAGTTGTATCTGACCCGGGATCCCCAGACAGGCACGCCGGCGCTATTTTCGCACCGGAAGCCGATGCTAGCTGGCCAGGTGCCAGCCCCAAAGGAGTCGGCGTGTCCGCGAGCCGTGCCACCAAGCGGTCCAGCGCCGCGAGGTCTTCATCGACCGCCGCCCGCTCCTCTTCGGTCAATGGCACATCCTGCAACATGTGAAGGAGGCCGGACTTAGCCTGCAGGAGTTGCTCCCTGCTGGAACACTTGGGGCTGTAGAAGTCGCATCGAGCGCAGGCCATTCGATGGAGACACTGGTCGAAGAACTCGTAGCTGTACAGACCGTGGCCCAGGTCATAGTAGCGCCAGGGCTCACCCGCTGCCGCCGCGGCGCTCCTGACCGCGTCCTGATCGATCAGCACCTCGATAGCCCGCACGTTCCTGGCGAAGTACCCGGCATCGACATAGGCTTTGGCCAGTTTCGTCGGCGTCAGGGCCACATAGTTCTGCGTGGTTGTCGGCGAACAATTGCCCAGCCACGCCTGTAGCTCGAAAAGGGACATCGGCTCCTTGGCGTTGTAGAGCTGGGTGGCGATGGTGGAACGCGCCCTGTGGCTGGTGATGCGGCCGCGGGCATCTGCCAGTGGCACCCCTGCCTTTCGGCACAGGAGCGGGATGAGAGAGCGGTTCAGATATCGGCCCTGCAGGGGGCGACCGCGCAGGCAGAAGAGGAGATCTGCCCGCTCACCCGTCTTGGGATCGATTTGGAGGGGCTGGGCCGGACGCTCCAGCTCCCAGGCGGCGATGGCCTGCCCTACCAGGGGATCCACCGGCTTGGTGAAGCTCTGCCCCGTCTTGTGAACGGGGATGTCCGGGAGGCAGGTTGCGCCATTTTCCGGGGCGGTGGCAGCCGCGGGGCCGCCGTCGTTCTGTTGCCAACGAATGCAGCCCACCCGCAGGCGCGTCAACTCGTTGCGGCGCAGTCCGGCGAAGAGCCAGGTCACGGCTAGAGCCCTCATCATGGCGAGGGGGTGGACGGGAGTGGCACGGGAGGCAGCGCCGAACCCTCGCGCGGGGAGCAGGTCCTCAGCTCCGATGTTCAGGCCGGCCCGCAGCAGTCTGGCCCAGAGGTCGTCGGCGATTACCCGCGGGCTGGGGGAGATCAGGGCTTTCACCGACCGCGGGGTGGCGAAGACGCGCCCGGGGTCGAAACGCCGCTCGGCCCATCCCCACTCCTGACAGTCACGGAAGAAGATGCGTAGGGCCCAGAGCATCCGGCTCTTGGAGCGTGCGGAGACAGGAGTGCCCCGGCGGCCCTCCTGGTGGGCCATCGGGGCATTGAGCTCGCCAACGACAAGGGTATTGACCGCGGCGAGGTAGGCCAGTCCGATCTCGCGTGTCCAGTCGTCGGGGCAGCGAACCTCAGGATAGGCCTTGAACAGCCAACGCCCCGCCTTGAGAAGGGCGTAGTAGGTGCCGTGCCTGGTGCCGGGGCTTAGGGTGGAGGTGGTCCGCCACCGGGCGCACCACTCAGCCCACACGGGATCGATGTCCTCCAGCCGATCCCTTCGCCAGGCGCGGAAGGGGATCTCTCGCGGCAGCAAGCCCATCGCGCGGAGGGCCCGTCCGAGCCGGAAGTAGGCACTGCGGAGCTCGCTTCCGGGCTCGGCCTGGTTGTGGGCCGCTTCTATCATGTTGACGGTAAGGGCCTCTAGCTTGGGACGGCCAGCCAGGGGGAGGAGCCGCGCCAGGCCGCCCGAAAGCATGGGGTCCTGTGGCGCTTTCCGGCCGTAGCCGGCGGTCTCGAGGTACTCCTGTACCCGGTGCAGCTCTCGCTCGAGGGCGGCACGGCCGAAGAGCCGGCGAGCGAGTCGTGTCGGCCGGACTCCGAAGGCCAGGACATCCGTGCTGGCCAGGCGGCCCAGCCGGTGTGCCAGCGCCAGGACCTTGGGCGCGTAGCAGCCAGCCGCCCGTGCCGCAGCCGACCAGGTTGCCCGATCCCAGGTGGGGTAGGCTGTCCCCGTGGCAGCCATGGTCCGCAGCACGGCTAGCCTCACGCCAAGCAGCGCCGACTCAGCCAGTGTCAGTTCCTTGGCGGCCTGGTAGATCGGAGCCAGGACCCTGCCCAGATCTTGGTGAGAGGCCCGCAGCTGCCCTTGAGACGAGGTCGGTGCTGCCGCCACCAGGAGGGCAGCACGCTCGGCGTGGGTTAGATCGGCGGGAAGCTGGCGGGTGGCTGCTGGGAATTCCGGCGGGGCGATGGCTGGATCTGACATCACTCTGGTTCCCTCAGCGTCTCTGCCAGCTGCATCACCCTCCAGGCGTGGATCTCGGCCACGCCACAAGCCAGCTTGTCGGCAAGATCCCGCGCTGATAGGTGGATGTATTGCTGGGTTGTCTCGAGGCTCCGATGGCCGGCAAAGGTGGCTATCTCGTGAAGGTCCCAGCCGGCCCGGGCCAGGTCCGCCAGGCATAGGTGGCGCAGGGTGTGGGTGGAGAACTGGGGCAAGCCCGCCCGGTCGGCGATCTCGCGGACCACCTTGGACCAGGTCCATGGCGTGATCGGGCTCGCCAAATTGCGCCGCGACTCGGACAGGAAGAGGGGTCATCGGGTGTGGGCGAGGGTGCGCCGATGAGAAAGGTAGGATTTCGGCAATTCGCCGCTCGCGGCGGAGTAAGGGACGATGCGTTCGCGTCTGCCCTTGGTGGATTCCGCCCGGATCCGCAGGCTGCGGTGGGCCGGATCCAGGTCGTCGGAACGAAAGCAGCAGAGCTCCTCTCGCCGGAGAGCGGCATCGTAGGCCAGCCCGATCATGCACCGGTTGCGGATCGGCTCCGTCTTGGCCGCTGCGAGGAACGCCTGCCACTGCTCGTCTGTCGGGACCCAGGGCAGCTTCTTGAAGCGCGGCAGGAGCCCCCGCTCGCCCTTGCCGGCGAAGGCTTTCCCCGGGGTGTACCGGCCGCGGCCGACAGGGTTGGTCTCTCGCAGGTCGTCTTCGATCACCTGATCGAAGAACAATCGAACGGCAGTGAGGCGTTGCTGTAGGGTGGCGTTGGAAAGACCGACTCCCGAGTCGAGGCGAAGAACATTGCTGCCCCGAGAATTGGGCCGTCCTCGCAGGTCGCCGACATACCTGGCGATCGCCTCGCGGGTGGCCTCCGAGGCCTGGATACCTGCGTGCTCGCAGAAGGAAAGGAAGTCCTGGATGGCGCGGCCGTATGCGTTAATAATGTTGGAGGCCAGGCCGAGCAAGACCTGGGTTTCGAGCCACCGCCTGGCCAGGGGGTCCTTACCCACAGCCGGATAGCGGTCCCAGGGGATGTCATCGGGATCGAGGATCGCGGCCACACCCACCTCCTTCTGACCGAGGTTCGAGCTCGCAGCGTGCCTCGATCTTGGGATCCTGAGCGTAGCCTATCACACTGCAGAATTCCAACTAACTTAGATCTCCATGAATAGGCGGCTGGCGTTGGTGCAGCCCTGCTGCCACCGGTCCTGGAGATAACCCGCGTAGGGAGCCAGGGTCGGCGAAGAGAATCCTTCTGGACGAGGTCGCGCTACTCGATTGCGTGGAGGAGAGGGGCTTGCCAGAAGGGAGCGCACCGTCTTACGGGTGATGCCCACCTCCCGAGCGATTTGGCTGATGCTCGCTCTCACTCCATGGAGATGTCGAACCTTCTCCCATCGGGTTATCCTCGCCTCCCGTCGCCCTTCCAGGTAGCGTTTGGTTGGGCTCATGGCCGGCTCGGCAGGCACATCCACCCGGACCTCTTGGAGTTCCGCGTGGCTTCTTCCCCAGGCTCCCCTGATTGACCTCTTGGTGAATCCACTGGCGGAGCATCTGACCCCTCCATGGTGGACTCCGGATCCTCGACGGCCGCCCGCCGTCCCCGAAGCATCCCGTCCAGGGCGCCAGTCGCGTTTTGGAGTAAGTGAAAACGGTCGGCCACCTGGATGGCGTCGGGGGCGCCTGCTCTCGATCCCTCGGCGTAGGCTTCCGCCCGGTCCCGGGAGATCACCTCCACCCCGGGGTGTTCCCTCAGCCATCCTGCCAGAGTCTCGGCATCCCGATCCTAGGCGAGGTCGACGGGGCGGTGGGCCTCCAAATCGACGAGCAGGGTGGCGTAGGAGTAGCCACGGCGCAGGGCGAGGTCATCGACGCCGAGGACCCGAGGCGCAAAGGGGTCTGGGAGGTCGAGACGTCGGATCAGCCGAAGCAGGGTGTCCGGGCTGACCGGCAGACCGGCAGCGGAAGCCAGCCTCGCTCCCTCCTCTCCACCGGCCTTCAAGGCGATCTCCACGAGCAGATCCGTGGCGTTCTTGGTCCGACGGGCATACCTGGGCAGGCCCTCACCAAGGTCCTCGGCGAAGGTGTGGCGACGGCAACAGTCGTTGACCCAAGGGAAGCGGCACACGGTGATCAGCAGCCGAGCCCGGCGGCTCGCGATGGCAAGTCCATGGGGTGGCGGGTGTAACGCTCGTGGACTCGGCTGCTGGACGTCCCGCAAGACGGACACTGGGCAGCGGCTGCAGTCCCCTCGGCATCGAGGACGACGGTGTAGCCGTCCAAGCGTATCCTGAGGATCCCGAGGGGAGGTTGGGTGAAGATCGGATCGACGATGGTTCTCTCCTGGGTGTCGCTTGATATCTACTCAGGAGCTTACACCACGATCCCGAAAACTGCGGGTGAACCCATCCCGGGTTGTCAAACGCACGAGATGCGCCTCAGGGGGGTGAGCAGCCTGGAGGAGGCCAACCGCTTCCTGCCGGGCTTCCTGGCTCGCTACAACCGCCGGTTTGCCGTGCCTCCGGCGGAAGGGGGCTCGGCCTACCGCCCGCTGCCCGAGGGGACGGATCCCGAGCGGGTCTTCTGCTTCAAGCACACCCGTACGGTGGGGGCCGACAACGTCGTGGCCTTCGACCATCATCGCCTCCAGATCCTGGCCGATGGCGAGCGGGCCAGCTACGCTCGGCTGGAAGTAGAGGTCCATCGGCGCCTCGACGGAACCCTCGCCGTGTTCCACCAGGGGCGGCGGCTCGGGGTGAGGGAGGCTCCCATGGAAGCGGCAGGGCTGCGCTCTCGCCCGAAGGAGGCTGCCCAGCTGGAGAGGGCCTCCTCCCCAGGAAGCCTCCCGCCAACCCCGCCTGGGGCAGATACTTCAAGCTCCCCAGGAGCAGCCGGAACCCCTCAGCCGGCAGGGGGGCGTCGTGATGGGCACTTGCGGCCAAGCCGGATCGCCGCTACGCTACCATCCGTCCGGCCAAACGGAGGGCGCAACGCTGGAGAGCGACGCACCGAGGGATAACCGGATGGGGCGACGGATATCCGTCGAGAGGGAGGCCCCGACAAGGGCCTCCCCGAACTCGCCCGCTGATATCCAGAGCCCCCAATGCCTCATAAACTCAAAACGGTACGAAGGCAGCGCGCCTCACCGCACGACGGCCGCGCTACACCACACCATGACATTTTCCCTGGACAATTAACCCTGACAGACTCGCTGGACAACAACAGGGGTGAGACTCCACGGGGTGCGGCGCACATTTCCGGGATTGGTAGTATTCTGTTCAGGCGGCCTGCCTGGCCCGTCCGATGGGCATTCGCCGCCAAGGGTGGCTAGGTGCTGGGCGGCGAGGGCCAGTCCGGACCTCGTTTTTCGTCTTGGGGTGGGCCTGCCTGGCTCGACACGACTCTGTCCCTGGCCTCTCTGGACTGTCTTGAGGCTGCCGCATCGCCGGCTTGACCGCCTCTTGGGCCGAGGCCTTGGCGGCCTTGCGCTCGGCTCGTCGCGCTGCTGAGCGTCGCTTCGGCTCTTCCTGCAACCATTCCGCGATCTGGGGCCAGGCCTCCTCCCACCGGTCGCCGCAGGCCGCGTTCCGCAGTGCCACCATGGGGTCCACGTTCCGCCGCTCCCAATGCATCCCCGCCCCTTTCAGCCTCGCCTCCACCACCAGCTTGTTGGCGCTCTCCACGATCCCGCTGCCAATGGGCAGCCCCGCCGCTATGAACTCTGCGTACTGGATCTGGCCCGCTCGCTTCCTCAGGTACTCCAGGCTGGTCCTGATCACCTCGGCCGCCTCGCCGTCTTGGAGTGCCAGGTCCTCGCCGATCCCCCGCAGCTTTGCCAGCACCTTCTCAGGGTCCCCGTGCTTCAGCTCGTGCACCTGCACCCGGAGCCACTCGGCGCTCTGGGCACTGCCAACCCCAAATACCGCCCGGGCCGCCGCGGCCACATATCCCGATGAGTGTCCCCAATCCAGGATCCTCACCGCATCCGCCCTGTGCAGATCGATGAAGGTCTGCTCCCAGTCGGCCCCGTCCACTACCCCAGCCACATACCCCGCCCCCGCCCGCTCGGTCATCCGCCGCACAGTGTCTTTGCCCACCTCCACCTTGGTGAAGTTGGCCAGCATCTTGGCGGC
>JAMCTB010000019.1 GCA_023380955.1 Chloroflexota bacterium | reverse complement strand
TAGCCGAGCGGCTCTACCCCGACGGGACCGCTCCTGTCAAGAAGATGATCCTGGACTCCGGCATCGACATGCTGCCGGTGAGCAAGAACAACCTCGGCCTTGGGCGGCCACGCTTCCAGGAGGTGAGTCTTGCCGAGACCTACACCCCCGTAAATGAAGAGGGGATTGTAGGCTCTACCTGGGGCGTCCGCGACCGCGCGGCAGGCCGCCTCGGCGAGGCGGTTACTGTTGCCCACTACGAAGGTGTCGAAGGTGTAGTGGGGGTTGAGGGCCGAACCCAGGAGGTTGCTCTGGACGGGCGGGGCCTTCCTCCTGGATGAGCCACCACGTCCGTTGGTCGCGGCGCTTCCCAGCGGAGTCTCCGGCGCGGAGTGTTCGTTGCCGCGCTGCTTCTGCTGGACCACGAAGCGGATCTCCACGGGCTGCCCCACGATGCCCGAGAGGACCTTGCGAACCATGGGGGAGAGCCGCTGCTCCAGGGTCTCCAAGGCGAAGGGGCTGCCGACCCCGATGACGAACTGACCCTCATCCTGGGAGACCAGGAAGGTGTCTTTCAGCCAGGTGTCGAAGTTGGCCCTGCTCATCTGAAGTTGTAGCTCGCCGAGCGCGGCCTCCCACGCCTGAGACGCAACCATCACCGACTCCGACATCCCCGAAGGGCGAATTCTGTTCAAATCGTCAGGGGTTCATGGTAGCAGAAGGTCGGGGAGGGCGAAAAGGGGACTCGTTGCCCAAAGTTGCCCAAAGGGGAGGGTTTGTGGGGTATTAGAGTAACGACTCGTAGATCTTCTGGATCAGTTGGCCGCCCTTCTGCCAGGAGTAGACGGCGACGGAGCGGGCTCGAAGCTGCTCCCCAAGTGCCCGGGCAGCGGCCTCGTCGAACAGCAACGCCTCCAGCTCGCCGGCCAGGGCCATGTGGTCGCCCGTTCGGGCGTAGACGCCCAGGTCGCCCAGGATCTCCCTGCTCACGGGCGTGTCGAAGGTGACGGTGGGCAGCCCCATGGCCATGTAGTTCAGCAGCTTCCCGTTCCCCTCGGTTTCCGACATCTTCGGCGAGACGGCCACGTCTCCCAGGGCCAGGTGCAGCGGTGCCTGACTGTAGGGTATGCGCCCTGTGAAGGTGACCCTGTTCGAGATGCCGAGGGAATCGGCCATGTTCTGGTACTTCTCGAGGCCCGGATACCCCATTATCAGGAAGTGAACGTCCAGATGGCGAGCCGTCACCTCTTTGGCGGCTCGCAGCAGGTGACTGATTCCCTGGTACTCCTGGAGGAGGCCGAGGTACACCACCACCTTGTGGCCCGCGGGGACACCCAGCCGGCTGCGCAGCGCCTCCAGGTCGCTGGCGTGGCCGTTCCTCCGTTCCAGCATCTGCCGGGGCGCGAACATCTCCGTGTTTACGCAGTCCGGAACGGCGAAGATCTTGTCGGCGGGGCAGCCGAACTGCTTCATCAGGATGCCGGCGCTGTTGGTAGTGCTGGTGATGATGGCGTCCGCCATCCGGTTGATGGCGCGCTCCAGCAGCCGGAACGGGCGGAACATGAAGTTGTCGCGCTTCAGGAAGCCGTGGTCGATCATCTCGCCGGTGAGGCTGCCCTGGAAGTCGAAGATCAGCGGGGTGCGCATGAAGCGGCTGACCGGGAATCCGATGGCGGCGCCGTCGTGGAGGTGAGCGTGGACGACGTTTGGCCGGATCTGCGCGGCTACCTGGGTCGCTCTCAGACCGAGAAGGGTGTCCAGGTAGTATTTGCGGCGGGCCGGCCCCACCTTGATGCCGGGGTTCCAGGGGCCCATGGTAGCGCGCCGGATGTCGATGTCGGGGACGTCCTCGCCGGAGGGATAGGTACAGAGGACCGTGCGGTGGCCCATGGCCTGGAGCACGCGGATCTCTTCCAGGATCCGGACGTGACAGCCGTAGTCCGCGAAGAAGAACGTCGGGGCGATCTTCAGCACGGAGAAGCGGCGGCTCGCGCCTTCAGAACTGAGGACTGAGGACTGAGGACTGCGAGAGGTTCTGGGTTCTGAGTCCTGCTCGCTGGTGGCCGGTGGCTGCTCAGTCCTTAGTCCCGTGCCCTCAGTCCTCGTTTCAGACGTGGTCCCGGGTGGGATCTTCAATGGGCTCTCCCGGCTTCGGCATCTTCGAGAGCTCGAGCCGCAACTTGATCAACTCGCGAAAGGCCCGCAGTATGACCGACAGCTTGGCGCCGGTTGCCTTCCCCACGGTACGAGGGTAGTGAGTGGCCCGCATCTCCACTATCCGGTAGCCGTACAGCCTCGCCTTGATCAGGAACTCCGCGCTGAAGGTGGCTCCCTTGGACTCTACCCTGACCCTCTCCAGAATGGAGCGCCGGAAGAGCTTGAAGGCGCAGTCCACGTCCCTGGCCACATAGCCGAACAGCAGCCGCACCAGGAGGTTCCATCCCCAGGCGTTCAGCAGCCGCATCGGGGGATCCCGCCTCGGATCCCTATAGCCGATCACCAGGTCTGCATCCTGGATGTGGGGGAGGAAGAACGCCACCTCTCGGGCGTCGAACTGCTTGTCCCCGTCGGTCATGAAGACCAGGTCCTTGGTGGCGGAGGTGAAGCCTGTCCAGAGGGCCGCACCGTATCCACGGTTGACCTGGTGGCTGACGCACCGGACCCTGGGGTTCTCTCTGGAAAGGGCCTCGACTACCTGGCGGGTCCCGTCGCGACTCCCGTCGTTGACGACCACGACCTCGTAATCGTCGGTGACCTCCTCGAGAGCGGCCGCCACCGACTGTGCGGTATCGGCGATGACCTTCTCCTCGTTGTAGGCGGGGAGCACGGCCGAGATGCTGGACATTCGGTATCCACTTCCGTCGGAATGGGAGGCTGCGGAAGAGGAGCAGTCCCTGGGTTCTGAACCTCACCCCGTCGCCCTCGCTGGCGCGGCTGCCCTGCCACAAGACGGTGCAGTCGGGCATCGGACCGATTCTACACGAGGGGTACACGGCTGGCAAATTGAGCGGTTCTAGCCGCTCACGCGCTCACGCTCCACCTTGAATTGCTAGATTATCGGATTAGAATGCTGGCTAGCAGATCGCTGAATTCTCCTGGACACCCAAAGACGGGGGCCCAGGTTGACTCCTGCTCCAATGTTGGCAATGTACACCTACTTGCAGGCACGGTCAATTGTGCCGAGGCGACAGGGCAAGGCCCTGCCCGGTGCACATACTACAAGAGGATGTGCATCGGGCAGACGACACATGAACAGGACAGGAAATGCCCTACGCCTTCATGGCAAGGAGTGCGCCTCACACCGGAGGTCCTGGCTAGTTCGCATCCGCTCCAGCGGCGCCGGCACGACGGCCGTTGATCGCTTTCAGGATGAGCGGCCCAATCAGGACCAGCACCAGGATGACCCAGAGGGTGTCTGGGATGGGGCGAGTGACGAAGATCCCCAGATCGCCATCGCTCATCTCCAGGCTGCGGCCGAAGTTGGCCTCAAGCATCGGCCCCAGCACCATCCCGAGGATCAGCAGCGTGCGCTCGTAGTTCATCTGCTTCATGATGTAGCCCAGGACGCCCGCCAGAACCAGGACCATCTCGTCAAGGGTGCTGTTACGCAGGCTGTACGTGCCGATCATCATCAGGACGACCAGCATTGCCGAGAGGATCGGCTGGGGTATCCTCAGGATGCTCGTCCACATCCCCACCAGCGGGAAGTTCAGTACGAGGAGGGCCACGTTGCCGATGTACATGGCTGCCACCATCCCCCAGAAGATCTCGGGGCGTTCGGTGATCAGGGTGGGGCCGGGGGTGACGCCGTGGAGCAGCAGCCCCGCGAACAGCACCGCGGTCACCGCCGTGAAGGGGATGCCCAGGGCCATCAGGGGTACGAGGGTGCCGCTGATGGAGCCGTCGTCGGCCGATTTCGGTCCTGCCACCGCCTGGACGGCGCCATGCCCGACTTCACCCGGCGCCAATCTCTTCTCCAGCCTGTAGGAGGCGAAGGTGGATAGGGCCATGGTCGGCCCGGGCAACAGCCCCATGAAGAAGCCCAGGAAGGACCCGCGGAAGCTGGCCGGAATGGCCTTCTTCCACTCCTCTCGGGTGGGCATCAGGTCTTTATAATTGATGCCGACCGCCTTCGGAAGACCCGAGTTCCTTGAAGCGATATCGATCATCTCGGCCATGCCGATAACCCCCATCACCACCGGCACCAGGTCGACCCCCAGCATCAGGTTCGTGTTGCCGAAAGTGTAGCGGGGCATGCCGCTGAGGGGCTCGATGCCCACGGTGGTGAGGGCGAGCCCGATGCCCAGGGCCACGAGTCCCTTCGATAGAGAGGCGCTGGAGATCTTCGATAGCACGAAGAGCCCGACCACGGTGATGGCGAAGTACTCGGGCGGGCCGAAGGCAAGGGCCGCCTGACTGACCGGGCCCGCTATCAGCGTCAGTCCAACCAGGCCCACGGTCGCGCCTATGAACGACCCAACCGCCGCAATGGCGAGAGCGGCTCCCGCCCTTCCCTTCTTGGCGATCTGATAGCCGTCTATGCCGATCACAACCGACGGTGCCTCGCTAGGCACGTTCATCAGGATGGCCGTCATGGAGTCGCCATACTGCGTCCCGTAGTAGATAGCGCCCAGCATGATTAGCCCGGTCTCCACCTTCATGTTCATCGTGGGCACGAGCAGGATGGCCATGACCACGGTGGGACCCATGCCAGGGAGGATGCCGACGGCGGTGCCGAGCAGTGCGCCGAACAGTGCTGCCAGGAAGTTCTCCGGCGTGAGGGCGACGCCGAAGCCATACATCAGTCCTTCGATAGGATTCATGCGATCACCCCTATTCCCCGAAGATGGTCCCCTGCGGTAGGGGAACTCCGAGGAAGTAGGCGAAGATCAGGTGGAACAACCCCGCCAGGACCGCCGCGACGATGACGGCCTTCCAGACGCTCTTCATTCCCATTACCCAGCCAACTACCAGCGCTGCCAGAAAGCCCACGACGAGATCCCCCAGCCGGTCCAGGAGGAGGGTGTACCCCAAGGCGGCGAATACTACCGTGGCGACGCGCCAGCGGCCCACACCGTGCGGCCAGTCGAAGGAGACCCCCGCCTGGTTCGTGCCCTTCACTGCCTCCAGTACGGTCATCGAGGTGGCGACCAGCATCATCGCCCCGACCAGCATCGGGTACAGGCCCGGCCCCGGGTGGCTCAGGGAGCCTATCGGGTAGTTGCGGTCCTCGACGAGGTAGAAGAGAACTATCAGGACGCTGGCACAGGACACTATCATCGGCATCCGTCTCGCCATGTTCCTCCATCCTTCTTGCAGTGCTCTGGTGTTCTGTCGCGGTCAATTGGGTCGAATTCTCGCTAGAAGGTTATCTTGACTTTTCGGGCGCCGCCTTACGGCTCACTGACGGGTTCCTTCCAGCATCCTGAGGAAGTTCTTAAGATTTGCTGAGGCAACACGACCGATATTTCAGTAAATCCTAAGCATCGATACGGGCCGGGCCGTCCGCTATGATAGAGCCGGAGCTCAGAGGGGTGAGGTGATGGTATGGAGAACAAAGTGGTGGGTCGCGAGGAATTGGCTGCCCGACTTGCCCGATTGCGATCCGATGGCAAGAGGGTGGTCTTCACCAACGGCTGCTTTGACCTGCTGCACTCGGGCCACGTGCGCTACCTGCGAGAGGCCGCCTCGCTTGGAGACCTGCTGGTGGTCGGTCTGAACAGCGATGCCT
>JAMCTB010000018.1:7532-13764 GCA_023380955.1 Chloroflexota bacterium | reverse complement strand
CCCGCCGCCCCGGCCGCCAGGGCCAGGGCCGCCGCCGCCACGTCGATAGGGTCGTGGTCGTCCAGCAGATCCTCGACCACCGCCCGATAGGGCCCCCACCGCCCGGACTCCAGGACCTGGGTGAGACGCTCCTCCAGGATCTGCGCGTCCCGCTCCTCGACCTCGGCCGCCGTGGGCACCTCCTCCCGCCGAATGCGGGCTCCGGTGATCCTCTCGATGACCCTCAGCTCCCGCATCTCCCAGGGGTTCACGAAGGTGATCGCCTCGCCCTGTCGCCCAAAGCGTGCCGTGCGGCCGATCCGGTGAACGTAGTACTCGGGGTCGGGCGGGAGGTCGAAGTTCACCACCGGGCTCACGTCCGGGATGTCCAGGCCCCTCGCCGCCACGTCGGTGGCCACCAGCACTTCGGTCTGCCCAGCGCGAAAGGCCCGGAGCACCTTCTCCCGCACCGGCTGGCTCATATCGCCGTGCAGCCCCTCGGCGAGATAGCCTCGCCCCTGGAGCCCCTCGACCACCTCGTCAACCGTTCGCTTGGTGGCGCAGAAGACGAGGACCCGTTCGGACCGCCTGGCGTCGAGAACCCGGCAAAGCGCATCGAACTTGCGCCTGTAGGGCACCAGGTAGAAGAGCTGGCTGACTTCTGGAACGGTCAGCGCCCGGGGCCGGCTCAGCCGGAGGATCTCCGGCTCGCGCATGTAGCGACGGGCGAGCTGAAGGATGGGATCGGGAATCGTGGCCGAGAAGAGCGCCGTCACCCTCTTGTCGGGAAGGTGGGCCATCACGTACTCCACATCCTCCAGGAAGCCCATGTCCAGCATCACGTCGGCCTCGTCCAGAACCAGCATCGACACCGAGCTCAGGTCGACTGTGCCCCGGCGCATGTGATCCATCAGCCGGCCGGGGGTCGCCACGATGGCGTGGACGCCCCGACGCAGCGCCCGAAGCTGGCGCTCGATGGGCTGGCCTCCGTAGATGGGCACCAGCAGTAGCCGCCGGTCGCGGCCGATGGCGCTGAGCTGCTCCGACACCTGCACCGCCAGCTCGCGGGTCGGCGCCAGCACTACCGCCTGGGGCACCACCCGCTTGACGTCGATCCGCTCGACCAGGGGAATACCGAAGGCGGCCGTCTTGCCCGTGCCGGTGAGGGCCTGGGCGACGACGTCCCGCCCCTGCAGGAGACAGGGGATCGCTCGCTCCTGCACCGGCGTCGGGGCCTCGAAGCCCATCTCCTCGATGCTGCGGAGCACCGGCTTGCTCAATCCCAGATCACGAAAATCGGCCAAGGTTCGCCTCCCAGCACAAGACTCGGGCGAAGGGCCGCAACCCCCATGCCAGGGTGTATACTTCACCCCCACTTCTCTCTGGGCGGCAGGCTCGGCACTGGAACTGGAGGTTTCCCCCGGTGAATCACTTCACCAAGTTCGCCATAGAGGTGGCCCAGGCCGCGGGCCAGCTGCTGCTGGACCACCACGGCCGGATGCAGACCCTGGAGTTCAAGCTGAGAACCAACTTCAAGACCCAGGTCGACGACCTGAGCGACCGGCTGATCCGCAGCGCCATCATCGGCAACTTCCCCGGCCACAGCATCCTCTCGGAGGAACAGGATGCCCGCCTGCAGGACTCCGAGTTCACCTGGGTGGTCGATCCCCTGGACGGGACCGTCCCCTACAGCTACGGCACGAGCGACCACTTCGGCGTGAGCATCGCCCTGCTGCAAGGCCGCGAGCCGATCCTCGGGGTGACCTTCGCCCCTCTGCGGCGGGAGCTGTACGTGGCGGAGCGGGGCGGGGGAGCCAGCTGCAACGGCCGGCCCCTCGAGGTGAGCCGGGTCGACGACCTGAACCGGGCCCTGATGGCCGCCGACTGCGGAAAGCTGGAGCGGGAGTCGCTGATCCCCTACCAGCAGAGGCTTCTCGCCGCCGACGGCGTGGTCTACGTCATGTCCCTCTGCTGCGCGTCGGTGTCCATGGCCTTCGCGGCCTCCGGAGCCCTGGACGGCTACCTCGCCGTCAAGCAGGAGCCGTGGGACATCGCGGCGGGCGCCCTCCTCGTCAGGGAGGCGGGCGGCGTGGTGACTGCCCCCGAGGGCAGGCCCTGGCAGTTCGGCGACGACTGTCTCCTGGCCGCCGGTCCGGAGCTGCACCCCCAGCTGGTGCGCCTCCTGTCCACGGGTTGATCGACTTCTCCCGGGCCGACAGCTCGACAGTGTGGGAGATGCCCACTACTACAACGACCCCGGATTCCGGCGGGTCTGCGAGTCGCAGGGCAGACTCCTGGTCGCCACCAAGCATGGCCAGTATCCCCATTCGGGTTGGGCTCAAGCCCTGCTTGCAGCCCGCCTGAGGCTTTGTGACCAGGTCTCGCTCAGCTAACACAGGGGGAGGCAGGCGATGCTACAAGCCTGACCCCCAGGAAGCTCGCCTGCTCTTATCGCTCTATCTGCCTGGCGGTGTAGCGCCCGTGCCCTGCCTCGCCAATGAACTCACCGTTCCGCACCACCACCTGGCCTCTGGATACGGTGGTCCGTGGCCATCCCTTCAGTTGCAGACCGGCATAGGGTGAGTAGTCGGCCCGCGACCCAAGCCTGGAGGGATCAACGACCCGTTCCTCGTCGAGGTTGCACACCACCAGGTCTGCGTCCGAGCCGACCAGCAGCGTACCCTTCCGCGGATACAGGCCGAAGACCTGCGCGGCATTGGTGGACGTGAGGCGGGCAATCCGTTCCAGTGGTAGGCCGCGACGGTGGTAGCCCTCGCTCAGCAGTATCGGGAGCATCGTCGCGGAGCCCGGGAAACTGCCCTTCGCCTTCCACAGGTCGCCGGACTTCAACTCGCGATCCCACGCGATGTGATCGGTGCCAACGGTATCGATGGTCCCGTCGATCAGGCCGCCCCACAGCACATCCTGGTCGGCAACCGTCCGCAGCGGTGGGTTCACCTTGCCCATGATGCCCAGTGGCGAGTCAACGGACAGCATCAGGTACTGGGGACAGGTTTCGAGCCTCATCCCCGGCATTTGAGCCTTCTGCCGCCGCGCCTCTCGCAGTCCCTCGGCCGAGGAGATGTGAACGACGTACAACGGACATCCAGCACGCGAGGCAAAGAATGCGGCTCGGCTGATGCTTTCAGCCTCCGCCACGGCCGGGCGGGCATCCGCATAGGCGGCCAGGTCTTGCCGCCCTGATTTCTTGACCTGCGGCTGGATCCGGGCAATCAGGGCGCCGTTCTCGGCATGAACGCACACCACGCCGCCCGGCAACTCAGCGACCCCACGAACGAGTGCTTCCAGCAGCGCATCGTCCGCCTCCGCAGCGCCTGCCTCGTGGGCAAGCTCGCCGTAGTAGTAGGTGAAGAATTTGAAGCTGGACACGCCGAGCTCCGTGGCGTAGCGGGTCAACTCGGCTATGTTTCGCCACTCGGTGATGGCCAGAGAGATGGTGAAGTCGACACAGGCCAACTCACCCCACGTACGCTGAATCTGGGGCACTGCCTCGAGGAAGTTGGCGGGCCGACGCAAGTAGCTGTTGACCGTCGTGATACCGCCCAGCGCCGCCGAGCGCGTCTCCGTGAAGACGTCATCGGGCGCCCCGTAAGAGAGGTGCACGTGGGGATCGAACAGCCCTGGCAGCACCACCGCGCCGGCAACGTCGATGGTCTCCCGCCCTAAGGCGGGCATACCCGGAGCGAGATGAGCGGCTATCCGTCCGTTGCTGATACCAAGGTCGATCGACGTAATCCCGACTTCGGGAAGCACGACACTGCCACCGCGGATCAACAGATCAAATGAGCTTATCATGCCCTCATCGGGCTTGTTCCCACTGTCCAAGTCAGCGACCTCCCGAAGTAGTTGCGACCTCAAACGAGCGAAAGTGATGGATACTGGTAGCTGATTGCGCAAGCACGAACCTTGGGGATATCCAGCGAGAGCTTCGCCCCGAACCCCACACCCTTCGTCCCTCTTGCCTAGTGGGCACGCAGCGGAAGCTCCTCTAGATACTTCAGTACCTCGTCGACCGGGATCACGTCCGCATACTTGGAGTTCATGTCAAACAGGTTGACGGCGTGGCTCGTCTCGCCCCGGTCGAAGGTGCAGTCATCGACAACGATGGTCTTGAAGTTGTAGGAGAAAGAGTCCACGCAGGTAGCCCGAATGCAGCCGCTGGTTGTGCAGCCCGTGAGGATCACCGTGTCCACATCCAACAGGTTCAGCTGGCTCATGAGCGGGGTACCGAAGAAAGCTGAGGGCTTCCGCTTGGAGATAAAGAAGTCCTCCGGCTTGGGAGCTACCTCTGCCACGATCTCCGTCGCGTGGGTGCCCTCGACCACTGTCTTCTCGCCGCCGCGATAGTTCTTGGCCGCGTACATCCCGTGATCACGCAGATCTGACCGCCTCTCGGCGACCGTATAGAAGATGGGAACGCCCTTCTCTCGCGCGGCCGGCAGCAACCGCTCCAGACGGTGAACCACATCCCAGCCCCACTCGCCACACGAGGTGCGATACTTCTTGATCGACTCAAGAATGGGCTCAGGCTTGTCGCCCACGAAGTTGTAGTGAACGTCGATCACTAGGATGGCCGGGCGAGTGCCGAAGCCGCCCCGGCGGCCATAACCACCGGCTGCATATACGGCTTTATCGCGCTCGCTGATGATGTCGTCCCAGATGCGTTTGTCCATCTCCATCTTCTCCATGCTCTGTCTCGGGTGTGAAAACTGCTTACTAGTCGTTCGTGGCTGGTCCGGCACCGATGCCTGCACGCCGGTTACTGCTGGGTCGTCTTGGCCCGCTCGATCAGGGGGCGAACCTCATTCTCGTACTTGGTCCAGTAGGCGTCGTACTCGGATGGCCCCATGTAGTCAGCGTCCATGGCCGCCTCAGCGGTCTTGCTCCGGAAGTCCTTGTTCTCCGTGGCCTTCTTGATCGCAGTGGACAGTACGTCCACTATCTCCTTCGGAGTGCCAGCGGGAGCGGACAGACCGATGGAGTACGTGTTGTACACCTCGTATCCCTGGGCCTGGAAGGTCTTGACGTCCGGGAGAGCGGAGTTCTGCCGCATTCCCGTAGTCGCGAGTATCCGCAACGATCCGCTCCTGTAGAGGGGGATGATGTCTAGGGCACCGCAGCCGACATCGATGTGGCCGCCGAGCACGGCTGCGGTCACATCCGCGTTGCCACCGAAATGAACGTAGGCGAACCGGCCACCGGAGACCTCCTCCAGTCGGAGCGGCGTCAGATGGGTATTGCCAAGGATCCCACTGGTGCCAATCTTGATCTTGTTGGGATTGGCTTTCCCCGCCTCCACCAGATCCTTGAGCGTCTTGTAGGGGCTGTCGGACTTAACGAAAAGAGCATTCTCAGTTGACACGAAGTTCGCCACCGGCTGGAAGTCTTTGCGGGTGTAGCTGGCCTTCCGTTCTGGATCGAGGTAGGTCACGAAGATGCTAGCAAATGGGGTGAGGCCCAGGGTGTAACCATCCGGTTTCGACCTCACCAACTCGGTCGCACCCACCTGGGTGGACGCACCGGGCTTGTTCACGATCTGCACTGGAGTCCCCAGTTCCTTCTCGAGGGCCGGGGCCAGCAATCGAGTGGCAACATCGGCACCGCCCCCCGCTGAGAAGGGCACGATGATGGTGACGGCCTTGCCCTTGGCGGGGAAGTCCACCTGCTTCGCGGATGTCGACACTGCCGTTGGCTGAGCAGCCGCTGCGTTGGTGGGCTCGGTCAGTGCCTTGGTCGGCGCCGCCGCGGCCTTCGCTGGGGCAGCCGGAGCCTGGGTGGAAGTAGGAACAGTAGCAGTTTGGGAACAACCGCTGATCACCAGAGCAGCCAAGACGACGACGGGCGCCAGATGGGTAAAGGAAGCTTTCATGTCCTCTCTCCTCTGCCAGATCGTTTGGTACTACTTCAATCTCGACGGGCTACCAGGGTTCCACGCAGACAGTTCTCTGGCTTTGCGAGCCTTCCGCTCACCACACAACAGCCTGGGCTCTGCGGCCGTCTTGATCCACCCCACGGGTCGAGAGCCCAATGGTTCAACTCTGCCGATGCACCTCCGTGATCTACCTTGCCAGCATTGCGAGCAAGGACTCAGATGACTGAATAACCAGTTATTGAGACCACTTCAGAGAAGCCTGTCATTCTCGCGCCTCTTCGATAGCAGGCAGCTGGAAGGTACCGTACTTCTTGAAATGCTCGATCAGCCCTCCGTCGTTGAGCAGCTCCACCATCACTG
>JAMCTB010000018.1:0-7489 GCA_023380955.1 Chloroflexota bacterium | reverse complement strand
CACGCCGGCGGCCAGGTCGACCTCCAGGGTGTCCCCCTGGTCTATCCCCGTCGTGTCGCACTCGACCACCGGCAGACCCACGTTGATGGCGTTGCGGAAGAAGATGCGGGCGAAGCCCACGGCCAGCACGGCGGAGACTCCGGCGTCCCTGATCACTCGAGGCGCCGTCTCACGAGAGGAACCCATGCCGAAGTTGCTTCCCGCCACGATGAAGTCCCCCCGCGAGAGCCTGCCGTAGAAGGTGGGATCCAGGTCTTCCAACACATGTTTCGCCAGCTCTTCGGGGTCCAATATGCGAGACTTGTACTTGCTTGCGATGATGTAGTCGGTGTTGATGTCGTTGCCGAACTTGTGGGCGCGTCCACGTAGCTGCATCGCAGTTCACCCCAGATACTTTCTGCAGTCGGCGATCTTCCCCTCGAGAGCCGACGCCGCGACAGTCGCGGGTGAGGCGAGGTACAGGAACGCCTCCGGATTGGCAACCCTGCCGCGGAAGTTCCTGTTGGCCGTGGTTATCACGCTGTTGCCGTCGGCGGCCACGGCGAAGTTCGCCCCGCCCGAGCAGCCGTCGCAGCCCGGCACCCCCACGATGGCTCCGGCCTCCAGAAGGGTCTGCAGGATGCCCCTCCGCAGCGCCTCCATCTGCACCCTCTTCGACGCCGGCGTCACGTAGAGCCGGACGTCGGGGTGCACTCGCTTGCCGGCCAGTATCGATGCGGCTACCTCCAGGTCCTCCAGCCGCGAGTTGGTGCAGGCGACGATGTTGGCCTGCTGGATCGGCGTGCCCAGCGCCTCCTCCACGGGGACCACCTTGTCCACCTGGTGCGGCTTGGCAATCTGCGGCTGCAGCTTCGACACGTCGAACTCGAGCACGTCGGCGAAGTCGGAGTCGGGATCGGAGAAGACCGGCTCGAAGTGACGGGTGGCGCGCCCCTCCAGCCAAGCCATGGTCTTCTCGTCGGCTTCCATCAGACCGGCCTTGGCCCCCATCTCGACCGCCATGTTGGAGATGGTGAAGCGCGCGTCCACGCTGAGCTGATCGATCGCCTCGCCCACGTACTCGGCCGACCTGTAGGTCGCCCCATCCACCGTGACGGTGCCGATCATGTGGAGCATCAGGTCCTTGGAGTAGACGCCCCTGGGCATTCGCCCGTTGAGGACGAACCGAATGGTCTCCGGCACCTTGAACCAGAGCTTTCCCGAAATCAGCGCCGCGGCCAGATCGCTGGCCCCAACCCCCGTGGAGAAGACACCGATCGCACCGTAAGTGCAGGTGTGGGAGTCGGTGCCGATCACCAGGTCGCCCGGGAGGACGTGGCCTCTCTCCGGCATCAACTGATGGCAGGAGCCCTCACCCGACTCGTAGAGCAGGCATCCCTGTTCCCGGGCGAAGGCCCGGATCATCTTGTGCAGATTCGCAACGATCGGGGTAGGGGATGAAGGGGCGTGATCTATGACGAGCGCGAACTTCTTGGGATCGAAGATCTTCTTGCCCCCCATCTCCTCGAACACCTGGATGCTGAGGGGCCTATTCCCATCGTGGGACATCAGGAAGTCCACGTCGGCGATGACGATTTCCCCAGCCGTCACCTCTCGCCCGGCGTGTCTCCCGAGGATCTTCTCGGCCATGGTTTTGCCCATTCCACAACCTCCTACCCATTGAAGGACGATCGAGATTTCCCTGATTTCTAGATTGGCAAGCGCCGGCTGTCGATGCCTTCACGGTGCGCCCGCGCCTCCAGTTCTTTTCTCCAGCTGCCCTCGGTCTCCATCATCGGCCCGTACAGCCTCTCCTCCAGGGCGTAGAACTGGGCGAGACCCAGCAGGTCGCTCCGCTCGGTGAGGTCGCAGATGCGACTGGGATAGGCAGAGGCCGTGGTGCCCTCCCGCTTCAGCAGCTCTGCCACGTCCAGCATCGCCCGTATGGCCGCTCGCTGGAGCATCCCCGAGTAGTTGAGCAGCTTGAAACCCAGCTCGTACAGCTGCTGGTAGTGCACCATCGGGGTCTTACCGCCGTCGTTCATGTTCGCCTTCAGCGGCTTCGGGATGGCTTCGGCCACCCTCCTCATCTCCTCGACGCTCATGAGGGCCTCGACGAAGATCACGTCCGCCCCCGCCTCACAGTACATCAGCGCCCGCTCTATCGCGTGGTCCAGCCCGTGGATCGCCCTCGCATCCGTCCTGCCTATGATCACGAAGTCGTCGCTCCGCCTCGCCTCGCAGGCGGCCCTGATCTTGATCGCCATCTCCTCGGCGGGTATGACGTTCTTCCCCTCGAAGTGCCCGCACCGCTTCGGAAAGGTCTGGTCCTCGATCATCATCCCCGCTAGGCCCGCGGCCTCGAACTCTCGAACGGCGCGCATGACGTTCAGGGCGTTGCCGAAGCCGGTGTCCGCATCCACGGTGACCGGGATCTCCACCGAACGCGCTATGTTGCGGGCCTGGTTGAGGATCTCGGGCATCGTCTGGAGCCCGACGTCCGGGTATCCGAGGACGCTGGCGGTGAGGGCTGCGCCGCTGATGGACGCCGCGGGGAAACCCGCCCTCTCGGCCACCTTGGCCGAAACGCAGTCGAAGACACCGGGGCAGATGATAGGTCCGGGCTGAGCAAGAAGCTCGCGGAGTCGCCTTGCTCCGTTCATCGGCAGACCTCCAATGCGTTGTAAGCTGATCGGGCTGAGTCCTACAGCGACGTAGGGCCCGACGGTTGGTGCGATGTCTCCCCACTGGAGAGGGGGGTGTCGGCAATGAAGCCCAGGGTCACCTCCTGGCTCCGTCGGATATGCTCCTCCAACAGCTCCACAGCCTCCGATGCTTGCCTCGCGCGGACCAGTTCATAGATGCGCAGATGGTCCTTCGCGGCCTGCATGCGCCGTCCGGGGCTGCGGTCCGGGCCGATCTTCCGGTAGAGGGCGATGCGATCCTTCAGCTCCCACAGGATGGTGCTGGCCACCCTGTTCGGGCATATCTCGGCCAGGGCGTAGTGGAAACGCTCGCCGAAGGCCCGTGCCTCCGGATGAGCAACCTCCACGGCAGACCGGATCGATGCGGCTATCGGGTCGAGGGTCTCTTGGATCTGGCCGTCGGTCGCCTCGCTCACCACCGACTGGACGATCAATCGCTCGATAGCGAGTCGCGTCGCATAGAGATCGCGCAGCCCCCTCGGGCTCAAGGATGCAACCATCAGACGACCGTTGGGGAGCCTGGTCATGAAACCCTGGGTTTCCAGCGCCTTTATGCTCTCCCGAAGCGGAGTCCGGCTCATGCCCACGCGGGCGGCCAGCGCCTTCTCGGCGATGCACGCGCCGGGCTCCAGCTCGCCGCTCACGATGAGCTGGCGCAGCTGCGCGTAGACAATATCCCTGGCACCCCTTCGGACCATCTGGTCTTGCGCTGGGATCCCAAGGCCACTACTCAACATCGATTGGCGCCTCCAGTGACAGGCTCGTCTCGCGTGGGCGGCAACTGAGCTGTGAGCTCGGCCGGGAGGAAGGGACTCCGTTCCAGCCTCTCAAGCGCGACGGCTGAAGCGATTGCCGAGCACCGAGAAAGCCCGGAAGTAGGGGGGGCTTCCTGCTGCGGCATAATTGCATACAATTATGCTATATCATCCACCAGAAAAGTCAAGGGGTCCGCACGTCTCGTGTCCGCACGTCTCGGGGCGCGGCACATTTCCGGGAAAGGCCGAGGACCGGTCATCGGAGGGATGGTGGATACCGATCGCGCAGCGGGCTACGTCGAAAGTTGCAGAGGTCGGGTCAGACCCCCGAGAAGGCGGAGAAGCCGCCGTCGATGGGGATCACGGCCCCGTGGACGAAGCTGGCGGAGTCGGAGAGCAGCCACAGCACCGCGCCCACCAGATCCTCGGGGGTGCCGAACCGCCCCTGGGGGGTGTGGGCCAGGATCGCCCTCCCACGGGGCGTCAGCTCCCCCGTCTCCCTGTCGGTCAGCAGGTAGCGGTTCTGATCGGTCAGGAAGAAGCCCGGCGCGATGGCGTTCACCCGAATGTTGGGGGAGTACTCCTGGGACAGGTGCACCGCCAGCCACTGGGTGAAGTTCACGATCCCCGCCTTCGCCGCGGAGTAGGCCATGGTCCGGGTCAGGGGACGGTAGGAGGACATGGAGGCGACGTTCAGGATGGCGCCCTTGCCCTGGGCCACCATCTGGCGACCGAAGACCTGGCTGGGGATGATGGTGCCCAGCAGGTTCAGGTCGAAGACCGAGCGCACGGCCTCCGCGGGCAGATCGAAGAAGGTGCGCTCTGCCGAGGTGGTGGCTTCCGTCCGGTTGCCCCCGGCGCCGTTGATCAGGGCGTCCACCCGACCGTATTCGGCCAGCACCCGCTCGGCGGCCGCCTCCACTGCCTGTCGGTCCAGCACGTCGACGCTGACCGCCAGGGCGCTCCCGCCCTCGGCCCTAAGCCGTGCGGCGAGGGTCTCGGCCACCTCCAACCTGCGCTGGAGGATCGCGATCCTGGCTCCCCGCTGGGCCAGCGCCCTGGCCATGGCGCTGCACAGGACACCGGCGCCCCCCGTGATGACGACGACGCGCCCCTCGAACTCCGACTCGCTCATATCTTCCCCACCTCAACGTGCGTAGATGTTGACTTCGAGGATTGAACCTCGCGCCATATGATGACCCGGAACGGAAAAGTTGGCAAGGCTCCCCGGGAGACGCCCACTACCGGTCGGGTCCCCCCGGTCCCCGCGGTGAGTCCTCTCCGCCCTCAGAGCCGCCTCAGGATCTCCAGTAGCTCCTCGTTCTCGGGCTGCTCGCCGATGTCGTGCACGTCGATGTAGGCGACCTGTCCGTTCTTATCGATGATGAAGTTGGCCCGCTCGCTGTAGCCGTCGTCCCGCAGGACGCCGTACTGGCTGGCCACCATCCCGTGGGGCCAGAAATCGGAGACGAGCGGGTAGCTGATGCCCCCCAGGGACAGCGCCCAGCTCTTCAGAACGGGTATGTGGTCGACGCTGATGCCGACGATGTCGGTCTCCAGCTGGTCGAAGCGATCCTTGTCTGCCTCCAACGAAGGCACCTCGACCGATCAAACGGGGGTGAAGGCCAGGGGGAAGAAGACGAGCAGCACGAATCTCTTTCCCCGCAGGCTGCTCAGGGTGAAGTGGCTGCTGCTGCCGGCGCCGATCGCCTGTCCGAGGTGAGTGGGGAGGGTGAAGTCGGGGGCCTCATCGCCAACGGCGAGGGTCACCGTCTCGGTGGCTTTCTTGGTGCGGCCAATCGGTATGGACATGAAAAGACCTCCTCTGCTCGGCGACGTATCGAGCCATTGTTCGGCACGTCGCGTACCAGGGGAGGACCTTTCAGAAGCCGAGGGGTCGAGGCTTCAGTCTTCACCGGCTGAAGCCTCGACCCCTCGATGCCAGGATCGGACAGCTCTAGATCCCGAAGGCCACGTGCAGCCACGGCATGGCGAAGTAGACCAGGAAGGCCAGGGAGGCGACGTACATCGCCCAGTGGAGCTGGTTCGCCTTGCCCAGCACGATCTTCAGGAAGGTGTAGGTGACGAACCCGACGCCGATGCCGTTGGTGATGCTGTAGGTGAAGGGCATCACGGCGATGGTGAGCAGAGCAGGCAGCCCCTCTTCGATGTCGGAGAAGGGGATGTCCTTGGCCACCGCGGCCATCAGGAAGCCCACCACGATCAGGGCCGGAGCCGTGGCGTGGGCCGGAACCACCCCCGCGATGGGGGCGAAGAACATGGCCAGCAGGAACAGGACACCGGTCACCACCGAGGCCAAACCGGTGCGAGCACCCTCGCCGACGCCGGCAGCACTCTCGATGTAGGTGGTCGCCGAGCTGGAGCCGGCAGCGCCGCCGAAAACAGCCGCCAGGGAGTCCACCAGCAGGATACGGTTCAATCGAGGCATGCTGCCCTTCTTGTCCAGCCATCCGGCCTTACCGCCGATGCCGATCACCGTCCCCATGGTGTCGAAGAAGTCCGACAGCATCAGGGAGAAGATGGTCAGCACGCCGGTGATGACCCCCACCGTGGCGAAGACGCCGAAGTTGATCCCCTGGCCCAGCAGGGAGAGGTTGGGAACGTCCACCACGGAGGAGGGAATGACGGCCACGCCCGGGGTGGTGAAGGCCTTCATCCCGCTGGCGTAGTTGATCGCGATGGCCAGCAGGGTGCTGGCCAGGATGCCGATGAGGAGGGCGCCCTTAACCCGCTTGGCCATCAGCCAGACGATGAGGAAGAGACCCACGATGGCCACCAGGACGGGGCCGGTGGTCAGGTCGCCGAGGGCAACAGGGGTCGCGGGGTTCTTGGCGCCGTACTTGATCAGCTCGCCGTCCGCGAGGCCGATGAAGAAGATGAAGAGCCCGATGCCGACGCCGATGGCCTTCTTGAGAGTCATGGGGATCGCATCCATCACCGCTTGGCGGAAGCCGGTGATCACCAGGATGGTGATGGCGATACCTTCCATGAAGATGACCCCCATGGCGGCCTGCCAGGGGAGCTTCATCCCGACGATGAGCTGGAACGCGACGACGGCGTTCAGCCCCATACCGGGTGCCAGTGCGAAGGGGTAGTTACCGTAGAGGCCCATGAAGATGGTCATGACGCCGGCGACGAGGCAGGTCACCGCCATGACAGCGGGGAAAGCGGGCCCGAGGCCCTGGAGATCTTTGATGCCCGCGAAAGATAGGATCGAGGGGTTGACGAAGATGATGTAGGCCATCACCATGAAGGTGGTGATGCCCGCCACCACCTCGGTGTTCACCGTGCTGCCGCTCTCGGTGATCTTGAAGAATCTGTCTAGCCAGCCGCGCTCCACGACCGGCCGGTCCAGCGCAACGGATCGGTTTGCCACAGCCTCCCCTTCCCTTTCTGAGGCGATAGTACGCCCCGGAGTGTAAGAAACGACGGAGAACAGATGCCAGAAGACGGCGGCTAGGATGATGGACACAGCCGCCTGAAGACCAACCTCGACACGCCAAGAAAGGTGACACACCGCGCGCTTTATGTCAAGCACCACCTCCAGAAGGTCCGGCACCGACTCCGGATGCCGCTAACCGTGCTCCTTGAGCCGCTCGGCCCTGGGCGCTACCTCGACTCCAGGCCGTTGACCTCACAGGTGGCCGCCGGCAACGGCGGCACAGTTCGCGATTCGCACCGCTGAGGTGTGAGCAACTTCCTTGGAAGCGAGGCGGGCTGTTCGCTCCGAAAACCCCATGGGCCGGGGCTCCGCAGCGTCCCCGGACGACCCGAGCAGGGTTAGTCCGATCCGCGCGACGAGGTGAGAGGTTGGAAGTAGTGTACATCCAGCCCCCCACCGCCGCAAGGGTCCATGGGGCCCCTGGGTGCGACCCACATTTCCGGGTAGACGCCGTAGCAGCCTAGTACTCCGCCACGATGGTTCTGACAGGTGTCATCCTGAGCGATAGCGAAGGATCTCCTCTCGCCACGGGGAGATGCTTCGCTGCGCTCAGCATGACAGTACATATCACCTTCTCTGTGGTCGTG
>JAMCTB010000017.1 GCA_023380955.1 Chloroflexota bacterium | reverse complement strand
GATATGGGTTGGCAGCCGCGAGACGTTCCTCTGTCCCTCTTGCCAGTTGCTCGAGAAGCCTGAGCAGAAAGCGGCCTAGCTGCCGGTCGGTAGGGGCGGACCTGTGTGTTCGCCCACGGCCGCGGACCCGGCCCCACCTTCCACACGTAGGGGACCTGCGGCGCACGCTCAGGTGCGCCCCGACCTCACCTCGCCTGGCTCCACCCCTCGCGATAGTAGCGGATGATCACCGGTTGGATCAGGCTGTTCGGCTGCACCGGCAACGGCTTCATGTCCGGTGGGAAGACGAAGAGCGCCTGCAGCGTCGGGCCGTCCAGGAAGCGGGCCGGCACCGTTATGCGCGCGGCGGCGGGGTCGATGGGGCGCTGGGAGGCCATGATGAAGCCCCAGTCGCCGAAGGTGGGCACGTCAGTGTGGTAGGGGACCACCTGCGGCCAGGCATCCTTGATCGACGCGTAGATGGACCAGAAGGCCTTCGGCGCGAAGTAGGGGGAGGTGGACTGCGTCACGAAGATCCCGCCGGCCGAAAGCCGGCGCGCGGCCAGGTGGTAGAACTCCATGCTGTACAGCTTCTGGAGGTTCTCGTTGCGCGGGTCCGGCAGGTCGGCAATGATCACCCCGTAGAAGCCCTGGTCCTCCTCGAGAAACTTGAAGGCGTCGGCGTTGATCACACGGACCCTGGGATCCGAGAAGGAGCCGCGGTTCAGGCGGGTTAGCTCCGGCTGGGACCGAAAGAGGTTCACCATCTGGGCGTCCAGGTCCACCAGGGTGATGTGCTTCACGTCAGGGTATTTCAGTATCTCCCTCAAGGCGAGGCCGTCCCCGCCGCCCAGCACCAGGGACTCGTGGTACCGGTACTCGTCCAGGGAGCTGAACTGCAGGTTGCCGTCCAGGAAGAGGCGGATGTCGGCCCCCGACCGGGTGATGGTGATGTGCTGATACGGCGTCTGGGCCGAGTAGACGATGGGATCGCGATAGAGCTGCTGCTCCAACTGCTCCCAGAGGGGAGTTGAGTTGGCCAGACCTGTTCCCAGCAGCGCCAGGAGGGCGACGACCAGGGCGGCGACGTAGCGGCGCTCCGGCAGTTGACGCCAGTAGGAACCGAGAACCAGCGCTGCCACGCCACGGCACCGTCAGATCGGCATACGCGCCGTCCGGATCAGCCCGAGGAAGGGGAGCAGCAGCAGCGGGAAGGCCAGGGAGCCGATGAGCCCGCCGAGGTAGTCGAAGGAGAGCACGTTCGCGATGTTGACGCGCAGGACGTAGAGGCCCGAGAGCAGCCGGGTCAGGATGGGGATCTCCAGTCCCAGCAGGACACCTATGGCGGCAATGATGGCGTACATGGCCGGCGCGTATGCCGATCTGACGGTGCCGTAGGTGTAGTACAGGAGCAGCGCCGAGCCCCCGCCCAAGGCGCCGATCAGCAGTTCGACGGCGATGAAGGTAAGGAGGAGGTTCCGCTCCAGCCGGCGCGACACGAAGGAGCCCAGTCCCATGGAGGTGAGGAAGAGCCCGATGGTGACGGAGAACTGGTAGATGGAATCCCCAAGCAGATACGAGCTGACGGTGGCGATCATCAGCTCGTACACGATGCCACATGCCGCTATGACGAAGATGGAGAACAGCAGAGGCAGGGGGCGCGCTTTGCCCCCTGCCCCCAGCCCCTCGAGTTGCTGCTGCAAGTTGAGACCTTGGGATGTTCGCGGTTGGCTAATAGCTGACTGCTATTTGATCGCCGCGTAGATGATGATAGCCATACCGACCATGACCCCGGCCATGACGACGCCGGCCGCCATGTTCCCCTTTTCGATCTGCTCGTGGTAGCGAACCGGATCGCTCAGATCGAAGATGCGGAACGCCATGATCAGCAATAGCACGCCGAGCACCGCCCAGAATATAGAAGCCAGCACACCTTGTAGGAACGTTGCCGGATCGGGCATAGCTTACTTACCTCCTCTTCCACCACTTATTCCGCCACCACGTGTACCGAATCCACCGCTGCTCCGGCCAGGCGAGAAGGGGCCGGAGGAACCGGAGGAACCTCCGGAGTTGTAACCTCCTCCCCCACCACCGACAAAGATGGGAGGGCCCCAGGAGGGGCCGAAGTAGCCGCCGGCGTAGCCTCTCGCGGGGCTGCAGGCGTTGGCCAGCGCGGAACTCCACATGACCAGAACCAGTATGATGATGGCGATGAGCACAGCTCTGTTCAAGATGATGCCCCCTTTGCGGCCAGTTCGATTACCGAGCGGGAACGGACCACCGTCAGCTCGCCGGGGAAGGTGTGCAGGGTACCGACGGTTACGGTGCTACCCTCCATGACCCATTCCAGGTGTGTGATCGCCCCCGGCCCACTGCGAGCCGGGAAGCTGAAGTGCAGTTGGTTGGGTGCCGGCGAGGGGAGGTCCGCCGAAAGGGTTGCGAACTCCTCCGCTGTGCGCTTCTGGCGCCAGATCTCGCAACTGTATCCGAGATTGGCGCGTCGATCAGAGTGACTCCAGCGTTCCCGGTTGCCGACCTGAAGAGACAGCGACGCCGGGCCGAGGCCGGGGCGCGGGCACGCAAGCATCTCGCACAGCGATAAGTCGCCGGCGCGAATCTCCAGGAAATGGCTGCTGCCTATGATGGCGAGGGTGAGCGTGGCCCGGGGCAGGCTCAGCGAGCGCTCTGCCAGTACGCGCACGGCTTCTCTGGGTGCTTGCGACTCGAATAGGTAGTAGACCAGGTCGGTGGATGGCTGCTCGACATAACCAAGCGTCGCCGTGGCGTGGGAAGGGCCCTTGCTCACTGTTCCGCTTGTCCCGGGAAGATGGTGATCTGATACTCCTTGATGAGCTCGCCAAGCGAGCAGTGGACCGTCCCAGTCATCTCCGACTGGTCCTCCTTCACCTCGTTGAGACCCCATCTTTCGATGGAAAGCTGCTTGCTGTTCTCGCTTTCGTAATCCCAGTACTCGACCCGGCCGGAGGTGGTTAGCTTGGACTTCTTCTTGATGATGGCGTCGGCAAAGCCATACTCCTTCCGGTGGTACTGCTCGTCTTTCCAGGTGATGGGGTTGCTCGGAGGCATCACAGGGTAGAACGGTATGTCGTGGTACAGGGTGAGCTGGAGACCGTCGTCCTCGACCACGCCGAGCCAGTAGCGGTCCTTTGGGTTCACCAGCAGGAAATCCCACCAGACGTCGCCGCCGTCGCCGTGGTATTCGATCCTCTCGTAAACCTGGTAGTCCTCGTCGCGGTAGGAGACGACGTCGCCCACCTGCAGTGTCTGGGGGGTGCGCTCCTCGATCTTCTGGGGCTCGTTTTCCAGGCCAAGCCACTTTCGCCAACTCATGAGGGGATCCTCCGTGGAAGCTGTCGACGGGTTATGCCGGGAAAGGATACCACCTTCGATGGTCAAGTCAAGGCCAACGCCAGCTTCGGCACTCTACCGTAGCGGAGTCCCGCCCCGAGGACATCCGCCGATGGTTGGAGACCGCCATGGACCAAAGCCGGAGCCCGTTTTCATTGCGGCGTCCGGCCCACGGCTGGTATAATCTAAGTCCGGTGGCGCGTGGTGAGGGTAGCCAAGTGGTTTAAGGCGCCAGGTTGTGGCCCTGGAGATCGTGGGTTCGAATCCCATTCCTCACCCCAATTCTTCCACTTGCGCCCGTAGCTCAGGGGATTAGAGCACTGGTCTTCGGAACCAGGTGTCGGGGGTTCGAATCCCTCCGGGCGTGCCCCTCAGGTTGCGCTTCCGCCTAGCGGGGGCGCGCTTTTTTGTGGCATGTCTCAACTGGACGTGGCTCCCTTCCTGAGATACCTCGAACCATCCATCAAACTTGTCCGACGAAACCGTCAGATCCTCCGCCAAAGGGCGAGGACAAGGAGGGAGCTGCCCAGGGCTGTGGCGGAGAGGAGCCCGAAACCGGCGTTGATGCCGGACTGGTCCATGAGCCACCCGAAGAGGGGTGTGGCGATGCCCGTCGCCTGCTGGGCGAGCAGATTGTAGCCACCCAGGACCGTCGCGCGACGGGATGCGGGGATTTCGTCGGCGATGAGCGACTCGATCGCCGGCAGCCGGAACACCTGGAACGCTCCGTACAGGGCTATGGCGACCACCATCGCGACGCCGAAGGGCATCATCGTCGCCAGGAATATCATCGGGCCGGCCCCGACGACGGAGATCAGGATGATCGGCTTGCGGCCGACGCGATCGGAGATGCTTCCTCCGATAGGCCCCGCCAACGCCCCGGCCCCGTAAACCACCGCCATAATAAGGCCGGCCACCTTCTCCGACATACCATGATGGTCCACCATGAAGAGGGGCAGGAAGGAGTTCATGCCCGACACCAGCAACTGGGTCAGCAGTGCGACGATGACCAGGGCTCCCAGCGCCTTCAGAAGACGCATCAGATGCACCGGCTCGCTCTCCTCCAGGGCGATGGCCTTTCGGTTGGCGGCCTCCTGCCGTCCGGACACAAGCCATAGAAGTACGCCGGAAACCAGGACGGGAAGGCCCATGATGAAGAAGGCCGTGCGCCAGCTTCCGGTGATATTGCTCACGAACACTGCTACCAGAGGAGCGGCCATGAGACCCGATGTGCCGCCGAACAGGTGAAGCCCGAGGAAGCGTCCCCTCGCCTCCCTGCTGAACGCCTGAGAGATAAAGGCGGATGCCGGGGCGTGGTAGGTGGAACCGGCGATTCCCATCAGCAGAAGCGCCAGCATCAGGTAGAGATAATCGGAGGCGATGCTCACCCCGATGCACGCTATCCCGGCGCCCAGGAGGCCAAGGGCGAGGACCAGCCGCTTGCTGATGCGGTCGGAGATCGCGGCCATCGGGAGCTGCCCGAGACCGTAGGCGACGCTGAAGGCGGACAGGAGCAGGCCTGCCCGGAAGTAGTCCAGTTGGAAACTATCACGGATCATCGGGAGCAGACCCGAGCCGGAAAATCACGCCAGGTGGTGGGTGAAGTGTGCCACTAGGAAAACGGGGAACGTGTAGGCGGCTTTGCCCGTTCTCTGGAGGGTGCGGACTACTTGCATGCCGCGGATTATAGCCGCTGGAGGGAGGTCCGTCACGGGCCTGGATGGAGCGGTTTCTGCTCCTTTTCTGCGTGACCGAGCTGTAGCCGAGCGGCCGGAGCACCGTTCTGGTTGGATAGAGCGGATGTCGCGTGCCCCTGATGGTAGAATGTCACCCGTCGGCGCCGCACGTCGGGGCCCATCTTGATACGGATTGCCGGTCGATGATCAAGCACGAGCACTTCCCTCTTTCGGCGATCCTTTATTATCGGATCGGCGGCACCGCGCGCTTTCTCCTGGAGGCGAGCAGCGTGGCCGACGTGTTCCAGGCCGTGGAGTTCGTACGAGCCAACGCCATCGAGCGGCTTATGGTGGTTGGCCTCGGTTCGAACCTGCTGTTCCCCGATGGGCTCTTCGACGGGTGCGTTCTCAGGATGTCACCCGGGCCACAGCGGCAGGTCCGGGAGCTGGGGAAGGGCCTGTTGGGATCCTTCGCCGGGGAGGAACTGGATCACGTTATCACTTTCGGCTTCGATCGAGGGTATTCCGGCTTGGAGTGGGCGGGGGGACTGCCGGGGACGGTCGGGGCGGCAGTCAGAGGAAACGTCGGGGCCTTCGGCGGGGAGCTGAAGGACGTGCTGGAGACGGCCGAGGTGCTGGAGATGGGCGAAGCCGGCCCCACAGTCCGCAGCTTGACCAACTCCGATCTCAACTTCGCCTATCGTGACAGCCTGGTCAAACAGGACCGGCGCCTCGTGGTGGTGTCCGCGACCTTTCGTCTATCACGACCGGATGCGGATGCCCTTCAAGCATCGAGGGAAAGCTATCGCGCGAACATCGAGTACCGCCATCGGAATCACCCCATGGAATATCCCACCTGCGGGTCCGTGTTCAAGAACATCAAGGAACGAGACGAGGTCGAGAGGATGGTGGGGGCCTGGCCGGACCTGAAGGAGTCAGTCGAGGGGCGCTGGCACGGGAAGGTCTCCATGGGGTACGCCATCAACCGGCTCGGGTTGAGGGGATATCGCCTCGGCGGTGCAGAGATCTCCTCCAAGCACAGCAACTTCATCGTCAACCTTGGCGACGCAACCTTCTCGGACGTCCACGGCATCATCCGGAAGGTCCAGGAGCGCTTCTTCGAGACCTTCGGGTTTCTTCCGGAGCCCGAGGTGGAAATCGTGGGTGAGCAGGAGTCTTCCAAGTGATATCCGGCAAGTACCATCCGAGGTGGGACCTGGAAACCATATTCCAGGGAGGCAGCGGTTCTCCGGAGTTTTCGCGATTCCTGGATGACCTCGAGAAGGGGCCGGGGCTGCTGCGCTCTCAGATCGAACTGCTGGGGACGCCTGAAACGCCAACGGAGATGGATTGCTGGCACGTGACGCTGGAGATGCGCGATCAGCTCGAGGATCGGCTCAGCCAGGCGCGCGCCTTCAGCGGTTGCCTTACGTCGCAGAACGTCGACGACGTGGAGGCCAAGCTGCTGGGCGGCCGGATTCAGCAGTTGATCGCCGACTTCCAGCGCGCCGAGCTGCTGCTGAAGGAACGGATTCGCGTGGTGCCCGAGCCCGTGTGGCAGAGGCTGCTGGGGGACGCAAGGTTTCAACCCATCGCCTTTCAGCTCCAGGAAGCTCGGGAAGAGGTAGCCGAACTGCTTCCGCCCGAGCAGGAAGCCCTGATAGTCGATCTCTCGGTTGACGGCTGCCGCGCCTGGGAGCGGCTCTACTACACCGTCGCCGGGCGGATTCGAATCCCCTGGGAGTCCGACGGTGGGACTGAGTTGCTTTCCCCCGGCCAGGCCTACAATAAGTTCTCCCATCCAGATCCGGAAGTCCGGGCGAGGCACTTCGAGAACTGGACGGGGGCGTGGGCTCGCGAATCCGAAGTCCTCTCGGCAGCTCTTAACCACCTGGGTGGCTTCCGGCTGGCGGCGTACCTCCATCGCGGCTGGGACTCTGTCCTAGCGAGGGCGCTGAAGGAGAATCGGATCGAAGCGCGTACCCTA
>JAMCTB010000016.1 GCA_023380955.1 Chloroflexota bacterium | reverse complement strand
CGGGGAGCTGCCGTCGCAATGGTGTCCCAACCGGCGGGTCGAGCTGTTCCTGGAGGGCACCGCACCCACGGCGGTCTGTTCCTGGCATCGCCCCCTGAGGATCGATCGCTCCACCGGGCAGTTGGCGGGGCCCAACTGCCCTCCAGAGCTGGTCGAGGAGCGGGTGTTCCAGTTCGTCCCCCCCGAGCTGCAGGAGTGGGCACGGGAGCGGGGCATCCCGGAGCCGCCCACTCAGCAGTGCAGCCTGCACGGCCCGGCTGCCCCCCTTCCCGGGGGCGTCCCCAGGCTGCTGCTCACCAGCCCTGCCCAGGGGGTCGTGCTGCAGATCAGCGCCGATCTTCCCCGTGCCCTTCAGCAGATCGAGGTGACCGCGGCCGGTTCGGGGTTCGTGGGGCCGGTGAGGGTGGCGCTTCAGGTGGATGGCACAGGGCTGGCGGTCTTCGATGCGCCCCCCTACCGGGCAGGCTGGCAGCTTCTCCCCGGCCGCCACCTCTTCCGGGCCGTGGCCCTGGACTCGGCCGGCGCAACCCTCGCCGAGGATGAGGCGGCCATATCGGTGGAAGAACCGGCAGAAGGACCGTAGCCTTTGGGTGGGTAGCACATTATCATTGCAGATGAGGTGTTTGCTGTCCGGCCCTTACATAGGGGCGAAGCGTGGATGGTGGAGGTTTGAACATGGCAGGCAGTCCTCGGGGCAGACGATGGCGTTGGACCTGGGCTGCGGCGGCGGCCGTGGCAGTGCTGCTGGCCGGCGGTATCCTGGCCGCGGGCGCGGCGGCCGGTGGCCTGGAAGCTCCGACGGTGGAGCAGTTCGGGCCCACGGCCGCGAAGGGTGTGCCGGTGGACGCTCCTATCGCCATCACCTTCGACCGGCCCATGCTCGCCCCCCTGGCCGAGCGGGCCTTGCGGATCCAGCCGGCGGTGGACGGCGCCTTCTCCTGGAAGGGGAACATCCTGCTCTTCACACCTCGCTCGGGGTGGACCCGGGGGACCAGGTACAGCGTCGGTCTGGAGCAGTCCGCCCGCAGCCTCTTCCTCTTCCCACTAAAGGAGGCGGTATCCTACGAGTTCGTGACCGCCAAGGAGTTGGGCGTGGTCACCGTCCAGCCCGCAGACGGTGCCACCGAGGTGTCCTCCGATAGCACCATCGCGGTCCAGTTCAGCTACCCCATCGTCCCCCTCGGTACGACGGGAGGGGAGCCCAACCCGTTGAGTATCGAGCCGGCCCTGAAGGGTAAAGGCCGCTGGCTGACCACCTCCCTTTACCTGTTCCAGCCGGAAGGCGGGTTTCCGGCCGGGGTTCGCTACCAGGTGACGGCGCCCAAGGGGTTGACCGACACGGGGGGCAGTGCGCTGGACTCGGACTTCCGTTGGAGCTTCTCCACCAAGTTCCCCGCGGTGGCCAAGGTATCGCCCGAGGCCAATACCAGGTATGTCGGGCCCGGCTCGGAGCTCCGAGTGACCTTCGATCAGCCGGTGGATCACCCCTCGGCCGAGCAGCGCCTATCCCTGAAGGGGCCTCAGGGCTCTCCGGTAGGCGGTGACCTGTCGTGGGCTGGGGAGGCGCTGGTCTTCCGCCCGAACTCCCCGCTGCGGCTCGAAAGCTCCTACACTGCAACGGTGGCGGCCGGAGTCAAGGCCGCACGAGGCGGCGGCGAGACCAAGGAGTTCAGTTGGAGCTTCACCACCGTCGGCATCCCGAGGGTGGTCTCCACCGTTCCCGTGGCGGGGGCGGCGAAACACCCTCCCTACGATTCGATCCAGGTCGCCTTCAGCAATCCCATGGACACGGAATCGGTGGAGAAGAGCCTCTCGCTCTCGCCCAAGCCGGCGCAGCAGCACCTGGGGTGGCAGGACTCCGACACGAAGCTGTTCTTCTGGGGCGGTCTGAAGCCCTCCACCAGCTACACTCTCACCATAGCGACCGATGCCAAGGACCGGTACGGTCAGAAGCTGAGCGCGCCGCTTCAGATCGGCTTCACCACGGGGTCCCTGCCGCCCCAGCTTCACGCGGCGGTTCCCGGTCTGGTGGGGACCTTCAACGCGGCGGGGTCTCCCACCCTCTACCTGCAGCACGTCAACGTCTCCCGCATCGATCTCTCCCTCTACCGTTTGGACAGACCCGATTTCCTGCGCATCGCCACCTCTACCCAGGGCAAGGATCGCTTCAACGTCGAGGAGAAGAACCTGGTGCGGCGGTGGTCGGAGAAACCGGCCGTCGCTGAGAGAGACCAGTTGGGGCTGACCGCCACCTCACTCGCAGAGGGAGCCGGCTCCAAGCTGCCGGCGGGCTTCTACCTGCTGAGGGCGTCGTCGCCGGAGGGGCTCGTCGACAACCGCCTGCTGCTGGTGAGCCGGCTGGGGCTGACCATGAAGAAGGCTCAGGGCCAGCTGCTGGTATGGGCCACCGACCTCACCAGCGGCGAGGTGGTGCCCGATCTGCCCCTCCAGGTAACCTCCAGCGACGGAAAGGGTGTGGCCTCCGGCCGCACCGACAGGGATGGTCTGCTCCTGGTCACCGGCCTGCCGGTGGAGCCGCCCGGCCGGCCGCAGTCCACCTACGTCTTCGCGGAAGGGGAGGGGGACGTGGGGGCCGTAGGCAGCGATTGGACGCAGGGGATCTACCCCTACGAGTTCAACCTGCCGTGGAATCCCTACACCCTGCCCTATCGGGGCACTCTCTACACCGATAGGCCGATCTACCGGCCCGGGCAGAAGGTCTTCTACAAGGGGATCATCCGCTCCGACGACGACGCCCACTACAGCGTCCCACCCTCGAGCACCGAGGTCACGGTGGAAGTGATGGACAGCCGGGGGCGGAAGGTAAGCTCGGACAAGCTGAAGCTGAGCGATATGGGCACCTTCGACGGGGAGCTAGCCCTGTCCACAGAGGCCGCAGTCGGCAGCTACAACGTCGTCGCTCGAATCGAGGACTCGGGCTACGGACCGGGGAATGGGGCTGTGGGCTTCGGAGCGGGATTCAGCGTGGCCGAGTACCGGAAGCCGGAGTTCGAGGTCAAGCTGGAGCCGGGCAAGGCATCCTACCTCCAGGGCGAACAGATCTCGGTGGCCGGCAGCGCTTCCTACTACTTCGGGCAGCCCCTGGCCAACAGCCCGATGAAGTGGCGAGTGACCTCGCAGAACTACCTGTTCGACCTGCCCGAGGGAGGCTACCAGTTCGTGGATGCCGACCTGCTGAGGGATGCCCGGATGCAGGGCGAAAGGGTGAGGACCGAAGGCAAGGGCTCCAGCGACGCTCAGGGCAGCTTTGCCTTCCAGCTTCCCGCCGATCTCAGCAAGGATCTTCTGAGCCAGAGCTTCACCATAGAGAGCACCCTCACCGATGCCAACAATCAGGAGGTGAGCTCCCGCACCCAGGTGGTGGTCCACAAGGGCGCCTGGTACCCGGGGCTGAAACCGGAGCGGTACGTGGCCAGGGCCGGGGAGGCGGCCTCAGTGGAGCTGTTGGTTGTGGACACCGACCGGAAGCCGGTGCCAGGCGCTCAGGTGGCCGTCTCCTTCTACAATCGGAAGTGGCTCAGCGTGAAGGAGCGGCAGCCCGATGGAGGCTACCTGTGGACCAGCAAGCCCGAAGATACCCTCGTCACCACCAGGAACGTCACCACCGATCCCGGCGGTAAGGCGAGAGCAACCATCGAAACGAAGGAAGCCGGGGTCGGTGCGAGTGGTGGCGGAGGTAGCGGATCCCAAGGGCAACCGGAACCGCTCTGCTACCTACCTCTACGTGTCCGGCAGCGGATACGCCGGCTGGCGCATGGAGAGCAACGATCGGCTGGAGTTGATCGCCGATCGGAAGGAGTACGGGGTCGGGGACACGGCCAGGATGCTGATCCCCTCCCCCATGCAGGAGTCGCTGGCGCTGGTTACCATCGAGCGGGGCAAGCTGCTCAGCCAGCGGGTGGTGCGGCTCAAGGGCAACAGCGAGACCCTGGAGATCCCGGTGCTGAGCGAATACCTGCCCAACGTGTACGTCTCGACGGTCCTGTTCAAAGGTGGTGGCGCCAACGGGGTTCCCGGCTTCAAGGTGGGGTACGGCGAGCTGAAGGTCGCCGTGGCCGACAAGGCACTGAAGATCGATCTGTCCACTGACAAGCCTCGCTACCAGCCGGGGGAGACGGCGACCTACACGGTGAAGACCAGCGATGCCAGGGGCAAAGGGGTGCCGGCGGAGCTTTCCCTCGGCGTGGTGGACGCCTCGGTGTTGGCGCTGGCCGACGACAAGTCGCGAGGGTTGATCGATAGCTTCTGGGGACGGCGAGGGCTCGGCATCGGCACCTCCTCGACCCTGACTCAGTCCATAGAGCGGTACAACGAGAACATCCCACGGGAGAACAAGGGGGCCGGTGGTGGGGGCGGCGACTTCGACGGCCTGCGTCGGGAGTTCCAGGATACCGCCTTCTGGGATCCACGAGTGCGCACCGACGACGAGGGTGAGGCGCAGGTCAAGGTGAAGCTGCCGGACAACCTGACTACCTGGAGGGCCACGGCGAAGGGCGTCACCGCCGCCACCGAGGTAGGCAGCGCCACGGTCGACGCGGTCACCAGCAAGAGTCTGCTGCTGCGTCCGGCCTTCCCTCGCTTCCTGTTGATGGGCGACCACCTCCGGCTGGCTACTCTGCTCCACAACTACACCGACCGGGAGGTGGAGGTGGAGGTCTCCCTGTCGGCCAGGGGGGTTCAGCCCGAGGAGGGAAGCGGCTTCGCCCCCCAGCGGGTGCGGGTGGCGGCCGGCGGCCAGCAGCGGCTGGAGTGGCCGGTCCAGGTGCCGGGCGTCCCGGGCGGTGGGGCCAAGGCTGTGCTGACTCTGGCGGCCAAGCCTATCACGGAAGGGGTGCCCGGGGACAGCGTGGAGATAACCCTGCCGGTGAACAGCCTCACCACGGCGGAGGTGGTCGCCACCTCCGGTGAAGTGCGGGACTCCACCACGGAGTTGGTGGCAGTGCCTGAGGGCGCGAACCCGGCCCTGGGCGAGTTGACGGTGGAAACCACCCCTTCCCTGGCGGCGGGAATGCAATACTCGGCCCGCTTCCTGGAGGAGTTTCCCTACGAGTGCACTGAGCAGACGGTAAGCCGCTTCCTGCCCCGGGTGGTGATGCAGCGGGCCTTCGACAAGGTGGGGCTGCCCGACGGCCAGGGGATCGCGGGACAGCTGCCCTCCATCGTGGGGCGGAGCCTGCAGCGGCTGTATGCCGGCCAGAAGCCCGACGGCGGCTGGGGCTGGTGGCCCGACGACGGCAGCGATCAGTGGATCACGGCTTACGTCCTCCAGGGTCTCGCCGAAGCCCGACGGGCGGGCTACAGCGTGGACCAGGGGGTTCTGGACCGGGCTGCCCGATTCCTCCGGCGATCCCTGGACGCCCCCTCCGACGCCCAGCACCCCGAGAACCCAAACAGCCGGGCCTACGTGCTGTACGCCCTGACCCTGGCCGGCAAGGGGGATCTGGGCTTGACCAACGCCCTCTACGACCGGAGGGCGATCCTGGGCAACTACGGTAAGGCCTACCTCCTCCTCGCCCTCCAGGGGCAGCAAGCCTCCGGGCAGGAGGGGAAGTTGATGAGCCTCGTATCCGATCTGTCGGGTGCAGCCATCGCCAGCGCCACGGGAGCCCACTGGGAGGAGGCCCAACCCGACTATCGAACCATGGACACCAACGCCCGGAGCACGGCCATCGTCTTGGACGCGCTGGTAAGGGCCGCCCCCGACAACTCGACGATCCCCTCGGCCGTGCGCTGGCTGATGGTGGCCCGCAAGGAGGGCCACTGGGCCACCACCCAGGAGACGGCCGCGAGCTTGCTGGCGCTGACCGACTACCTGGAGGCCAGCGGCGAGCTGAAGGCGGACTTCGCCTACAGGGTCAGCCTGAATGGCAAGGAGCTGGCCACGGAGAGCGTGAACCGCGAGAACGTCGGTGACTCCAAGCGACTGGTGGTACAGGTGAAGGAGTTGCTGCTGGGCGCCGACAACCGATTGACCGTCGCTCGGGCCAAGCCTCTCTCGGGCCAGAGCGGCGAGGGCAAGCTGTACTACAGCGCGGCGCTCCGCTACTTCATGCCCGGCGAGAGGGTCGCGGCCACGGCGGAGGGGCTGGCGCTGCTGCGGGAGTACTACCGGCTGGGCGACGAGGCCTCGGGACCCGTCACCCAGGTGGCGCCGGGCGAGACGGTGAAGGTGAAGCTGACGGTGGTTGCCCTGCAGGATCTGCACTACCTGATGGTGGAGGATCCACTTCCCTCGGGTCTGGAAGCGGTGGACACCAGGCTGAAGACCAGCAGCCTGGCGGCCCGAGAGGAGACCGGCGGCCGCAGCAAGGAGGAGATGGCCCAGGGGAAGTCTGGCCCTCCCTGGTGGAAGTACGATTACTTCAACCACGTGGAGCCGCGGGACGACCGGGTGGCCCTCTTCGCCACCTACCTCCCGAAGGGGAGCTACGAGTATAGCTATCTGGCGCGAGCCACCAGTTCGGGTGAGTTCCAGGCGCTCCCCGCCCGCGGCTACGAGATGTACTTCCCTGCGGTGCAGGGACGCAGCGAGGGGAGCAAGTTCACCGTCGCAGGGCAGTAGAGACGCGTAGGGGCGGTTCGCGAACCGCCCCTACACCCTCGATGGGACCCATTCGGGTCCGTTAGTACGGCAGCACTTCTCTCTGCATAGTGCTGTTGATGACGATGGCGGCCGAGGCGTAGAAGGCGCCCAGCGCCGAAGCGATCGCCGCGTAGCCCGAGGCCCAGAAGATCAAGAAGTTGCCCCCGATGAAGAACCCCGCCGACAGCAGTGCCAGTGAGGCCGTCAGGAAGCCCGCCACCCAGACCATCACCGAGCTCTCGCCCATCGCTGCCCAGGTGAGGTAGCCGGCGATAAAGGCGAACATCGCTACCCCAACGCCCGTGGCCACATCCGAGGTCGTGGCGCCTACCGGAATGCCGGTGGCTCCGGCCAAGAGGATGCTCAACCCCAGGGTAGCGTACAGGGAGCCGAAGACGCCCAGGAAGGTCGCCCAGAAGGTGCTGCCCTTCCGGAAGGCCCACATGGCGGCTATGAACTGGGCGATGCCGCCGAAGATGATCAGCAGAGGTATCGCGGCAACAAAACCTGCTACGCCTGGTACTCCACCCGGAGAGACGATGCCCTGCCAGCCTGCCAGGGCCGAGCCCAGGGTGAAGGTGGTAGCCGCGAAGGCTGCCAACCCCAGCGGCGCAGCGTCGGCCACGGTGGCGTGCGCGTTCAGCTCCAGTTCCTGGATGCGCTCCTCAGGAGCGACGGGCCTGATGGGCCCAGATACCGTCCACTGCTCCTCATGGGGATTCAGTGGGGATTCCATCCGTTCTCGATCTGGCCGTCGTTGCGTTGCCATTTCCCCAAAATCTCCTTTTCGGCAGCCGTGGGTCCGGGCATCCACGCCCGGTTGAGTCTCTCGGTCCGGCTCGTCCACCCGGCCCTTCGACTGCAAGCTGGTAACCCAGCCGGGGCACCCGCGCCCCGGCCCTATTGCTGGACCTCGGGTCGCGGAAGCCGCCCCCTTGGGCCAGCTTTTGCCCCGACGATCTCCCCTGACGGATCCCTCCGAGAGATTGTCAGGAACCGGCGTTGTCGCATTCTCCGTGCCATGTGCTGCTTCTTGGCACGGCGGCACCCCCCTCTGGAGAGAGCTGTCGATGGCGATTCGCTAGAATGGCAGCACCTCGCGCCTGGTGGCGCTGTTGATGACGATGGCCGCCGAGGCGTAGAAGGCCAGCAGCGACGAGACGATGCCGGCGTAGCCTCCTGCTACGATGGCCAGGTTGGGCGGGCCGATGAAGAAGCCCGCGGCCAGGAGGCCGTAGGTCGCGCACAGGAAGCCCAACACCCCCACCAGCACCGCACTGATTCCAGTGGCCGCGAAGGCCAGGTAGCCGGCGATCAGGGCGAACATCGCGAGGGTCGTCGCCACGGTGTAGGCCCCGGGCACGGTGCCCAACGGGATGGTACCCGCAGCGATCAGCAGGATGACGACGGCGAACAGGGTGTTGAAGGCCCCAAAGGAGCCAAACGCCGTCGCTGCGAAGGTGTTACCCTTCCGGAAGGCCCACATGGCCGATATGAACTGAGATATGCCACCGAAGAAGAACAGTATCGGGGCTGCCGCGACCAGGCCGATCAGCGGGTTGCCAAACCAGCCCGCGTTGACGGCGCTTGCCGTGAAGGTGGCGCCCGCGAAGCTTGCCAGCCCGAGGGGCACGGGGTCCGCCACCGTGGCCTGCGCCTGGATCTCCAACTCCTCTACCGTATCCGCCGGAGCCCTTGCCGGAATCGGTCCCGCGGGGGTCCAGCGGTCCTCTATCGGCTGAACCGGCTCCTGCCGCCCCGACTCACGAGGCATCCGAGGGCGCTCTTCTGGTTCTTCGTGCCGTTGCTGTGCCATCTGTGCAATCTCCTCTAGCAGGTCTTGGGGCCGCTTCCCGCTGAGCCCCTTGATCCACCTGAATACCGTTGACCATCGGCTGGAGAGTCCCGGCCGCCCGTTGGGCAAACGGAGTCTCCGAGCAGCCCCAACCTCGTCCTGCCGGCGCGCGTTCTGGCCCTCGAAGGAGCCATGCTCTCGCCAGCAGCCCGCTTGAGTGGCGGAGCGGCGCATACTCTGTGCCACAGTAGAATCGAGCAGCACCTCCTCTGCTTGCTCCGCGGGAACGACGACGATGCCATCACCATCGCCCACCACGACGTCACCCGGCCGGATCATGGCTCCGGCGAACTCCACCGGCTCATTGATGGCGGTCAGCTCCAGGTGGGGCCGTACCGCAAGGTCACGGCGCGACCGGCGAAGCGCCGAGCCTCGGGCGAAAGAGGCGTTACTCCCTCCGACCAACCGGATAGCCCGAGGCGGACCATGGCGTCCGTCACGTGTCCGCTGGGGACCCGCTTGAACGCGTTGACGACTTCCTCGATCGACATCGGTCTATCCTCTAATTCTCGATCAGCACCTCGTCGTCCCAAATCCTCTCGAAGAACAGCTTGTGGTTGGACTCCTCGCCCGCCAGCTTCTCGAAGAGGGCTCGGGTCGCCACAACTTACCCTATCGGCCGGAGGATTGTGAAGTAGGGGTCAGGCGGCTAAATCGCGAACCGTGCAGCCTCGGACCGCTTCAGCTCGAGCCCGAGGCCCGGCCGTGAGAGGTCCGGGTGCAGGGCGCCGTTGACCGGCGAGACCGCCCCGTCGAAGAGCATCTTCTCGATCCGGACGTGATCGTGGAAGTACTCCAGGTTGCACGGGGCGCTCACCGCGCAGCAGGGGTGGAGGTGGATCGAGGGGGCGGCATGGGCCGAGAAGGGCAGGGAATGGGCCTCGCACAGGGCACCGGCCCGAAGCCAGCCGGTGATGCCGGCGCAGCGTGTGGCGTCCGCCTGCAGCACGTCCACCGCCTGCGCCTCCAGCATCCGCCGGAAGTAGAACTGGTCGCAGCCATACTCGCCGGCGGCGACGTCCATGCCGGCCGGGGCGCGGTCTCTCATCAGGTGCAGTCCCTCCAGGTCGTCGGAGGAGACCGGCTCCTCGAACCAGGTCACCCCCAGCTGGGCGAAGTACTCGGCCTGGTCCAGGGCTTGTTTCCGGCTGTAGCCGCCGTCGGCGTCGACGAACAGCTGGGCATCGGGACCGACGGCGTTCCGGGCGACGTGGACCCGACGCCTGTCCGCGGTCGCGTCGCGGCCGATCTTCATCTTCACTCGGGGGATCCCCTGCGCGACCCACCCGCCCAACTGCTGTGCCAGCTGTTGGTCGGAGTAGGAGGTGAAGCCTCCGCTTCCGTAGATGGGCACCGCGTCGCGTACCATCCCCAGCAGCTTCGCCAGGGGCAGCTCCAGCAGCCGCGCCTTCAGGTCCCAGAGCGCCACGTCGACTGCGGAGATCGCCATGGAAGCGATGCCAGGCCGGCCCAGGTTTCGGATGGAGTGGACCATGGCGGTCCAGGCCCCCTGGATCGCCATGGCGTCGAGATCCTTGACCCTATCCGCCAGGTGGTCTTTGATCAGTTGGGCGGTGGCCGCGTCGGCGTAGGAGTAGCCGAGGCCGCGGATGCCCCCGGCCGTCGCCTCAGCGACGACGAGGGTGGTCTCGTCCCATTCGTAGCTGCCGTCGGATTCGGGGAAGTCGGTGGGTATCCTGTAGGCGGAAACCTCCACCTTCTCTATGGGTACGCTGCTGCCAAACCCGGCCATCGTTCGATCCTTTGCTGAAGGCTTGTTCAACATGCCTGCCGCAATAGGCGTGCCATCGGCGTGGTGCTGCTGGGACCGGTACTGTATCCAGGATTGCGCAAACTTCGTTGGAAGGTCTCAGGCGGCGAGGAGGGCGGCTTCGAGCCGACGCGCCCAGTGTTCGGTGGATTGATCGGCCAGGTGGCGATGGCTGATAACCAGTTG
>JAMCTB010000015.1 GCA_023380955.1 Chloroflexota bacterium | reverse complement strand
GAAGAGCGGGTAGAGCCCCGTCAGGACGGCCAGCTTGGCGATCTCCACCGTCAACTTGGGGTCGTGGCCCCATCCCAGCGGGCAGGGGACGTGGATCTGTATGTACTTCGGTCCCTTTACCTTCAGTGCCCGCTTCACCTTGGCCTGGATGTCGTGAGGGAAGGCCACCGAGGCCGTAGCGACGTAGGGGACCCCGTGGGCCGCCGCTATGGCGGGGAGGTCCTTCTTCATGGTCTCGTTCCCCCACGATCGCTCGCCCGGCGGGCTGGTGGAGGTCCTGGCATCGAAGGGCGTGAGTCCCGACCGCTGGATGCCGGTATTCATGTAGGCCTCGTTGTCGTAGCAGAGGTACAGGATGTTGTGCCCCCGCTCGAACATGCCCGAGAGGGCGCCGAAGCCGATGTCGGCGGTGCTCCCGTCGCCCCCCTGGGCGACCACCGAGATCTCGCCGGCCTTCCCCAGGGCCTTCAGCCCGGCCTCGATGCCGGAAGCCACGGCCGGGGCGTTCTCGAAGAGGGAGTGGATCCAGGGCACCCCCCAGGCCGACTCGGGCCACTTGCTGGAGAAGACCTCCAGGCAGCCCGTGGCGTTGGCGACGATCGCCTTCTCGCCTATGGCGTCGATGGCCAGCCGGGCGCCCAGTGCCTCGCCGCAGCCGGCGCAAGCCCGGTGTCCAGCCATCAGTGCGTGCTTATCCATCGTTTATCCTCCATCCTGTAGGGGCCGGCCCCACAGCGATCGCTCTAGTGGGCTGCGGCGAGTTCCCGCAGGAACTCCTCGTCCAGCTCCAGGAACTGGCTCTCCACATATCCGGCCCTGGCCATCTCCACGGCCTTGCGAATGGTGCCGGTGGTGATATCCTTGCCGCCCAGCCCGACGATGAAGCTGCTCACCTCGGGAGCTTCCTTCATCGGGTGGAGGGCCGACCGGAGATCCCCCGATAGGATCCCCTCGCCGCCCAGGGAGATCGCCTTCTCGAAAACTGCCACATTCTTCACCCCGGCCAGCTTCTTCCTTAGAAGCTCGCTCGGGAAGGGCCGGTAGGACACCAGCTTCAGGGCGCCCACCTTCTGGCCCTCGGCCCGCAGCTCGTCCGCCACGGACTTCAGCAACCCCAGGATGGAGCCGGTGCCCATCAGCACCATCTCGGCGTCTTCCAGCCGGTAGCCCTGGAGCAGCCCGCCGCTCCGGCGGCCGAAGGTTCGCTCGAACTCGTCGGCGGTCGCCTCGATCACCTCCTGGGCCCTCTGCATGGCCTGGACGATGGCGAACCGGGTCTCGCTGTATCCCTCCTCGGCGTAGGTGCCGAAGGTCTTGGGGTCGCTGGGGTCCAGCTTCCTCGTTGGCAGGTAGGGCGGGAGGAAGCCATCCACCGAAGCCTGATCGGGCAGATCCACCGGCTCGTAGGAGTGGGTGAGGACGAAGCCGTCCATGTTGACCATCACCGGAAGCTGAACCCTCAGATCCTCGGCGATCCGGTAGGCCTGGAGGTGGAGGTCCACCGCCTCCTGGTTATCCTCGGCGTGCAGCTGGATCCAGCCGGCGTCCCTGACCGAGTAGGCGTCCTGCTGGTCGTTCCAGATGTTGATGGGAGCTGAGAGCGCCCGGTTGGCGCAGGTCATCACCACCGGCAGCCTCAGCCCCGCGATGTTGAACAGCACCTCGGCCATCAGCATGATGCCCTGGGAGGAGCTGGCGGTGTAGGCCCTAGCCCCTACCGCGCTGGCGCCCAGAGTGGCGGAGGCCGCGGAGTGCTCGCTCTCCACCTTCACGTACTGGGCATCCAGCTTCCCCTCGGCCACCATCTCCGAGATATCCTGGACTATGTGGGTCTGCGGTGTGATGGGGTAGGCGGCAACCACCTGGGCCCGGCACAGCCTCACCGCTTCGGCGACGGCGCGAGAGCCCTCGATAACCTTCTTCATCAGGCCTCCACCTCCGGCACCATCTTGATGTCTCCCACCGGGCACTCCTGGGCGCAGATGCCGCAACCCTTGCAGTAGTCCAGGTCGCTGGTGTACTTCTTCTTCTCCAGGGCATAGATCACCGAGTCCGGGCAAACCATCTCGCAGAGGCGGCATCCCGTGCAGCTCTCGTGCAGGAAGACCGGCCTGCTGCTCCGCCAGCTGCCGGTCTTGTTGACGAGGCTGGCTCCAGGCTCCCCGTAGAGCCCTTCCGTTACCTTCATTGTGAGGTCTCCTTTGCGCTGATGTAGGGCGGGGGTTTATCCCTCGCCGCCCCGATCATTGCTCGGGGCGGCGGGGTACAAGACCCCGCCCTACGCCGTTTCCAGATCAGTGAGCGCTGAGAGCCGGACTCAGCCCTGAGTCCTTGGTCCTCAGCACTAGCTCGTAGGCCCGACGCACGGCTTCAACGTTCTTGCTGGCGATGCGACCCTCGCCGAAGTTCTGGACGATGCCCTTCTCCAGGGCCGGCAGTTCGATCTCGCCCGTAGCGGCGGCAAAGGCCCCCAGCAGCGGCATGTTGGCTCTATCCTGCCCGAGAAACTCCATCGCTATCTCGGAGGCGGGCACCGTCCAGACGGTAGCCTCGGTTCTGCCGGCGAACTCCTGCGGGCTTCCCCCGTAGTTCACTATCGCCGCCCCATCGGCCTTGAGACCCTGGAACACGCCGAACTCCTCGGCGGTGGCCAGCGAGGGGTCGACGACCAGGATGTAGTCGGGGGTGTGGACTCGGCTGCGCAGGTAGATCTTCTGGCCGTCGAGCCGGACAAAGGCGTTCATCGGTGCCCCCATGCGCTCGGCGCCGAAGTGGGGGAAGGCCAGGGCGTACTTGCCCTGCTCGAAGGCGGCCATGGCCAGGATTCGAGCCGTGGTGATGGCGCCCTGACCCGCCCGAGCGTGGATGCGGATCTCCTTCATTGGCGGTCTCTCCTTTGAACCGGGCTGTTGATCCTCAGATTATATCCCGTGTGAAGCGGCGATAACAGGAGGCAGTGAGCCTCCAGGCGCGGGTCAGTTGGAGCCAACCTCTGGGATCTCGTGGTCCCGGGATTCGATCTCCTCGTGCCTCACCATGGCGCGCGCCTCGTCTCTGGCGTCCAGATCCAGGCAATCGCAGAAGGTGGAGTAGACGGCCTTGTCCAGTAGTCGGAGGTCCGAGCCGCCCGTTTCCAGACGCGGCCCGCGCTCCCGCCGAAGGGCCACCAGGTGACGCAATCGCGCCAGGAAGAAGCGCTGCAGGTACCGGGGCGCGGGGTCCTCCTGGTCGCTGCGACTGCTGCTATCCTGGGAAGTCACGTTGCCGTACATAGTACCCTCCGGCCGGCCGGCGCCAGCATTTTCACGCTGGAATGCTACCATCGGGCCGAAGTTTTGTCAATTATAGTCGTAGATAGCAGAATAATTCAGTACAGGCCGACCATCCTGGGCAGCACCAGGGTGAACCATGGGACGAAGGCGATCGCCAGCAGTGCCGCCACAAGCACCAGCAGGAATGGGATGAAGGGGCGCACCACCTCCGTCATCTCGACCTTCCCGATCGTGCAGGCCACGAACAGTCCCACCCCAAAGGGAGGGGAGAAGAGGGCTATACCCGCCGCCGCGATGGAGAGAATGGCGTAGTGCAGTGGATCCACTCCGAAGCTCTTGGCTATGGGCATCAGGATGGGGATCAGGATGATCAGGGCCGGCATCCCCTCCAGCACCGTCCCGAACAGCAGGAAGACCACCAGGGAGATCAACAGGAAGACCCACTGGTCGGAGGACACGGAGCGCATCCATTGTCCCAGCATCTGTGGTACCTGCTGAGTGGCCAGTATCCAGCTGAATACGGTGGCGGTTCCCACCAGCAACATCACCACCCCGGTCGTCACCGCGGTATCAACCAGCATCTTCCTCAGGTGGTGGGGCTTGATCTCACGGTAGACGAAGACGCCGATGATGAAGCCGTAGGCCACGGCCAGGACGGCGGCCTCCGTGGCCGTCACCACGCCCCCCAGGATGCCGCCAAAGATGATCACCGGCATCATCAGCGCCAGCAGGGAGTCGGCCAGGGCGGCCCCCCGCTCCCGCCAGGTCATGTGCACCGTATCGGAGATGCCGCCCCGTCGGGCCTGGACGGCGATCAACCCCAGCAGTCCCAGGGCCATAACGAAACCCGGGATGAAGCCTGCCATGAAGAGGGCGCCGATCGAGAGGTTGGTCATCACCCCCAGCACGACCATCAGCAAGCAGGGAGGGATCAGCATTCCCATGGCGGTGGCTCCGCTCACCAGGGCGACCGTGTACGGTTTCTTGTAGCCGGCTTTCACCATGGGGGGGATCAGGATGGCTCCGATGGCCGAGACGTCGGCTATGGAGGAGCCGGAGATGCCGGAGAAGAAGATCTCGCCGACCACCACCACCATCCCGAGGCCGCCCCGGACCCACCCCACGAGGGCCTGGCTCAACCGCACCAGCCGGATGGTGATACCCCCTGTGTCCATGAGGGAGCCTGCGAGGATGAAGAGCGGGATAGCCAGCCATGCAAAGTTCTGCGATCCGGTGGCGATCCGCTGGGCCACGATCACCAGCGGCACGTTGCCATCTATCGCCAAGGCGGCCACCGAGGCCAGCCCCATCGAGAAGGCGATGGGGGAGCCCAGGACCAGCAGCCCGACAAACAGCAGGGCCAGGACGATCAGCATTACGATCCTCCCTCGTTGGACCGCCCCTCGCCCCGCAGGCGGGCGACGAACTGTGGGACCAGGTAGAGCAGCATCAGCAGGCCGCTCACGGGCACCGACCCGTAGACGTAGGCCAGCGGGATGTCGAGGGCGGGCGAGCGGTTCTCCTTGGTCAGCTCCACCAGCTCCCAGCCGTAAACCACCAGGAAGAGCGCCAAGGCTGCCTGGCTGACCAGGGCCAGATATCGGAGTGCCAGCTTCCAGCGCTTCGGCAGCCCTCCCACGAAGGCCGATATCTCGAAGTGGGCACCCCGCTTCACCCCCAGAGCCGCCCCCAGGAAGACCACCCAGACGAACAGGAAGCTTGGCAGTTCATCGGCCCACGTGAGCGCCCTGAAGAGAACGTAGCGGTACATCACCGACAGGAGGACGGCCATGGCGATCACCCCCACGAGGGTTCCGGCCACCGCCTCCACGGCGTTATCCAGGATCGTGCGAGCCACATGCATTGACGTCTCCCATCCGGGGAACTCAGAAGTTGTCCAACGGCAAGCGCGAACGGTAGAGACCGGGGCACTGAGTGCTGAGTGCCGGGTTCTCGGCGCACCGCCGCCTATTTGGCACTCAGCACCCGGCCACTTCCCCTTGCACCGCGTCCGTTACTTGGTGTTCTGCACCTCTTTGATCGTGTCCATGCCGCCGACCTTGTCGGCAAACTTGGCGAACAGCGGCTCCATGGCCTTCCGGAAGGATGCCTGGCCCGCGTCCACCTCATTGATCTCGGCACCCTTGCTCTTCAGGGACTGCTCGGCGGTCTTTTCCAGCTCCATCCAGTCCTTCCGCTCCTGCTCGGCCGCCGACTTGCCCGCGGCCAGCACGGCCTTCTGGTAATCGGGCGGCAGGCTCTGGAAGAACTTCTCCGAGATGACCAGGTCGTCCGGGATGATCCACAGGTTGTTCTTGGCGTAGTACTTGGCCACCTCGTAGTGCTTGCTGTCGTTGTAGAAGACGAGGGAGTTCACCGACCCGTCGATCACCTTCTGCTGGATAGCGCTGTACACCTCGCCGGGTGCCATGGCCACACCGGAGCCGCCCAGCAGGTTAATGCTCTCCACCAGCACCGGGCTGGACATGGTGCGGATCTTGAGGCCCTTCACGTCGTCGGCCGTCTTGATGGGCCGTTTGCTGTTGTAGATAGACCAGGTGCCGGCGTTCATGGTACCGATGACCCGCAGCCCCTTGGCCGGCAGCTTGTCGTACACCTTGGCCCCTGCCGGTCCGTCTGCAACCTTCAGCATGTGGTCAACGTCCCGGAAGAGGTAGGCGATGTCGAAGATCCCCAGTCCCGGCAGGACACCGGTCATGAACGAGGTTGGGGTATCCAGGCCCTGCACGGTGTTGGCCTGCATGGCGGTGATCACCTCGTCCAGGCTGCCCAACTGGTTGTTGGGGAAGATGCTCACCTTGATGGCGCCATTGGTGGCCTTGGCCACCTCGTCAGCGAACTTCACCCAGGCCTTGTGGTGAGGATGGGTGTCCGGATGGGTATGGCCCACCTTCATCTCGTAGACCTTGGCCGGGGCCGCGGGTCGTTCTCGGACTCCATCACCCCCCTTCCGGGCCAACTCCGATGGCCGGCTTCCTCACTTGTGCTGACTGTACTTCCGGTAGAGCGGCAGGTAGACAGCGGCGTCTCGGGTGACGCAGCCGGCAACGCCCCTGTCGCGCATCAACTGGGTGCACTTGCTGCAGGCCGTGCAGACTTTTCGAACGTCCAGGGAGCCCTTTTCGAGCAGGTCCCGGGCGAAGTCGGGGTAGGCGAAAGCTTGCCGCCCGAGGCCGGCGATCCGGGCCCAGCCGTTACGCACGTTGGCGGCGGCGGCGTAAGGGAAGAACTGCCGCAACCAGGAATAGCCGGTGTTCATCACCACCATCTCGGGAACGGCCTGCTGGATCGCACGGGAGGTCCGGAAGAGGCGATCCACCCCCTCCAGGGGATGCTCGTCGGGCTCCGTGGGGGCGCCGACGATGTTCTGGTCGAACGGCCGGGTGACGTGCGCGTTGTAGTAGGGGTTTCCGGCGGTGGAGTTCAGCAGCCGGACCCCCTTCTGGTGGAGCAGCTTCACCAGCCGGATCGGCTCCTCCATATCCTCCTTGCCCGGGGTCTCTCGACTCATTCCCCAGGAGTAGGGGTACTGCATCCCGTCACAGGCCAGGAGGCGAACGGCCAGCAGCAGGTCTGGGACGGCGGATCTCACCTTCTCCACCACGTTCAGCAGGAACCGGGTGCGGTTCTCGAAGCTGCCGCCGTAACGACCCTGCCGAGTGTGGGCTGCCAGTAGCTCGGCTACCAGGTAGCCGTGAGTGCTCTTGACGTCCACCCCGTGGAAGCCTGCCTCCCGGGCCAGCTTTGCCGCGACCACGTAGCGGTCCTCCAAGGCCTCCAGCTGGCCGTCCGTGATGGTTGGGTACTCTTCCGTCAGACCGCCCCTGGGGTCCAGCACAGGGTGGTGGAAAGCGATGACGGGGGCCGGGTTGTCCACCGGCCGGCTGTAGCGCCCCGAGTGGGTGAGTTGAAGTATCCTTACCGGCTCGCGATCGGGGCCGAACTGCTCTCTGCCGATCTGCTGGACCCGCTTCACCAGGGCGGCGAACTCCCCCACGTTCCTCTCGTGGATCCAGAGCTGCCGGGGGTTTGCCCGACCCTCGGGCACCACCGCTGTGGCTTCGAACCAGAGCAGCCCGGCTCCTCCGGCGGCAAACCGCTCGTAGCGACGGATGGTGAGCTCGCCCGGCGAACCCTCGGCCGTGCCGTCGCAGCCCTCCATGGGGTGGATGCCCAGGGCGTTGGGGGTCCGAAGGTCACCGATGGCCACCGGCTGTCTCAGGGGGGAGAGGTCCTCCTCCAGTTGGATGCTCAGCCCCAGGGCCTCGGTTCTTGCCCGCAGCTCCTCTAGAGACCTGAAGTTGAACTTCTCGTGTCCGGCCATCCCTGTTTCCCTCTACGGTTGGATGATCACCTTGATCGCACCGGTTTCATGGTCCGCCGCCGTGTGGAAAGCCCTCTCGGCTTCCTTCAGTGAGAAGCGATGGGTGATAATCGGCGAGGGCTCCAGCCTGCCGGCCCCCACCAGGGCGATGGCCCTATCCCAGATCCCCGGGCTCCCCAGGCTGCCCACTACGCTCAGGTTGCGGGTCACGATCGGGGTGAGATCGAGTTTCGGCACCGGCCTCTTGAAGAGCCCGATGGCGGCCAGAGTCCCCCCCTTGCGCAGGAAAGAGACCTCCTGGCCGAAGAAGTCGGGATCGCCTGCCGCATCCACCACCACGACGTGCTCTCCCCCCATCAGACCGGCTCTGGACAGGCCGTACAACGCCACCGTGGTGGGCTCCAGGACGGCGGCTGTGGCGAAGTCCATGGAGTCGGGCAGCCGGTGGACGCTCTGTGCGGGCACGGTGATGTACTCGGCGCAGCCGCCCGGCAGGTCGCCGATGCCCACCCTCTTCACGGCCTCGCAGGAGCTGTAGCGGCCGGTGCGGCAGCGCTCGCAGCTGCCGCAGCCCACGTGGGTTTCTCCGCTCACTCGATCGCCGGGGGTGAACCGGTTCGCGCCCACTCCCACGGATACCACCTCACCGCTCCATTCGTGACCCGGAACGATGGGATAGGAGATCTTCCCACTGCGCAGATAGGGGAGCGTGCCCTCCAGGATCTCCAGGTCGGTGCCGCATACCCCCATGGCCTGCCCCGCACCACTACCCAACCCGGGGCGGGCTCCGGGATCGGCCGCTCCTGCGGCTCCATCTTGCCGGGGGCGGTAACCACGACACTTCGCATGGTTTCTCTCACACCCTTACACCCACGCTCCCCCCCGACGAAGAGGGGGAGGGTATTCCTACTTCCAGTTGGCCACGGCCCTTTCCGCGGCCTCGCGCATCACGTCGGCAGGGGCTTCGCGGCCGGTCCAGAGCTGGAAGGCCAGCGCCCCCTGCATCACCAGCATCGGCAATCCCCCCAGCACCCGGCAGCCCCGCTCCTCGGCTGCCTTCACGAGGCGAGTCTTAGGAGGATTGTTGATGATGTCGTACACCATGTGCGCCCTGTCCGAAACCATG
>JAMCTB010000014.1 GCA_023380955.1 Chloroflexota bacterium | reverse complement strand
CCATGGCTTGCCCACGAGGCCAACTTGGAGTTGCTAGGCGAGACCATCGGCCTCGACCGGGCTCCCGATCGCGGGAGGACAACCTTGACCCCCTTTCTCCGGCGTGCCTACAATGGCGTGCCGGAATCGACGGATACGACCTGACGGCAGTTGGCACCCCGGACCTGGCAACGGAACCCAAGACTTTCACTCTCACTAGCCAGTACGCGGGGAACCCTGGCAATCTCTTGCCCAGGGGCATGGAGGGTCAGCAATGTACGACCTCGTGATTCGCAAGGGACTGGTGATCGATGGAACCGGCGAGCCCGGGTATCCGGGCGACGTAGCGGTGGTAGGGAACCGAGTAGAGGCAGTTGGGGAGCTAGAGGGCCAAGGGGGCAAGGTGGAGATCGACGCCGCGAGCCAGGTAGTGTGCCCTGGCTTCATCGATCTCCACAGCCATTCCGATATCATGCTGCTGGCCGAGCCCGACGGAGCGCCCAAGGTGATGCAGGGGATCACCACCGACGTCATGGGGCAGGACGGCTACTCGATGGCGCCGCTCAGGAGGGAGTTGATCCCCGAGTACCGGCAGTTCCTGGCCGGTCTCGCCGGCTCGCCGCAAATCGACTGGGACTGGGAGACCATGGCCCAGTACCTGTCCCGCTTCGATGGCGCGGTCTCCTGCAACGTGGCCTCCATGGTGGGCCACGGGACCGTCCGCATGAACGTCCTGGGGACCAGGTCCGATGCGGCAAGCTCCCACGACCTCGCCCGGATGGGGGAGTTGATCGAGCAGGCCTTCGCCGACGGCGCCACCGACGTCTCCTACGGTCTCATCTACGTCCCCAGCCTCTTCGCCAACCGGGAGGAGCTGAACTACGTCGGGCGGGTCGTCCAGAGGCTCGGGGGGGCCGTGGTCTACCACATCCGCAACGAGGCCAACTACGTCCTGGAGAGCCTGGACGAGGTGCTCCAGGTAGCCCGGGACACAGGGGTTCGGACCCACATCTCCCACTTCAAGGTGACCGGGGTGAAGAACTGGCCAAAGGCCGAGGCGGCGGTGGCTGCCGTGGATCGCGCCATCGCCGAGGGGCTGGATATCACCTTCGAGCAATACCCCTACCCGGCGGGCAACACCATGCTGAGCGCCATCCTGCCGGCCTGGGTGCAGGAGGGGGGCACGGCGGCGGCGCTGCAGCGGCTGACCGATCCCGCTCAGCGGCCCCGCATCCTCCACGACGTGGAGAACGGCGTCGGCCGGTGGCAGAGCTTCGGCATCGTGGCCGACTGGAACATCGCCATCTCCTCGGTAGGCTCCCCCAGGAACCGGGACAAGGTGGGCCGTAACCTGCGGGATCTGGCCAGGGAGACGGGGACGACCCCCCTGGAGGTGGCGATCCGGATCCTGGTGGAGGAGGAGATGAACGCCTCAATGATCATCTTCCACCAGTCGGAGGAGGTGCTCCGGCGGATCATGGCCCACCCGCGGGGCAGCTTCGGGACCGACGGTCTGCTGGGAGAGAAGCCCCATCCGCGGCTGTACGGCACCTTCCCACGGGTGCTGGGCTACCACGTCCGGGAGCAGAAGGTGCTGCGGCTGGAGGAGGCGATCCGGAAGGCTACGTCGTCGGCCGCCGACCGGCTGCGACTGCGCGACCGGGGCAGGATCGCCGCCGGCATGGCAGCGGACCTGGTGGTCTTCGACCCCGCCAGGGTGATCGATAGGGCCAGCTACGAGGATCCGCACCGGTTCCCGGAGGGGATCAACTGGGTAGTGGTCAACGGCACCGTGGTGGTGAAGGAGGGCAAGCACACCGGAGTCCACCCGGGCCGGAGCCTCAGACCTTAACCATTCATGACAACTCTTGCCCTGGCCCTGGTCATCGCCGCCGCCCTTCTCCACGCCGCCTGGAACTTTCTGTACAAGCGGGCCAAGGACAAACCCTCCTTCGCCTGGCTTTTCGGGGTGGCCGCCGTACTGCTCTATCTGCCCGCCTTCCTGCTGTTGGTGGGCCGCCAGCCCATCCCCCGAGAGGCCTGGTACGTGGTGGCGGCCTCCGGCACCATCCACACCTTCTACTTCGCCTTCCTGGGGCGGGGCTACTCTGTGGGCGACCTATCGCTGGTGTACCCCCTTGCCCGTGGTACCGGCCCCCTCCTGGTGCCGGTCTGGGCGGTGGCGTTCTTGGGAGAGAGGCCCTCGGCCGTCGGCCTAGCCGGCATCCTGGCGGTGGTGTGTGGCGTCTACATCCTGCACCTGCGGGAGATCTCCTGGCAGGGGCTGCTGCTCCCCCTCCGCTCCCTCCGAACCAGGCCGACCCGCATCGCCCTCTTCTCGGGGTTGCTGATCTCCCTCTACACCGTGGTGGACAAGGTCGGGGTCGGCTACCTGGACCCCCTGGTCTACATGTACCTGTTCACGGCCCTCTACAGCCTGCTGTACGGCCCCTACGTCCTCTGGACCAGCGGGTTGAAGGCCGTCAAGACCGAGCTGCACGCCAACGCCCTTCCCATCGCGGTGGTCGGCTTCCTGATGGTCTTCACCTACGTCATGGTCCTCTACGCCATGACGATGAGCAAGGTAAGCTACGTGGCGGCGGCCCGGGAGCTGAGCGTGGTGTTCGGGGCCGGCATGGGGACGGTGCTGCTGAAGGAGAGCTACGGGCGTTCCAAGCTGGCGGGGTCGCTGCTGATCGCCCTGGGGGTGACCATGATAGGGCTGGCCCGCGGTTGACGGAAACAGGATAGACAGGAAAACAGGATGGGCAGGAGGACCCTTTGGGGGTCTCTTCCTGCCCATCCTGTTTTCCTGTTTGTCTCGGTCTCTAGACGGTGACCGCGGCTCCCTTCCGTCGGTTCCACGCATACCGAATCAGCGGCGAGGTCAGGGAAACCAGACCGATCAGAAGCAGCGTCGCCGAGATAGGACGGGCGAAGAATATGGTGGGATCATTCTGAGATATGGCCAGCGACTGGCGTAGAGAGCGCTCCAGCAGGTCGCCCAGCACCAGGGCCAGCACCGTCGGAGCCACCGGATAGTCGAACTTCTTGAAGAAGTAGCCCAGCACCCCAAAGACGAACATCACCCAGACGTCGAAGACGCTGTTGTTGATGCCGTAGACCCCGATGAAGGAGACGACGATGATGATCGGCGCCAACACCGGGTAGGGTATCCGCAGGATGCTGGTGAACATGGGCACCAGCGGCATGTTCAGGATCAGCAGCACGATGTTGCCGATGTACATGCTGGCGATCAGACCCCAGACGAACTCCGGGTTCTGCTGGAACAGCAGGGGGCCCGGACGAAGGCCATGGATCATCAGCGCCCCCAGCATGACGGCCGTGGACCCCGATCCCGGCACGCCCAAGGTGAGCAGCGGGACCATGGCACCGGCCGAGGCCGCGTTGTTGGCCGCCTCGGGTCCTGCTACCCCTTCCACCATACCTGTCCCGAACTTCTCCGGGTGCTTGGAGGCCTTCTTCTCCACGGCGTAGGAGATGAAGGAGGCGATGGTAGCGCCCGCTCCAGGCAGAACGCCCACGACGAACCCGATAATCCCTCCACGAATCCAGGCGCCCGTGCACCTGGCCCACTCAGCAGCAGTAGGGATCATGCTTCGAAGGCTGAACTTGCCGAACTGCAAGTTGGTGCTCTTCTCAGCCGTGATCAGCAGCTCGCCGATGGCGAACAACCCGACGGCGACCGGGATGAACTCGATCCCGTTGAGGAAGGCGATATTGTTGAAGGTGAAACGAGCCGCACCTCCAACGGGGTCCGTGCCGACCTGGGAGAGCAGCAGCCCGAAAACCGCCATGAGGAGACTCTTCACAACGGAACCGCTGCCCAGGCTCGCCAGCACCGTGAGCCCCAGCACCATAAGAGCGAAGTACTCGGGGGGGCCGAAGCTGAGGGCGAAGTCGGCCAGGGGCGGAGCGATCAGCATCAAAGCTACGACCCCGAGAGTCCCGGCGATGAAAGAGCCGATCTGGGCTACCCCCAGGGCCTTGCCCGCCTCTCCCTTCCTGGCCAACTGGTAGCCGTCGAGGCAGGTCATCACGGTGGCCGACTCTCCCGGCAGGTTCACCAGCACCGAGGTGATGGTGCCGCCGTACATGCAGCCGTAGTAGACCCCGGCCATCAGGATCAGCGCGGTGGTAGCATCGTAGTTGAAGCTGATCGGGACCAGCACCGCGATCCCCGCGCTGGAGCCGAGCCCGGGCATGGCCCCCACGATGGTCCCCAGGAAGGCGCCCAGAAAGGCCGCCACCAGATTCTCCGGGGTGAGGGCGACGGAGAAACCCATCATGAGATTGGTGAAGTTTTCCAGGGTGAACCACCCCCTTCTCAAGAGGTGCTAGATACCCAGAATGCCCTTAGGGGCCGGCACCCCGAGGACCATCACGAAGCTCCAGTAGAAGACGAAGGTGATGACCACAGCTACCACCAGGCTAACGTACCATCGAGACTTCCAGATCGCGAGCAGCATGAAGGCCGCGTAGGCGAAGGTGAGGGGCAGGTAACCGACGACCTCCAGCAGGGCAGTGTACAGGAACAGAGCGACGACCATTACCACAATGCGCTCCATGCCGCTGCGATCGGGAACGAAGCCCTCCGGGATCGATGGTGGATTCCTCCAGCTGTTGACGAACATCGCGGCAGAGAGGATCAGCAGCAGGACGCCCAGCACGTTGGGCATGAACTCTGGACCGGGGCCGAAGACGCTGAACTGAGGCAGCAGGGTGGCCTGCCATAGAACCCAGCTGCCCATCAGGAAGAACACGACCGACACAACCAGGTCCACACGCTTCATGAGCGATCTCTCCAGGGAAAGGCTCGGGGGCATTCCTCCCCCCGAGCCTCCAACTGCTACTTCTTCTCGACCAGCCCCAGCTCCTTAACCATAGAAGTGATGTTGCCGTTGAACTCCTTCACATAGCTGTCGAGCTGAGCGCCTTCCATCCAGTTCTCTTCCTGGTCGTTCTTGTCGATGTACTCCTTCCAGCCCTTGGCCGCAGTCATCTTCTTGAGCAGTCCGGACATGTACTCGCGGGCGCCCGCCGGCAGCCCCGGAGGAGCCGCGATCATGCGGGTCTGGGTGTAGCTTATGTTGATGCCTTGGTCCTTCAGGGTGGGGATGTTGGGGTACTTGGTCAGCTTCTTGTCGCTGCCGACGGCCAGCAACCGGACCTTCTTGGCCTCAACCTGCGGGAGAACCTCGGCCAGGTTGGCGCTGGCGATGTCGATGTGGCCGCCCAGCAGGTTGGTCACCACCTCGCCGCCGCTCTGGGTCGAGATGAAGTTGAACTCGATGCCGGCGGCCCTCTGCAGCAGGTACATGAAGATGTGGTCGTCGGAGCCTACGTTGGTGCCGCCCCACTTGATGCCCTTCGGTTTCGCCTTGGCAGCGTCGACCACCTCCTTCATGCTCTTGAAGGGCGAGTCGTTCTTCACCACGACCGTGAAGTTGTCATCGGAGAGGCGGGCCAGCATGGTGAAGTCCTTGGTGGGGTCCAAGGGCACCTGGCCCCGGGCCGGGGTGGTGAAGAAGGAGGTGGTCGCCGTCAGCCAGTAGTAGGGATCTCCCTTCTTGCTGGACACGTAGGCGAAGGCCACGGCGCCGCTGCCCCCCACCTTGTTGACCACGGCCACGTTCTTGGGGTACAGCTTCTCGTCCTTGATCACCTTCTCCATGATGCGGGCCTGAATGTCGCTGCCGCCGCCCGCCGCAGCGTGGACGACGAACTCGACGTCCTTCTCGGGGGCCCAGGCGGGCTTGGGAGCAGCCGTGGGCGCGGCCGGAGCCGCAGTGGGAGCCGCCGCCGGAGCTGCGGGGGCCGTGGTGGGGGCCGCTGCCGGCTTTGCAGGGGCCGCAGTGGGAGCCGGAGCCGCCGATGAACAGGCTACAGCCAGGGACACCATTGCGATTGCCAGAGCCAGGATAGACAGTGCGAAGAGTCGATTCCTCACGAAAACTCACTCCTTCCGTCACAGCTATTCAGCTTGCTGGGTCGATGGTAGTTTCCCGCCAGATCCCCGATCACCCCCTTTCCGATGGGTCCTCCTTACGCCGAGGCCGCCTGCTGCAGCAGATCGGCGGCCCGAGCGGTGTTGAAGCAGCCGCAGGCGCAGGGTTTGGCGATCTCTTTGGCCGCCGCGGCGGCCGTGGTTCGCCCAGCCTTGATGTCCGCGATCGCCCTGTTCACCAGGTTGGCAGAGGTCATGGCGTGGCCACACATGCTGGTGATCTCCAGCAGCTCCATCCTGGGCAGGAGCTTCTTCTTGCCCCAGACTCCCAGGGAGTAGGAGATGGTGTGGGGCTGCAAGCCTACCTCGTCGCAGCTCTCGAATACCTGGTCGACCAGGCCGCTGACGGTGATGGAGATGCCGAAGTCCTTCTCTTTCAGCTCCGCCAGCACCGCCTTCAGCTTCTCTCCATCGTCGTAGGTGCTCAGGACGAAGCCGTTGGGCTTCAGGCCGGCGCGGATCTCCTCGGCCGTCATGTCGTGGGCGTAGGTACCGCTCTGGACGTAGATGCTGCCCAGGTTGACCGGATCGTGCCTCGCCATGGTGTCGCAAATCCCCTGCAGCCTCTTGACGGCCGCGGCCTTCCGCTCGTCGTTGGCCAGATCGAACTGGCGAGCCACCAGCGCTAGGACGCAGTAGTCCTTCTTCAGCGACTCGACCGACCCCTGCCTGTGTAGCGTGTGAGTCATCTCTCCCCTCCTCTACCAGGCCCGGCCGAGGCCCACGTTGATCTTGGCGTTTGGTCGAGGCTGAAAGCCCATTCCCTGGAGCATGGGCAGCACAGGCACCGTCTTGTCGTCGTTGACCCGGCACATCACCGCCACGGTGAACACCGTGTCTACCTCCTGCTCCACCTCCTTGAGCGCCTCCATCACTCGAGGGGTCTTATCCAGGTCGGTGATGAACTCCACCACCAGTGAGAGCACCCGCTCCCCCTTGATCTCGTCCTTAAACTCGCCGGTCTTGGGGTTCTTTATCAGCGGCCAGATGGGGTTCAACTGCTCGAACTCCACCCCGAGGGAGGCCACCTTCTTGGTGACTGTCTCTACGTCGGCAAAGCTGGCGGACACGCCTGGCCGACCCAGTTCGATGCCAAAGCCCACCTGCCCCTTCTTTACCCGGTTGGTCCTGTCGTTGGTCTTGCACTCCTCCGTGCCGCGCCCGGCGCCCATGGTGACGGGGGAAACGGCGGCGGGGTCGGAGAAGTAGCGTCTGAGGCCCCTGGGGAAGCCCAGCTCCTCAGCCGAAAGCTGGATCATGGAATCTGCGGGGCAGCTGAAGACCCGGGTGCACACCCCGCACTCCACACAGGCCTCTTGATCGGCCTCGGCCACCCCCTCTACCAGGGCGATGGCCCCCACCGGGCAGTAGGGGAGGCACTCCCCACAGCCGGTGCACGTCTCCTGGTCAACCCGCATGGAAAGAACCCTCCTAGAGTTTCTACTGCCGACGGCCTTTGGGCCGCACGGTCGATGCCAGGTCTGGGCCAGGGAGTGATACTGCGACGTACGCTGGATCCGGCGGCGTCGCCGGCAAACCACCCCCTTTACGCGGAAGCCCTCTTCACACGAGCCCAGCCCCACCCGACGAAGCGGCCATCATCCCACTGAACGGGATGCACTCCCGCAGGATGGCACCATTATACGCTTGGCGGATGTTTAGTCAACCTTCTGTTTACCTGAACAATATGAACAATAGCGCTTCTTCTGGTACCATCTTCCCATTGAAAAGGAGCGGGGGTCCCATGCTATCCTGTTATGGGAGGAATGGGTGAGTTCACGCCTGTAGCACTTCAGCCGAAACTAGCAGCCTTCTTCCAGGATATGGGATCGTTAGCCATCAATTACTGCCGTGCATCTGCGCCATAGCACGCTTATTGCTGATTAGTAGATCATCCCTGGAAGGAGGGTGGTGGCCTCTTGCGAGTGTCGCTGAGCCTGCGCAGCAAGCTGGCTATTGCCTTCCTCCTCATCCTGGTCCCGGTCCTGGGATTGGTGATCTACGACTACCTGGACGGCTACGGACGGGTCTTGGTCACCCTGACCCAGGGCCAGGCGCGCACCACCCAGACCCTGGCGGCCCTTCTGGACGCTACCTTCGACCAGGGGATGGCCGTGGCCGATGCCCTGGCCGTTGACCCCAACATCCGCGCCTTCTCCAGCACCGATCCCTCGCTCCTCGACCCTTACCTGGCCCGCTACCTCCACGTGTTTCCCCAGTACCAGGACATCAACGTTTGGGACGCCACCGGACAGAACGTGGGCTCCTCCTTTCCGACTGCCGGCGAACCGCGGCCCAACATAGCCGACCGAGAGCATTTCCAGCAGGCCATGGCCCAGGGGCGTGGGATGGTCTCCGTGGTGATCATCTCCCGCATCAGCAATCGCCCCACGGCCGCCCTGGCCGTACCCATCAAGGATAGGGCCGATCGCCCCATCGGGGTACTCACCGTCCTTCTGGACTTCGACATGGTGGCCAAGAGCCTCCAGGGCATCCAGATGGATCCCTCCCAGATAGCTTGGGCAACGGACCGGACGGGGAGGGCGGCCTTCGACACCGCCAGGACCAACCTGTCGTGGGAGGAGAGGGATTGCTCCTGGTACCAGCCGGTCCGGGAAGCGCTGTCCACGGGCCAGTTCGCCGGCACGGTCGACAAGACCCCAACCGGAGACCCGCGACTGGCGACGGCATCGGCGACCCCCAAGTACGGCTGGATTGTGGGGGTCTCCATAGCCGAAGCTGCCTATCAGTCGACGGCCAGGCAGGCTATCGCCTCCAGAATCGCCATCTACCTCGCCATCATCCTGTTTGGCGGGCTGGTTGCCTGGGGGTCGGCCTACGCCATCACCCATCCCCTCCGCAATCTCACCGACACCATGGCCGCCTTTGGCCGGGGAGAGCTGGACCAGCGGGCCGTCGTGCGGACCGGGGACGAACTGGAGACGGCCGCGGAGACCTTCAATCGGATGGCCTCCACCCTCCAGCAGGAGGAGGGCCGGCTGCGCTTCCTGAGCGAGATGGGCATGGCCCTCACCTCGGCCCTGGACGTCCAGATGATCGTGCAGCTGCTGGCCGAGAGGGTGACCGAGGTGCTAGGGGACTGCAGTTGGGCGTGCCTGCTGTCCACGGAGCGGTTGCAGTGCAGTGTGATCAGCTCCTACAGCCGCGACCCCGCCGTCCACCAGCAGATCGTCGACCTGTTCCTGCGACACGACCGATGGGTCACCGTAAACCTGTTCGTCCCGGTGGCGGAGACGGGCGAGCCGATCTTCATTCCGGATCTGGCCGCCTTTCAGGAGATGGAGGAGGGGCTGCGGCAGGAGTTGGTCCAAATGGGCGCTGTTTCCATCATGATCGTGCCCCTCCTGGCCCGAGGGCGCGCCGTCGGCGTCCTCGCCAGCCTCAGCCTCAGCGAGGAGCGCCGCTTCGGCCAGGAGGAGCTCTCCCTGGCCATGGACCTGGCCGGCAGGGCCGGCACTGCGATCAACAATGCCCTCCTCTTCCAGCAGGTCCAATCGGAGCAGCAGCGGCTGGAGGAGGCCTCCAAGCGGCTGCAGGAGGCCAACCAGAGGCTGGTGATCGCCGCGACGCGGGAGCAGAAGCTGGCCAGAGAGCACGAGCGGCGTCGCAACGAGCTGGACGCCGTGATCGAGGGGGTGAGCGAGGGGATCACCCTGGTGGACGGCCAGGGCCGGATAGAGCGGATCAACCGGGCGGGGAGCCAGATCCTGGGCCTCGGGGAGGAGTGGCACGGACGGAACCTGGACGAGTACACCGGTCGGCTGGATTTCCGCCACACAGACGGGCGGACGGTGCCCTTCCGCCAATGGCCCACCTCCCGGGCGATGCGGGGGGAGGTCCTCCGCAGTGAAGAGTTGGTGCTGGTCCGTCCCGACGGAAGGCGGGTCCACCTGCTGTTCAGCACAAGCGCCGTTCGGGACGAAGAGGGCCGTGTGGTCATGGCCATGAGCATCTACCGGGACATCACCCCTATCAGGGAGTTGGAGCAGGCCCGGGAGGAGTTCATCTCCGTGGTAGCCCACGATCTCCGGTCCCCCCTCACCGTCATCACGGGCTTCGCCGGGCTGCTGCAGCGGCTCCAACCGGGCCAGCATGGCCAGCCCGAGGAACAGAAGGCCGTGGCCAGCATCCTGACCAGTGCGAGGCGGCTGGAGAAGATGGTGGCCGACCTGCTGGACGCCTCCCGCATCGAGGCCAGCCGGCTGGTTCTGGCCAAGGAAGCCGTGGATCTGGCCAAACTGGTGCAGGAGGTGGTGGAGAGGTCCGTCGAGACCACCAAGGGGCATTCGGTGCGGGTGGAGATCCGGGGCGAGCTGCCGACCATCGAGGCCGACCCTGCCCGATTGGAGCAGGCGCTGGTGAACCTTCTATCCAATGCGGCGAAGTACTCCTTCCCGGAGATGGGGATCCTGGTGGAGGTGGAGCTCCAGGAGATGGAGGTGATGGTATCGATCACCAATCAGGGCCCGGGGGTGGCACCCGAGGATCTGGAGGCCATCTTCACCCGCTTCCGCCGCACCCGGGCAGCCGCCGCGGGGAAGGTGCCCGGCCTCGGGCTGGGTCTGTACATCACCAAGGGGCTGGTGGAGGCCCACGGCGGCCGGATCTGGGTGGAGAGCGAGATGGGGAAGACCACGACCTTCCGCTTTGCCCTGCCTGTGACGAGGGCCGAGGGCTGAGGGCGAGACGAGGCAAAGGGCCGAGGGGGCAAGGGTCAGTTCCCTCTCCCTCTGGGAGAGGGTCGGGGTGAGGGCTATCTCCCTCTCCCTCTGGGAGAGGCGGTACCTATTGGCGCCTTCTCCCCAGGGACTCGTTCCCAGACCCACCATCCCCGCGGTCGGGCACAGATCGCGGATGGGGCAGCCGGGGCAGAGGGGAGCGGGCCGGCAGCGGTCCTTCCCCAGGGCTACGATCAGGGCGTGGTACTCCTGGAAGAGGGGCACCGACGGGGGTAGCTTCTCCATGAACAGCTGCTGAAGCTGCCGGTATCCGGCCCCAGGAGGGGTGAGACCGAGGCGGGCGAAGATGCGCCGGGTGTAGGCATCGGCCACGAAGATCGGCTGCCGGGCGCCGTACAGAACGATGGAGTCGGCCGTCTCCTCCCCCACCCCCCAGATGGAGAGCAGCTCCTGGCGCAGCTCCGGAAGTTTCACGTGAAACAGTGAGTCCAGCCGGCCGCCGTGATGATCCCGCAGGTGGCGACAGAAAGCCTTCAGCTTGCGGGCCTTGACGTTGAAGTAGCCGCTGGACTGGATCCAGCCCGCCAGCACCCCCTCCGGCACCGCCTCCAGGGCTACCGCGTCGAGCATCCCCCCGGCCTTCAGCCGGGCAATCGCCTTCTCCACGTTCACCCACGCCGTCGACTGGGTTAGGATGGCCCCCACCACCATCTCGAAGTCATCATCGGCCGGCCACCACCCCTGAGGACCAAACACCTCCAGCAGTCGCCGATAGATCTCCAGCAGTCGCTCCCCCGTATCCACCCTCTCGCCTCGGTCGCGTCAAGCTACCCGCCTCGCACCCCTCTCGGGAGGCGACATGATATCACAGCCACTCGTTGACAAAGGCCGAACTTCCCCCTTACAGTGGCGCCCTCAAGCCGGCCGAGATCCTCTGCCGGCATGGGGGAGAGACTACAGGGGAGGTCGTTGCCAGAAATGAGTCCGGCAGCCAGGCACGAGATCTTCATCTCCGGAGTCCAGTTCGACCACGAGCTAAGGTCGGGGGCCATGTCGGTTCTGGAGCTGGCACCCATCGCCCTGCGGTGGGGCGCGGAGGGCGTGGAATACCGCGAGGTCTACTGGAGGGACAAGGCCACGGAACTCCCGGCCCTGCGCGACCAGCTGGCACGCCTGGAGATCAAAGCCACCTTCGCCACCTTCACCACCCTCTACAGCAAGGACCCCGCGAAGCGGCAGCAGCTGAGGCAGGAGCTGGAGGACGCCCACGCCCTGGGCGCACCCCTGATGCGCGTCTTCCGCGGCGAGCGGCCCGGCACCTCCCCGGAGGGCTCGGCCATGCGGGATGCGGCGAGGGCCGTGGTGGATCGCGCCCGCGATCTCGGGCTGAGGCTCGCGCTGGAGAACTTCTCCGGCCTCCCGGGAAGCCGCCCGGAGGAGATCCAGGAGGTACTCGAGATCCTCGACTCCCCCATCATGGGCGTCAACGTCGACTTCGCCAACTACACCGGCAACGGCGTCGACCCCATCGCGGCCACCCAGCGGCTCGCGCCCTGGATCGTCTACGCCCACCTGAAGGACCAGCGGGCAACCCCTCAGGGCAAGGTCAACAGCTTCCTCGGCAGCGGCACCCTCCCGCTCCCCGAGATCCTCGCCGCCCTGGAAGCCACGGGCCGCGACTTCCCCTTCTGCTTCGAGTTCCAGGGTGAAGCCGATCCCGAAGGAGGGATCGCCGCGAGCATGGCCTACCTGGCCGACCTGGGACTGGCGAGAGGCCGATGATCCATGTCCAACCGGTTCACCGGCGCCCTCTTCGCCCTGGGCGCAGTCCTGATATGGGGCCTCACCTTCGTCCCCAGCAAGGTAGCACTGGCCGAGATGGGCCCCTTCACCCTGGCTGTGCTTCGCTTCAGCCTGGCGCTGATCGTCATCCTGGGTGTGGCGCTCAAGGGCCACCCCCATCCCTCCCGTTGGCGCAAGCTCTCCTTCGGCACCCTGGCCCTCCTTGGCTTCACCAGCGTCACCCTCTACTTCGGCCTCCAGAACCTCGGCCTCGCCCGCACCTCCGCCAGCGAGGCGGGTCTCGTCTCCGGCTCCGTGCCAGCGATCACCGCCCTTCTATCGGCCCTCACCCTTAGGGAACGGATCTCTTCCCTCCGTTGGCTGGGCATCGTCCTCTCTATCACGGGGGTCGCGGCCGTGGTCCTCGCTGGCCAGAGCTCCGGCTCGCGCGGGGCTCACTGGAGGGTGACCTTCTCGTCTTAGGGGGTGCCATCGCGTGGGCCTTCTACACCCTCATAAACAAGAACGCAGGCGGTAAAATGCCCGAGAGCCTGCTCCTGGCCTACACGATGGCCTTCGGAACACTCTTCCTGCTGCCACCGGCGGCCGTGGAGCTCGCCACCGCCGGTTTCGGTCCCGTCTCCCCGGCGGGCTGGCTCTCGGTGCTCTTTCTGGGCCTCGGTGGCTCAGCCGCCAGCTTCTTCTGCTGGAACGGGGCACTCCGGCGCCTCGATGCCAGCGAGGCCTCTCTCTACATCAACCTAGTACCACTGATAACCGTCCTCTCAGCAGCACTGCTGTTGGGCGAAGCTCTGCTGCCCTCCCAACTCGCTGGGGGCGCCCTGGTGATCCTGGGAGTGTATCTCGCTAGCCGCTGACCCAGATCAGTTCACGCTGCGAAATGGACCAGGCGGAGGGCTTTCGCACCACAGACTAGCAGCTGTGCAGTGAGAGAGCCCGATCCTGCCACGGATGCCATCGTCCAATCCCGGCCAACTACTCTTACGCTCATCCTCGGCCTCGTCGACGGCAACCAGGCCAACCCCACGAGGTCCGACAGGTACGCCATCACAATACTGGATGGCAGCAACAACGAGTGGAAGCAGAAGGGACGGCCGGTTCACCGATCCAGATTGGTGGCTGGGAAGTAACCACCCAGAGCAAGTAGAGCTTCTACGGTCGGAAAGTGGCATGACACACCCCTCGGAATTCCGAGGGGTGTGTCATGCCAAGGTACCACCAATGCCCTCCACAAACCTATCTGGTAGATCGGGAGACCTATGA
>JAMCTB010000013.1:1290-17963 GCA_023380955.1 Chloroflexota bacterium | reverse complement strand
AAGCTGCTGGATGCAGTTCGAGGGGTGCTGCAGGGTGACTGAGTACCTCCTGGTGAGGCACGCCACGGCGCGGTCCGGCCTGGCATCCGCCGGTTTGACCCCCCGAGGCAGGGCCGAGGCAGAGGCCCTGGCCCGGCGGCTAGGGGATTGGCCCTTCGACGCCATCTGGAGCAGCGACCTGGGGAGGGCAAACGAGACGGCGGAGATCCTGCTGGCCGGCAGAGAGGCCCCCGAACTGGTGCGGTCGCCGCTGCTGCGAGAGGTGGAGCCGCCCCCGGAGGGGCTGTTGGCCAGGGACCCGGCGGGGTACGCGGCCTGGGAGAAAGGGGTCACGACAGGGCTGGCGGAGCGGCTATCGGTATGGCTTCGGACGGCGGAGGAGGGTGGGCGGAACAGCCCTCACCCCGACCCTCTCCCAGAGGGAGAGGGGATGGAAAACAACCGCACCATCCTCGTCGTCTCCCACGCCGGCCCACTGCGGGTGCTGATCTGCCTCCTGCTGGGGCTGCCGCCGGAGGCCCACTGGTCCTTCCGCCTCGACTGCGCCTCCCTATCGGTGGTGCGACGAGGCGAAGGCATGGGAACGATCCTGCTGTTGAACGACCGCTGCCACCTGGGCAGCGTCCTGGGTCCCGTAGAGACGCGACATGTCGCGTCTCTACCAGGCCTGACCGCTGAGGACGCTGAGACCGCAGAGGCTGCTGTGAAGAGGGATCCTGTAGCATCGCCCCTTGTGGGCGATGGGTACCCCGTCGGGGACAAGCCCCGACGCTACGTTGACCGGGTACCCCATGGGAGGCTTCCGTGACCGCTAAAGTGCTGATGGTGCAGGGCACCAGCTCCTCGGTGGGCAAGAGCCTGCTGGTGGCAGGGCTGTGCCGGCTGCTGCGCCAGGAGGGCTACCGGGTGGCCCCCTTCAAGGCTCAGAACATGGCCCTGAACGCGGCCGTGACCGGGGAGGGGCTGGAGATCGGCCGGGCCCAGGCGGTCCAGGCCGAGGCCGCCGGCATCGAGGCCTCGGTGGATATGAACCCCCTGCTGCTGAAGCCGGAGGGGGACAGCCGCTGCCAGGTGGTGGTCCTCGGCCGCCCCCTGGAGAGCCTCGACGCTCGGGAGTACTACCGCGAGAGGGGCCGCTTCTGGATGACCATCCGCGACTCCCTGGAGCGGCTGCGAAGCCGGTACGACCTGGTCTTGATCGAGGGCGCGGGGAGCCCGGCCGAGATCAACCTGCGGGAAGGCGACCTGGTGAACATGAGTGTCGCCCTGCACGCCCAGGCTCCGGTGCTGCTGGTGGGGGACATCGACAGGGGAGGGGTGTTCGCCTCTCTGATAGGAACCATGGCGCTGCTGGAGCCCGAGGAGCGGGCGCTGGTGCGGGGCTTCGTGATCAACAAGTTCCGCGGGGACATCGCCCTGCTGGAACCGGGACTCCGCATGCTGGAGGAACGAACGAAGGTGCCGGTGCTGGGGGTGGTTCCATATCTGCACAACCTGCTGATCTCCGAGGAGGACTCGGCGGGTCTGGAGAGCGGCTCCACGGGCGCGAAGCTGCTGGACGTGGCCGTCGTCCGGCTCCCCCGCATCGCCAACTTCGACGATTTCGACCTGCTGGGTGCCGAGCCCGCCGTCGGACTCCGCTACGTGAGCGATCCCTCGAAGCTGGGCCGGCCCGACCTGGTGATCCTGCCTGGCAGCAAGAGCACCGTCGCCGACCTCCAGTACCTGAGGGAGACGGGTCTGGCCCGCGCCATCGTCGCCCAGGCTCGGAGCGGCACCCCCGTCCTGGGGATCTGTGGGGGGTATCAGATGCTGGGGGAGAGGATCCTGGACCCGGAGGGGGTGGAGTCGGCGCAGCGGGAGACGGCCGGTCTGGGGTTGTTGCCCGCCGTCACCACCTTCGCCGCCGAGAAGCGCACCGTCAAGGTGTCGGCCCGGGTGCTGGACACGGCCGGGCCCTTCGCCCAGGCGGCCGGCCAGGGGATCGCCGCCTACGAGATCCACATGGGCTCCACGGTGCACGGTGGGGAGCCCATGTTCGAGCTGCGGGAAGGTGGGGAACTCCTTCGGGATGGCTGCGTGGCCGGCACGGGGCCGGTGATGGGGAGCTACCTCCACGGGCTGTTCGAGAACGAGAGCCTCAGGGCAGCGCTGGTCGACTGGCTGGCCGGCCGAAGGGGGATCCAGGCCCCCAAGGGTGAGGGAGCGGTCGCCGGCCGGGAGGCCGAGTACGACCGGCTGGCGGATTCCCTCCGCCGCCACCTGGAGCTGGGGAGCCTCCTCCAGATCCTGGGGCTGAGGGGGTAGCCGATGGGGAGACTGGTGCTGATCCTGGGGGGAGCCCGCAGCGGCAAGAGCGCGATGGCGGAGCGCATGGCCGTGGAGATGGGGGGCAGGGTCACCTACCTCGCCACGGCCCAGCCGCTGGACGAGGAGATGAGGGGGCGGATCGAGAACCACCGGGCCGCGAGGCCCAAGGGGTGGCGCACCCTGGAGGAACCGCTGGAGTTGGCCGGTGCGGTAGAGAGGGCGGCGGTGGACAGCGACGTGGTGCTGGTGGACTGTCTGACCCTCTGGCTCTCCAACCAGCTCTGCCGGATCGAGGCACCCGAGTCCAGCCGGGAGTGGCACGCGGCCCTGGAGGATCTGGCCGGGCGGATGGAGCGGTCGACGTCCCGACTGCTGGAGGGCGTGCGCGACGGCGAAGCGACGGCGCTGTTTGTCTCGAACGAGGTGGGGCTGGGGCTGGTGCCGCCGACACCCATGGGTCGGGCCTATCGCGACCTGCTGGGTGCGGTCAACCGGCGGCTGGCAGCGGAGGCAGACCAGGTGCTGCTGATGGTGGCCGGTCTGGCGGTGGACGTGAAGCGGATGTCGGTGGGGCAACTGTGATGGGCGATAAGATACGCAGCCTGAAAGCGCGGGCAAAGCTGGAGACGGCGCGGCAGGCCCCTCCCGGCATCGGCACCGCCCACGTCCCCTGCACCTGCGGCGAGCTGGTGCAGGGCGTCCTGGAGGGGGAGCCCTTCCTGGTCTCCTGCCCCATAGACCGGTACAGCCGGGTGCGAGTCTGTGTGGGGTCGCCCGGGCAGCGTGGCGAAGTCGGGCTCAGCGGTCTCGACCAGGCCGTGGTAACGACCTCAGCCATTTCTGACCAACAGGGACGAACGACTGAAGTCGTTACTACAGGCGTTATGCCCGGCCCTTCGTCACCACGTACGACGCTTGCGGTTCACGGCGGTCGCGGACACGACAAGGCCCACCTGGCGGCGGCGGCCACGCTCGCCCTGTTGGGATACCCCGAGGCCCCCTTCACCATGGAGGTCTCCTGCCCCCTGCCGCCCTCCAAGGGCTTCGGGACCAGCACGGCCGACGTGGTAGGAGCCATCGTGGCCGCGGCAGCCGCGGTGGAAGCCTCCCTCGATCCGGAGGAGGTGGCCCGGTTGGCGGCGGCCATAGAGCCCAGCGACAGCACCATGTTCCCAGGGTTGGCCTTCTTCAATCATCGCTCCGGTCGCCAGTGGGAGGTCCTGGGCCCCAGCCCATCCCTGACGATAGCTGTCCTGGAATTCGAAGGGGACGTGGACACCCTGGATTACAACGCCCGGTTGGACCTGTCCGTCCTCCGCTCCATGGAGCCGGCCCACGCCACCGCCCTGGAGATGCTCTGGCGGGGACTGAAGACAGGCCAGCCGGAGCTGATAGGCCAGGCAGCCACCGCCAGCGCTCGGATCAACCAGCTGCTGCTGCCGAAACCGGAGCTGGAGGGGTTGATCTCCCTGGGAGAGCGGTTCGACGCCCTGGGTGTGTGCGTCGCCCACAGCGGGACGGCCGCAGGGGTGCTCTTCGGGTCCGGCGAGAGCCAGAGCGCCAGGAGGCTGTTGGCGGAGGCGAGGGGCAGCCTGAAGGGGCTCCAGGGGGGCTGGCTCTCTCGAATGGTGGGCGGGGGACCGAGGGTACTATCCGTAGTTGGCGAGTCACGCCAGGTGGTGAGCAGCCGATTTGAAAGAAAGGTGTTTCCAGTAGATTGAAAGAGACAGCAGAGATCCGGCGTCTGGTTGAATCTATCCGTCCCCTGGACGAGGCAGCCATGGCCGCGGCCCGGGAACGACAGGGCCAGCTGACCAAGCCGCAGGGGAGCCTGGGGAGGCTGGAGGAGCTGGCCGTCCAGCTGGCCGGCATCACCGGCCGTGAGCGGCCGCTCCTGCCGAGGAAGGCGGTGGTGGTGATGGCCGCCGACCACGGGGTAACCGCCGAAGGGGTCTCGGCCTTCCCATCGGAGGTGACCCCCCAGATGGTGCTGAACTTCCTGAGGGGAGGAGCTGCCATCAACGTCCTGTCCCGGAGGAGCGGCGCTCGGGTCGTGGTCGTGGACGTGGGCGTCGCCGCCGAGATGGCCCCTGAGGAGGGGCTGCTGCTTCGGAAGGTCGCCCCGGGAACCCGGAATCTGGCCGTCCAGCCCGCCATGACTCGAGAGGAGGCGGTGAAGGCCATCCAGGTGGGGATCGACGTGGTGGAGTCGGAGGTGGCGCAGGGACTCGGCCTGGTGGCCACGGGCGACATGGGGATCGGCAACACGACCGCCTCCTCGGCCCTGGTGGCGACACTGACCGGCAGGCCGGTAGCCGAGGTGGCGGGTCGGGGCACCGGCATCGACGACGCAGGTCTGGCTCGAAAGATCCAGGCCATCGAGCAGGGCATCCGGGTCAACCGGCCCGATAGCTCGGATCCCCTGGACGTCCTGGCCAAGCTGGGCGGACTGGAGATCGCGGGGCTGGTGGGGGTGATCCTGGGGGGCGCGGCCCACCGGCTTCCGGTGGTGATCGACGGCTTCATCTCCGGGGCGGCGGCAATGGTCGCTGCCAGGCTCTGCCCGGCGCTGCTGCCCTACCTGATCCCCTCCCACCAATCGGTGGAGGTGGGCCACCGGGTGCTGCTCCAGGATCTCGGGCTGCGGCCCCTCCTGAACTTAGAGATGCGGCTGGGCGAGGGAACCGGCGCGGCAATTGCCATGCACCTGATAGACGACGCTCTGGCTATCCAGAGCGAGATGGCCACCTTCGCGGAGGCGGGAGTCAGCGAGAAGGGCTGAGTCATGACAGAGGAAGTTCGTAGGCCAAGGACCAAGGGGCTCGTCATCGTCTTCACCGGCAACGGGAAGGGCAAGACCACCGCAGCCCTGGGCATGGCGCTCAGGGCTGCCGGCCACCACTTCAAGGTCGCCGTCGTCCAGTTCATCAAGGGCACCATGCGGTACGGGGAGCTGGAGGGGGCCAAGATGCTGGCTCCCTACGTCGACTGGGTCGTGAGCGGCCGAGGCTTCACCGCCGGGCCCTGGAACAGGGCAACCCCCGAGGAGCACCAGCAGGCGGCCAACGAGGCCCTCCGAGTGGCCCGGGAGAAGCTGCTGTCGGGGGAGTACAGGCTGGTCATCCTGGACGAGGTGCTGGGTGCGCTCAACGCCGGCCTGGTCTCCACGGAGCAGCTCCTCGAGCTGATTCGGGAGAAGCCCCCGGAAGTCCATCTGGTGCTGACGGGCAGGGGAGCCCCGCAGCAGATCATCGACGCCGCCGACCTGGTTACCGAGATGCGGCCGATCAAGCACCCCTACGAGCAGGGGATAGTGGGGCAGAAGGGCGTGGAGTTCTGATGGATTGCGGTATCCCCAGGCTGGTGATCGGCGGCACCTCCAGCGGTGTGGGGAAGACGACCTTCTCAATGGGACTCATGGCGGCCCTCCACCGCCGGGGGCTGAGGGTTCAGCCCTTCAAGGTGGGACCCGACTACATCGACCCCAGCTACCATCAAGCCGCAACGGGGGTTCCCTCCCGAAACCTGGACAGCTGGATGGTGCCCAGGGAGGCGCTGCTGGAGCTGCTCGCCCGGGCCTGTCGGGGAGCCGACGTGGCCGTCGTCGAGGGGGTCATGGGGGTCTTCGACGGCTTCAGCGGCCGGGAGGAAGCCGGCAGCACCGCCCAGATCGCCAAGTGGCTCAACGCCCCCGCGCTGTTGCTGATCAATGCCGGCAAGATGGCCCGCAGCGCGGGAGCCATGGCCCTGGGCTACGCCCGCTTCGATCCGGCCCTCAGGGTGGCGGGCTTCGTCCTGAACAACGTGGCCGGCGAAACCCACTACGGCTACGCTCGGGAGGCCATCGAGGCCACAGGGGTCGGACCGGTGTTGGGGTACCTGCCCAGGGACGCCCGGATGGTCCTGCCCGAGCGCCATCTGGGGCTGGTCCCCACCCCGGAGCGGGCCCTGCCCGAGGGGTTCCTGGATAGGCTGGTGGGGCTGGTCGAGGCCCACCTGGACGTGGAGGCGATCCTGAAGATCGCGCGGTCGGCCGTCGGCTCTCAGCTATCAGCTATCAGCTATCAGCAGTCAGCAGCCGGCCCCGAGGGCGCAGTCCCCAGTCCCCAGCCCTCAGTCCTCGCCACTCAGTCCCCAGCCCTCAGTCCCCTCTTCCCCGCGGAGCTCGTGCAGACTAGGGCCACCATCGCCGTGGCCCAGGACGAGGCCTTCAACTTCTACTACCAGGATAACCTGGATCTGCTGGAGGCCCACGGCGCGAGGCTGCTCCCCTTCAGCCCTCTGCGGGACCGAGCGATACCTCCCGAAGCCGACGCCCTCTACCTGGGGGGTGGCTTCCCGGAGGTGCACGCCTCCAGGCTCTCGGCCAACGGCTCGATGCTGGAATCGGTGCGGCGAGCCGGCGAGGCGGGCATGCCCCTCTACGCCGAGTGCGGGGGGCTGATGTACCTGACCCAGGGGATAGTAGATGGCACGGGGACGCGCCACACGGCGGTGGGTCTGCTGCCGGGCTACTGCTCCATGGAGGGGAGCCGGCTCCACCTCGCCTACGTCGAGGTGAGCGCCCTGCGAGCCACCCCTCTGGGTCCGGCCGGGACCTTGGCCCGAGGCCACGAGTTCCACTGGTCCCGCTGGGAGGGGCTCGATCCGGACTTCGGGGCCTATCTGCTGACCAACCGGTCGAATCGGATCGAGGGGTACGCCCGGGGAAGCCTGCTGGCCTCCTTCGTCCACCTGCACTTCGGGGCCAACCCGGCCCTGGCCCCGGCCTTCGTGGAGAGCGCCCGCGCCTACAGAGAGGCCAAACGGTGAAAGGGTAGGGCCTCGACAACGTAGGGCGGGGCCCTGTGCCCCGCCGCCCGCGTGGCGATGGCAGGTCGGCGGCAGGGCAGAGCGCCCTGCCCTACACGCAATCATCCCCTACGCCGCCCTCGATCTCCCCTGATCCCCCGGCGCCACCTCCCGCAACTCCTCCATCAGGTGGCTCGCCATCCGCGTGTCGAACCGTGTGATCTGCAACCCCTGGTACACGTCGATCAGGGCGAAGAGGAAACAGGCCATGAAGGCGACGATCCCCGCTATGAAGAGAGCCACCGTGAGGGCGCTGTACCCTCCGGTCAGCTCGAAGAGGACGTTGAACACCAGGCTGAGGCTGGTGGCACCGAAGAGAGACACCCCCAGGAAGGCGAACACCAGGGAGTTTCGCGTGTAGACACCCCTCTGGAGCCAACGATCCAGGAGGGCGTTTTGGATCTCCAACTGCCCCTGGACCCACCGGAGGCGGCCGGCGGGCATCGCCTCTCCAACTTCGTGCAACTCCTCCGTCAGCTCCATCCGCCGGAAATTGATCCGGTAGGTCCGGTCCAGCACCACCGCGTGGCGGTTCTGCATGACCAGCGCTATCAGCCCCACGGCGCTGATCATGATCACCGGCACCAGAGTGGTCTGGATCAGAGCGGCCACCTGGCCCGGCTCCAGTGGGATCACGGCCACGCCCTCGCCTCCCTACCAGGTAGATAGTCTCGGTAGTGCCTGGCACGAGCCATACCAGAGACGGGGTGAGGAGGTGCCAGCACCCGCCTCCCGATGACCCGGCCTATCGGGACCGCACCCCCATGACGAACAACACCACGGCCGGGAGGGCCACGAAGAGCCTGGGGGTGAAACCGAGGCTGGAGAAGCTCAGGTGGAGTCCCTGGGCAACCGAAGGGATGACCTCCGGCAGCTGCACTGCCATCAGGTAGGCGCCCAACAAGAGGTAGTACAGGTCCTGGCGGTGGCGACGGCGCCCGAGGGACCAGACGCTGTAGAGCAGGATGGCAACGGCCAACAGAAAGAAAAGGCCGCTCCAGAAGGGGAGTCGAGAGAAGGACTGTAGCTCCGGTGGCAGCATGTTAGATCTTCTTCTACCCGATCTTCTCCTGCCCCCTGGGGGCAGGCTTTAGCTCCGTCCGCTTGCCGGCCTTCACCATGCAGCTATCCAGCTTGTGGGGCACCACCCCCTGGACGGTCTTGGACGCGGCGATCAGGGCATCCAGGTCGATCCCCGTCTCCACCCCCATCTCCGTGAGCATGTTCACCAGATCCTCGGTGGCTACGTTCCCCGTGGCACCGGGGGCATAGGGGCATCCCCCCAAGCCGCCGACGGCGCCGTCGAAGCTGGTCATGCCCGCCTGCATGGCGGCTATCACGTTGGCCATGGCCATGTCCCGGGTGTTGTGCAGGTGCAGGGTCCAGGTCACGTCGGGAAATTTGTCCAGCAGGTGAGCGCAGCTGTCGTACATCTGGCGGGGATTCGCCACGCCGATGGTATCCCCAAGGCTCATGTGGGCGATCCCCATCTCCCGGTATCGCGTGATGATGCGATCCAGCTGCGCGATGGGCACCTCCCCCTCGAAGGGGCACCCGAAGACGCAGGCCATGCCGGCCTCGACCCGAATGCCCACCTCCCGGGCCACCGGGACCATCTGTTCGAACTCCCGCATAGAGTCATCGATGGAGCGATTGGCGTTGGACCGGTTGTGCGACTCGGTGACGGACATCATCAGGTGAATCCCGTCGGGGTTGAGGGGTAGCGCCCGCTGCAGTCCCTTCAAGTTGGGCACCAGCACCTGATACCGAACGCCGGGCACCCGGTCGATCCTCGCCATCACCTCCTCGGCGTCGGCCAGTTGAGGCACCGCCCTGGGGTGCACGAAGGAGGTCGCCTGGATCTCCGGAATGCCGCTTCCGGACAGGGCGTTGATGATCTCGATCTTCCTCTCGGTGGGGATCCAGTCGTGCTCCGCCTGGAAGCCGTCCCGCGGCCCCACCTCCATGATGTGAACCCTCTTGGGTAGCTGCATCGCACCCTCCCGCAATCAGCTTTCGGCCGTCAGCTATCAGCAGCGCCTCGTAGGCTGATTGCTGATAGCTGACGGCTGATGGCTCCTAGATCACGCCTTCGGCTGCCAGGGCGTCCAACTCCTCGGGGCTCAGCCCCAGCTCACCCTGGTAGATCTCCCGGTTGTGCTCCCCGATCTTCATCGGGCCGGGGAAGCGGACCGCCCCGGGCGTGGCCGAGAACTTGGGGATGATCCCCGGCATGGTCACCCTCCCCAGGACGGGGTGCTCAACCTGAACCAGGTTCTCCCTGGCCCTGTACTGCGGATCCTCGAAGATATCGGCCATGCTGGGTATCGGACTCACCGGCACACCGTTCTCGTCCAGCAGCTTCATCACCTGGTCGTAGCCCTGGGTAGAGAACCAGTCCTGAACCAGGGCGAGGATCTCATCCCGATGCTCCACCCGATGGGGATTGGTGTCGTAGCGAGGGTCGGTCAGCAGATCCACCCGGCCCATCACCTCGGCCAGCCGGGCGAAGGTGCGATCGGTGCTGGTGACCAGGATCACCCACTTGCCGTCACGGCACTGGAAGGCGCCGGCCGGAGCCGACTCCTGGAGGGCGTGGCCCGCTCTCTCCCTGGCCCTGCCCGTCAGATCGTACTGGACTATGGCCGTCTCCAGCATACGGAACACGGCCTCGTAGAGGGCGATGTCCACCTGCTGCCCCTCGGCGCCTTCGTTGGCCCTCAGATGGTAGAGCGCCATCACGGCCGCCAGGGCGCCGAAGATGCCGGTCACGTAGTCGGCCATGGGGAAGGGCGGGCTCACGGGGGGTCTATCCGGGTAGCCCTGCATGTAGGTGAGTCCGCCGAAGGCGGTCGCCGGGGTCCCAAAGCCGGCCTTCTGGGAGTGGGGCCCCGTCTGGCCGTAGCCCGAGATGCGAACCATGATGAGCCTGGGGTTGACCCCTTTGAGCTGCTCGTAGCCGAGCCCCCAGTTCTCCAGGGTGCCGGGCCGGAAGTTCTCGACCAGAAGGTCGGCGCCGGCGACCAACCTCTTCAGCAGCTCCTTGCCCTTTTCCTTGCGGATGTCCAGGCTGATGCACCGCTTGTTCCTGCTGAGGGTGGTCCAGGGCCCGGGGACCCCCTTCACGACCGGGGCCATCCCGCGAACGGCGTCGCCCACCCCGGGCAGCTCGATCTTGAAGACGTCGGCCCCGAAGTCGCCCAACAGACTGGCCGCAAAGGGGGCCGCGAAGACGGTACCGAGATCTATCACCCGCACCCCCGCCAGCGGTCCCTGGAAGGCGGAAGCTCTTCTTCCCTCTGCCTGAGGCATCGACCCCCCCTCCTAGCCGACCACCACCGGGTTTTCCAGCACGCCGATCCCCTGGATTTCCACCACCACGTCGTCGCCCTCCTTGAGGTACACCGGAGGCTTCCGGCCGTCCCCCACCCCCGGCGGGGTGCCGGTGGCGATCACGTCGCCGGGCTCGAGGGTGATGCCCTGGGATAGGAAGGAAACCAGCTGAGGGACGTTGAAGATCAGGTTGCGGGTGTTGGACTGCTGCATGGTCTCGCCGTTGAGGCGCAGGGATATGGACAGGTTGTGCGGATCCGGGACCTCGTCCCTGGTGACCACGGCCGGCCCCAGGGGAGCGAAGCTGTCCAACGACTTGCCCCACACCCACTGTCCCCCGCCAATCCGGAGCTGAAGGTCCCTGGCGCTCACGTCGTTCATCAGGGTGTAGCCAGCCACGTACTCCAGGGCATCCTCTTCCGACACGCCTTTGGCCTCCCTGCCGATCACCACCGCCAGCTCCGCCTCGTAGTCGACCTCCTCGCTGATGGTCGGAAGCACGATTGGCTCGCCCGGACCCACCACACAGTTGGCGTACTTGGAGAAGAGGATCGGCCGCTCCGGCACCTTCATTCCGACCTCGTCCGCGTGGTCTCTGTAGTTGAGCCCAATGCACAGCAGCTTGCCTGGACGAGGCACCGGCGCCAGCAGCTTCACCTCGGCCAGGGCACTGAGCAGCAGCTCTCCGCGCGCCCCACGGGGGGTGTACCCCTCGGAGAACTGGTTCTCCACGTACTCCACGGCCCTTTGGGCGGCCACCGTTGCCCGTTCACCCGCCACCAGGAACCCCAGCATCTCGTTGGGCAGCTGCGCCTCGGCCAGCGGATCGGGCGCCGGGACCCTCAGCGAGTGAAGGTAGCTCGCGTAAGCCCTGGTCAGATGGACGATCTGGTCTCCAATCAGTGCCCCCACCGAGTCTACGCCATCGTGCCGAAAGGTAACCAATCTCATGGGTCAGCGCACGCCTCCTCCTTAACCGAGTCACAGGATGCAGAACAGGTGAGCGATCTCCGCTCATAATAGGTGGCGGCTATGGTAACGCCTTGAAGTGCAGGTGTCGAGGCCCGCCGGCACCCAGCCTGCAGCTGCTACAACCACTTGACAGCTCGGGACGGGGGCTGGTATCGTTCGTTCCCACACGATGCCGTCACCTGGAGGTACGCCTACTGTCCACTGGAATCCGTAGTTGAGCGCCGTCGAGGGCTCCCTCCGAAAGAAGGGAAAAAGAGCGGCGCACCACACGCACTGACAGGAGACAGAGACGATTAGCATTCAACGACAGCCAAACAGTCGAGGGACCGTTCCTTCGACTGCATCTCGAGCGGGTGGCGTCACCCGCCTCCTCCCCTTCGCTCCCCTCGGAAGACCGAGCCGGGGGATCGTGGCTCTAGCCGCAGTCCTGGCCGCGATCGGTCTTCTGATCGGCACAGCAGCGGCCGCGGCCCAAGGAGTATCCCCAGACCCTACTCTCCCCAACGAACCCCTCAAGCCGGTCTCGTACGAGGTGGTTCCTGGGGACACCCTGCTGGGGATAGCTCACAGCTTCGGCATCACTCCCGAGACCATACTCTGGGCCAACGGAATGAGCAGTGGGGATCTCCTCAGGATCGGGCAGAAGCTGACCATTCTGCCGGTGTCGGGCGTCCTCCACCAGCTGAAGGCAGGCGAGTCGGTGCTCAGCATCGCCGCGACCTACGGCGTGGAGGCCGGCAAGATAGTGGAGGCCAATCAGATCTCAGATCCCAGCCTGGTCCACGAGGGCGACCTCTTGATCGTCCCCGGCGGCGTCAAGAAAGCGACGCGCGGGGCTCCTCCTTCGAGGTCCGGTGGCGGAAACCCGATCGGCTACACGGTGAAGCCGGGTGACACCCTGTCCTCCATCGCCGCCACCTACGGTGTACAGCTTTCGGCCCTCCAATCGGCCAACGGCCTGGGCGATGGCGACCTGCTCGGGATCGGGCAGCAGCTATCGATCCCCGGCGGCCAACAGCCGGCTCCGGCCGCGCCGCATGCCGGCCAGGAGGCAGCCCAGGATAGGGAGTCCAGCAGTAGAGGCGACCAGAAGGACGGGCAGAGTTTCATCGCCAACGTGACGGCCTACACCATCCTGGGGCGGACGGCCACGGGCACCCGCACCCGATGGGGGACCGTGGCGGTGGATCCCAGGGTGATACCGCTGGGGTCGAAGATCCGGGTGGACGGTTTCGAGGAGACCTTCGTCGCGGAGGACACCGGCGGAGGCGTCCGGGGGAACTGGATCGACATCTGGTTCCCCGACTACGGTGATGCCCTGCGCTTCGGCATCCAGTCGCGGCGGGTAACCATCGTCGAGCCGTAGGACTACCTCCAGACGGCATCGAGCGTCTTAAGGGCGAAGTACCCCGTGGGGGTGCTTCGCCCTTTCGTCTCGACTCGACGTTGACTCCTTAACGCATTATAATGCCCAGAACCATCTTCCAGGAGCATTCCCATGAAGCAGGAAGTGAACGTCGGCCTCCTCGGCCTCGGCGTGGTGGGATCCGCCGTGGCGCGGACCCTCATAGAGAAGTCGGAGATGATCTCGACCCGCGTCGGATGTCCGGTTCGGCTGAGACGGGTGCTGGTTCGCCAGCAGGGCAAGGAGCGTTCGATCCCCGCCTCGCTGATCACCTTCGACCCCGCCGCGATCCTGGAGGATCCGGAGATCGACGTGGTGATCGAGCTGATGGGGGGGGAGATTCCGGCCCACGACTACCTGCTCCGGGCCCTCCGGCAGGGCAAGCAGGTGGTAACCGCCAACAAAGAGGTGATGGCCAAGCACGGGCCGGAGATCATGGCCGCCGCGGCCGAGACCGGCACAGACGTGGCCTTCGAGGCCAGCGTCGGTGGGGGCATACCGGTTGTCGGCCCCTTCCGCCTCAACCTGCTGGCCAACAACCTCCAGCAAATCATCGCGATCATCAACGGCACCACCAACTACATCCTCTCCCGGATGGCCCACGAGGGGATCGACTTTCAGGCGGCGCTGGCGGAGGCCCAGAAGCTGGGCTACGCCGAGCCCAACCCCCGCAACGACGTGGAGGGCATCGACGCCGCCTACAAGCTCGCCATCCTGGCCACCCTGGGCTTCCACACACGGGTGCGCCCGGAGGACGTCTTCCACGAGGGAATTGCCCGTCTGACCGCCAGGGACTTCCGATACGCCAGGGAACTGGGTTACACCATCAAGCTGCTGGCCATCGCCAAGCAGCACAACAGTGAGATCGAGGCGCGGGTCCACCCCACCTTCGTACCCGAGGGCTTCACCCTCGCCAGCGTCGATGGGGTGTACAACGCCGTCCACGTGATCGGCGATCTGGCGGGGCCGGTGATGTTCTACGGACGGGGCGCCGGTCCCGGACCCACTTCGAGTGCCGTGGTGGCCGACGTGATCGATCTGGCTCAGCGGCTCCACACCGGCATGGTGATGAGGCCGGTGCCTCCCCTGGACAGCCGGAAGCGGGTGAAGCCGGTGGAGGAGATCGAGACCCGGTACTACCTGCGCATCCAGGTGACCAACCAGCCGGGGGTCTTCGCCCAGATCGCCCGGGTGATGGGCGAGGCGGGGATCAGCCTCGCCTCGGTGATCCAGAAGGAGGAACGGGACGCCGGCAGGCAGGCTGAGGTGGTGCTAACCACCTACCTGGCCAGGGAGGCGGCCATGAGGCAGGCGCTCCAGGCCCTGTTGGAGCTGCCGGTCGTCGACGAGATATCCAACGTCGTTCGCGTCGAGGACTGAGCCTCAGCTATCAAACCACAGAGCCACGGAGATCGGCAAGCGGACGGAGTCAATGAGAGAACGGGTTCCGTGTCCTCCGTGTATTCTACGAAAAGGCCCCATGTAGCGTCGCCCACAAGCCCCGACGCTACAGGATCGCTCGTGGCTCGCCGGCGCCGAGAGTCATGCGCAACCCCGGGGTCAACCATTGCTAGGAGTTCTGAGATGGACACCAAGAAGCTGGTTTCGGCCCCACCCCACATCGGCGTGCTGAACCGCTACCGGGAACTGCTGCCCGTCACCGAGCAGACCCCGCTACTCACCCTGGGGGAGGGAGACACCCCCCTGGTTCGGTCCCCCAAGCTGGAGGACTTGCTCGGCTGCAAGGAGCTCTACCTGAAGCTGGAGGGGTGCAACCCCACCGGCTCCTTCAAGGACCGGGGGATGGTGATGGCCATAGCCAAGGCGCTGGAGGCGGGGAGCCACGCGGTCATCTGCGCCTCCACCGGCAACACCTCGGCCGCCGCGGCTGCCTACGCGGCCCGGGCGGGCCTCGAGGCCATCGTCCTGGTGCCCGAGCACTACGTGGCGCTGGGCAAGCTGGCCCAGGCCATCATCTACGGGGCCCGGGTGGTGATGGTGGACGGCAACTTCGACGACGCCCTGCGACTGGTGCGGGAGCTGTCGGAGCGTCACCCCGTTACCCTGGTGAACTCCGTGAACCCCTACCGACTCCAGGGACAGAAGACGGCGGCCTTCGAGCTGTGTGACTCCCTGGGAGACGCCCCCGACATCCTGGCGATACCGGTAGGGAACGCCGGTAACATCAGCGCCTACTGGATGGGCTTCAAGGAGTACCACCAGCGGGGCAAGAGCAGCAAGCTGCCCCGAATGGTCGGCTTCGAGGCCGAGGGAGCGGCGCCCATCGTACGGGGCGAGGTGGTCACCAAGCCGGAGACGGTGGCGACGGCGATCCGGATCGGCAACCCCGCCAGCTGGAAGCTGGCTGAGGCGGCCCGGGACGAGTCGGGCGGTCTGATCGGCTGCGTCTCGGACCAGGAGATCCTGGAGGCCTACCAGCTACTGAGCAGCAAGGAGGGGGTTTTCGTGGAACCGGCCTCCGCCGCCTCCGTGGCGGGGCTGCGCAAGCTGGTATCCCAGGGGAAGCTGGATCTGCGGGACTCTCGGGTGGTGTGCGTCCTCACCGGCAACGGCCTGAAGGATCCCGACACGGCGGTGAAGCTGGCCACCGAGGTCCTCCACGTCCCACCGACCATCGAGGGGGTCGAGAAGGCCCTCGGCTGGAAGTAGCGATCCCGTAGAAGCCATGGAACGCGGCGTTCCATGGCTTCTACAATCGCGTAGGGCGGGGCCCTGTGCCCCACCGCCCGGCGGGCGATGGTAGGCCGGCGGCAGGGCAGAGCGCCCTGCCCTACTTTATACCCAGTCGGAGCGGACCTTGGCCCGTCCCCGGATGTATTTCTCGGCCGCCATGGCGGCGATAGCCCCATCGGCCGCGGCCACCACCGCTTGCTGGATGTAGGAGCACACAACGTCGCCGATGGCGTAGACACCCGGGACGCTGGTGGTCCGCTCCCTGTCCACCTTGATGCACTGCTGCTCAGTGACCTCCACGGCCCCCTCCAGGAAGTCGATGATTGGCACGTTGCCGGGGAGGTAGATGAACACCCCATCCACCGCCAGAGTGCTCTCGCCGTGGGGGCCGGAGAGCCTGATGGAGGTCACCGTCTCGTCCCCCAACACCTCTCGGAGCCCTCGGTTGCGGAGGATCTCCACCTTGGGGCTCTCCTCCAGCTCAGCCAGCTGCTTGTGGTCCGTGTGGAACTTCTCCCCCGGCGCGATCAGGTACATCTTCCGGGCGAAGTGAGCCACCAGCTCCGATTCCTCCACGGCCTCCCGACTGGCACCCACCACTGCCACCACCTGATCCTTGAAGAAAGCGGCGTCGCAGGTGGCACAGTAGCTCACCCCCCTTCCCAGGAACTGCTCCTCGCCGGGGATCTTGCTCTTGCGCCCCATCTTGCCGGTGGCGATGACGACGACCTTGCCTTTGAAGAGTCCGGACGAGGTCCGAAGCTCCTTGACCTCGCCGAGGACGTCGGCGGAGAGCACCTGGGCGCCGGCGAACTCGGCACCGAAGCCGGTCGCCTGGTCCCGCATGATCTGCAGCAGCTCCAGACCGGTCACCACCCTGGGGATGCCGGGATAGTTGGCGATCTTGGAGGTGACCGCCAGTGCCCCCGCGGCCACCGCCTTGTCCAGCACCACGGTGCTGAGCCCCGATCGGGCGGCGTAGAGGGCGGCGGTGGCACCTGCCGGCCCGCCGCCGACGATCAGAACGTCGTAAACCTTCTCCTCCGGTCCGGCTTCGAGCCCCACTTTCAGCGATGAAAGATTCAGCACCGGACGATACCTCCTAAGC
>JAMCTB010000013.1:0-1280 GCA_023380955.1 Chloroflexota bacterium | reverse complement strand
GCACGATAACCATCCCAGGCACCTCCCGCCGGACTGCCTGGCGAGAAGCGTGCCGTACTTATGGCTACATGCTTAGCTTCTGTTGGGATCAGCCCAGCTCGCGTATCGCTCTCTCCAGCTTGGGCCGGACCTCCTTGGCCACCGCCTCCAGGGCGTCGTTCTGCACGCCGCTCATCATGGAGATCGGATCGATGGCCGATACCACGGTCCTGTCCCCCTCCTGGTAGACGATGACGTTGCAGGGGAGCAACAACCCCACCATGGGGTCGGCGGAGAGGGCCCGGTGGGCCAGGGGCGGATTGCAGGCCCCGAGGATGACGTAGCTCTCGGTATCGATGCCCAGCTTCTCCTTCAGGGTCTTCTGCACGTCGATCTCGGTCAGGACCCCAAAGCCCTCCTCCTTGAGCGCCGCCTTGGTCTTCTCGACGGCCTCGGCATAGGGGAGGCTGAGTCTGGTGGTGGTCCCGTAATCGGATAGCTTCATCGAGGCTTTCTCCTTCTATCTATCGTTGGGACCTCCGTCCCACTTTCTCTTGCATGGACAGTGCCACCAGGAGGTAGATGCAGGGCCAGTGCGCCCCGGTCCTGCGTATACCCCATGGGGGTATTATACTCCCTCCCTTTGCACGAGTTCCACATATTTCGTTATGATAAGCGTTACGTTCAGTACCATCGTGGCGCGCCTTCCGCGGATCGCGCCGATAAGGAGGAGGAAGCGGGTGAGCGAAGAGGTCAGACAGCCAGGGTCAACGGCCGGTACGGATACCACAGCGCGACCGGAGGGGGGCGAAGTGGCGCAGCCGCATCACCGCATCCACTTCTCCGAGGCGCGGCTGGATTTCGATAAGCAGGGCGGACTGGTCCCCGCCATCGTCCAGGACCACCGCACCAGAGAGGTGCTGATGGTGGGCTTCATGAACCCAGAGGCGTGGGAGAAGACGGTGCGCACCGGCATGGTGACCTTCTGGAGCCGCACCCGCCAGACCCTCTGGACCAAGGGGGAGACCTCGGGGAACTTCCTCCGCGTGGAGCGGCTATGGATAGACTGCGACCAGGACACGGTGCTGGTGGAGGCGGAGCCCAAGGGTCCCACCTGCCACACCGGCGCCCGAAGCTGCTTCTTCGAGGAGGTTATCAATGCTTAATCTAGTACCAGTGCCACCAGGAGGTAGATGCAGGGCCAGTGCGCCCCGGTCCTGCGTATACCCCATGGGGGTATTATACTCCCTCCCTTTGCACGAGTTCCACATATTTCGTTATGATAAGCGTTACGTTCAGTA
>JAMCTB010000012.1 GCA_023380955.1 Chloroflexota bacterium | reverse complement strand
CCTGCCGCCCGGTAGGTCGATGGTCCGCTCGGTCAGGACACGGACGACCCCCCTGGGCGCCGCGGAGTCGAAGAGATAGAAAGTCAGATCCGTCGAGCGTTGGTCGACATAACCTGGCAGGGTCGTGCAGTCCGGCCTCAGATCATTGCTCCCGGCCGCGGCAGCGACTGCCGAACGAGCGGTTTCGCCGCCACGCCGAGCGCGGCAAAGCGTCGCCTCCGAAGGACAGCCGAGTCCCTTCGTCTCGCTCGGGGCCACAGGGGAAGAACCCTGCTCGGTTACCCCTCGGGGTTTCCCGGGTAGATGGTTATCTGGTAGGGCTTGATGGTCTCGCCGATGGAACAATGGATGGTCCCAGTCATCTGCGACTGGTCCTCTCTCACCTCGTTGTCCCCCCATCTCTCGATGGAAAGCTGTTTGCCGCTCTCGCTCTCGTAGTCCCAGTACTCCACCCTTTCCGTTGTGGACAGCTTCGACTTCTTCTTGAGTATGGCGTTGGCGAAGCCGTACTCCGTGCGGTGGTACTCCTCCTCCTGGTAGGAGAGGGGATCCGAGGGCGGCATGTGGGGGTGGAACGGGACGTCGTGATAGAGGGTTAGGGCCAGCCCTTCGTCCTCGACGACGCCCAGCCAATACTTGTCCTGGGGGTTCACCAGGAGAAAGTCCCACCAGACATCCCCCCCGTCGCCGTGGTACTCGATCCTCTGCTCGACGAAGTAGTCCTCGTCGTGGTAGGACACTACGTCGCCCACCTGGAGGGTCTGGGGCGTGCGCTCCTCGATCTTCTCGGGCTCTTTCTCCATGCCAAAGAACTTACGCCAGCTCATGGGGAGTTCCTCCGGGGCAACTATCGGGCACTTTGGGTGATCGGGCACTTTGGGTGATCGGGCACTTTGGGTGAAAGGATACCACCTTCCAAGGTCAAGTCAAGGTAGGCAGAAGCATCACCACACCGCGACCCGGCCGGGGGTAGGCCGCTGCCTACCTCCGTCACACCTTTGGACCCTGGAAGCGAAGAGAAGGTTTCGCCGGCGGCCGCCTGGACGGCTCGAGACGCAGCCATGCATTGCGAGGGGGCCTGACGGTTTGGTATAATTCCAGCTGGCGGGGCGACTCGCGCATGGTGAGGGTAGCCAAGTGGTTTAAGGCGCCAGGTTGTGGCCCTGGAGATCGTGGGTTCGAATCCCATTCCTCACCCCAAGCTCACCTTCTTGCGCCCGTAGCTCAGCGGATTAGAGCACTGGTCTTCGGAACCAGGTGTCGGGGGTTCGAATCCCTCCGGGCGTACCCTGAATAGAGGCCTACCAGGAGCCATGGCTGACAGATCGGCCATGGCTGTTGCTTTTCTGCCGGTGAGGGCCGCAGCCGCCGAAGGTGAAGGTGGAGGGCCGAACAGTGAGTGGGCTCCTGGGGATGCTGAGCGATTCCACTTGACCGAAGCGCCGCAACAGGGTAGAGTGCTAGGGTAGATCGTGCGAACGGGCGTGGCTCAACTGGCAGAGCAGCGGTCTCCAAAACCGCCGGTTGGGGGTTCGAGTCCCTCCGCCCGTGCCTCTAAGAACGCGAAAGGCGACCCGCTTAGCGGGTCGCCTTTCTCTACGTCCTCAGCCTCTCGTCGCGATGCTATTCGATCGGGGCGAGGGGCTCCTTCGGGATATCCGCGGAGGGGGCGTGGCCGTTGCTCTTTTTCAAGAGGCCCGGGATCAGTCCCTCCAGGAGGTCGATGGGCAGCGGGAAGATGATGGTGGAGTTCTTCTCCACCGCGATCTCCGTCAGGGTCTGCATGTAGCGCAGCTGGAGCGCCGCCGGTGTCCGGTTGAGCTGGTCGGCCGCGTCGGCCAGCCTGGCAGAGGCGTCGAACTCGCCCTGGGCGTGGATGATCTTGGCCCTCTTCTCTCGTTCTGCCTCGGCCTGCTTGGCCATTGCCCGCTGCATCGCCTGGGGCAGCTCCACGTCCTTGACTTCCACTGTGCTGACCTTGATCCCCCAGGGCTCCGTCTGCTCGTCGATGATCTGCTGCAGGTGGCGGTTGACCTTGTCCCGCTGCGCCAGCAGCTCGTCCATGTCCGACTGGCCCAGGACGGCCCGAAGCGTGGTCTGGGCGATCTGAGAGGTGGCCCGGATGTAATCCAGCACCTTCACGACTGCCTGGTTGGGGTCCACGACCCGGAAGTAGATTACCGCGTTCACCTTGATGGTGACGTTGTCCCGGGTGATCACCTCCTGGGCGGGAACCTCCATGGTGACCACGCGGAGATCGATCTTCTGCATCTTGTCGATCCCCGGGATGATGAAGAACAGCCCCGGCCCCTTCGCGCCGATCAGCCGGCCGAGGCGAAAAATGACCCCCCGCTCGTACTCCTGGACCACCTTGACCGCGGAGGCCACGAGGATGAAGGCGAAGACGAGCAGGAAGATCAGGCCTGTGCCCGCAGTGGAGATGAAACTCATCCGTGATACCCCTTTCTTTGCCTGTAACGGCGCCGTGGGCGCCATCGGGAGCGAGAAGCCTCTGTAGTGTTATGGGCAGAGCCCTCAACTCTACGTGGATCTTATCATAGATGGGGAAGCATAGCTTGACAACCGGACAGGCCGAGCGTGGCCGTAGGGGAATCTTCCATCATGGAAGGAACCGCTTGCGGCGCATGACGATGCTCTGCACGATCCCGATGCAGACCAGATTGGTGATCAGAGAGCTGCCGCCGTAGCTGATGAAGGGGAGCGGGATGCCGGTGACCGGCATGAGGCGGAGGTTGGCCGCCACGTTCACGGTGATGCTGAACAGCAGCGTCATGGCTATGCCGGTGGCGGCCATGCGGCCGAAACTGTCCCGGGCGATGCCGGCGATCCGCAGGATCCGAAGCAGCAGCGCGGCGAAGAGAAAGAAGAGCGCTACGGCCCCGACGAACCCCAACTCCTCGGCCAGGACCGAGAAGATGAAGTCGGAGTACTGGATCCGCAGGAAGTGCCCCTGGCTCTGGGTGCCCGCCAGGAAACCCCGACCGAACATGCCGCCCGACCCGATGCTGATCTGAGCCTGGATGATGTTGTAGCCCTGGCCCCACGGATCGCTCTCCGGGTGAAGGAAGATGGTGATGCGGTCCCGCATGTAGTCTTTCAGCATGGACCAGATGAGGGGCACCGAGGCTACCGCCGCTGCCGCCGTGAACAGCAGGTAGCCGACCCGGACCCCTGCGGCGATCGCCATCAGGAACCAGATCATCAGGAAGGTGGTGGAGGTCCCCAGGTCCGGCTGGGCGTACACCAGGGCCACGGGGGGCACGGCCAGGAGGAAGGAGGCGACGAAGTGGCGAAAGGCCCGAACGTCCGCCTGGTGATCGGCGAAGTAGCGAGCCAGGGCCAGCACCAGGGCGGGCTTCGCCAGCTCGGAGGGCTGGAGTGGAAAGATCTTGAGGTCGATCCAGCGTTGAGACCCGTATTCAGCCTGCCCGTGGGCCGTGAAGAGCACCACCCCCAGCAGCACGATGGACGCACCGTAGAGGAAGTAGGCGCTGGCGTAGAGGATCCGGTAGTCCATGGAGGCGACCAACACCAGGAGCAGGAGGCCGGCGACGGCGTAGCCCATCTGCTTGGTGACGTAGCTGCTGAAGGAGATGGTTTCGTTATTGGTGGAGGGGAAGGTGGAGCTGTAGACCAGCGCCATGCCGTAGGCCAGGATCACCAGCAGGATCACCAGCATCAGGTAATCGGCGTAGCGCCATCGCTTCATTATCGACCGCATCGGTCCGTCCGCAACCTCTATCGGGCCCGCTGTGGGGTGGGCGTCGCTACCGGTTCCGAGTGGTTGAAGTATCGCTTGAAGATCTGCATGGCCACGGGGAAGGCATCGCTGGGACCGCCGCCTTTCTGGAGGAACACGGTCACCGTCACCTGTGGGTCGTCGTAGGGGGCGTAGGCCGTGAACCAGCCGTGGGTGGGCATGATCCCCTTGGCGTCCTTGGGGCCGGGGAATTCGGCCGTTCCCGTCTTGCCCGCGATCTTCAGAGCCGGGACGTTGAACGCCTTGGTGTCGTCGTTCCGGGGCACCCGCTCCATCCCCTGGCGAATGAGGCTCAGGTTGGTCTCGCTCACATCCAGCTTCCGGATCTCCACCGGGTCCACATCGCGGATGAGATTGTCCTCGGCGTCACGGATGGAGGCGACCAGTCGAGGTTCTAGAAGACGGCCCCCGTTGGCGATGGCATTGGTGACGTTTGCGACCTGGAGGGGAGTAGCCAGCACGAAGCCCTGCCCGATGGACATGTTGTAGGTGTCGCCCTTCAGCCACTCCTCCCCCCAGGTGTCCTGCTTCCACTGCGCGGTGGGGACGAGCCCATCCACCTCTCCCGGCAGGTCAATGCCGGTGGGGGCGCCGTACCCCATCAGCCGGGCCCACTTGGCGAGCCTCTCGTTGCCCAGACCCTCGAACTTCTGGCCCGGGTTGCCCCCTCCCAGGGAGAAGTAGTAGACGTCGCAGGAGTTGGCCAGGCCGGTGACGAAATCCTGCAGGCCGTGAACCCCCCAGCAGGGGAGGCGGGTGGAGAGGGCCGGGTTGTACTGGTTAGGAATAATGAGCGCACCCTCGCACAGGATCTTCGTATTGGCGTTGGCCACGCCCTCCTGGAGGGAGCCCGCGGCCGTCACCAGCTTGAAGACGGACCCCGGGGCGAAGGTGCCGCTGATGGCGTAGTTGATCATCGGCTTGAGGGGATCGTTCATCACCCTCTCCAGCTCCGAGGGGCGGACCTTTCCCGAGAAGAGGTTGTCGTCGTAGCTGGGCAGACTGACCATGGAGAGGATCTGCCCGTTCCGGGGATCCATCACGATGGCCACGGCCGAGTCGGCCTTCTTCTTCACCATCGCGTCCGCCAGGATCTTCTCCACGTCCTTCTGCAGCTGTACGTCGACGCTGAGGGTCAGGTTGTGGCCGGGATCCGGGCTGTCGATGCGGAGGTCGTTGACGGGCCGCTCGGTGGCGTCCACCTCGTACAGCTTCTCTCCCGGTTTGCCCCGCAGATCCTTCTCGTAGGTAGCCTCGATGCCGGCAGCCCCGATCCGGTCGTCTCCCCGGTATCCGGCCTCCTTGTCGTTCTGGCGGGCGGCCAGCTGCTCCTCCGTGATGGGGAGCATGTACCCCAGAAGGTGGGAGAGCAGGGGACCGTAGGGGTAGAGGCGGCTGGACTCGGGCAGGACGATGACCCCCGGCAGCCGCAGGTGCCGCTCTTCAACCCGCAGGACGACGTCGCGCTCCACGTCCGACTTGATGATCACCGGGGTGAAGTCGTCCCCCTTCCGCTTGCTCACCTTGTCGGCGATGTCGGCAGGGGCAACGCTGAGGAGCCCGCTCAACTCCGAGTACACCCGGCCGGGATCGTCCTTGGGCAGGGCGGCGGGGACGATGGAGACCTGGAAGCTAGGGGTGTTGGCCGCGACGATCTGGTGGTTTCGATCGTAGATTACCCCGCGGGGGGCATCCACGGGGCTCACCCGATAACGGTTGATGTCCGCCAGTTGGCGGAAGCTGTGGCCCTCCACGATCTGGAGCCTCCACAGCTGGGCCAGCAGCAGGCTGAAGGCCAGCACTATCCCGATCCGCAGGAGAAGAAGCCTCCAATCGATGCCATGTTTCTTCTGCGGGTCCTGGCTGCTCGGGAGGGAGATCCATTTGACGGGTCCAGAGGCTACCATCGTATCTGCTCCTCGCCTTCCGCGGAGGGTCCGAGCTTCTTCACCAAGGCGAAGGCCACCGGTGCCAGTATGGCGTTGAGGAAAGCCCCCGGCACCGTCTGGAGGGCCAGGGTGCTGACCCACTCGACGCTCCAGCCCGCGGCTTGAAGGGTCAACATGATAATGCTGTGATAGAAGACCGTGGCCAGAAACACCGCGACCAGGGGGATAATCAGGTTGGCTCGGTAGATGTTGGCCTCGCCCAGGCCGGTGGCTAGCCCGATGAGCCCCATGGCGATGGTGGCGGTGCCGAAGGGAATGGCGGAGAGCAGGTCTATCAGCATGCCGCCCAGCAGGCCACCGATGAGCCCCTCCTCAACGCCCCGGCTCACGCTGTAGGTGACCACCAGCAGCAGCACCAGATCCGGTCTCGCTGTGAAGAGCGTGAGCTTGGCGCCCAGGGTGGCCTGAAAGACGGCCGCCACCAGCAGGGCTGCGGCGAGGATCCCGATCCTTCGCGAGTGCACCCGGCCTCCCACAAAAAGGGCTGCGTCTTGGGGTTTCGTGACCTCGGCCCTGAAGGGCCGGGTTACCACAGCCCCGCTTAACCCGGCCCTTCAGGGCCGGAGCGGTAATCAGTTCTTCGGAAAATCGAGAATGGCGTAGATGCGTTCCAGCTTGGAGGTGTCGACGGCGGGCTCCAGGATGGCCTCCTGGAACATCTCGATGTTCCGCTTCTGGACCCGCACTACCTTCCCGATGGGCAGCCCCTCGGGGAGACTGCCCCCGACCCCCGAGGTGATCACCAGGTCGCCGGTCTGGATCAGCTCCTGTTGAAGGATGTGTCTCATGATTAGGCCTCCTTCCTTGCGACCGCCGACGATGCCGCTGGCTCGAGAGACCGGATCCTGAACCCTGGCGGCCACCGAGCTGCTCACGTCGGTCACCAGCAGCACGAAGGCCGCGGTCGGCTGCACCCGGATCACCCGCCCCACCAGACCTCGCCAGGTGATGATGGCGGTATCCTCGCGGATGCCGTCGTTGCTCCCCTTGTCTATGATGATGGTGTTCAGTATGCCGGTGGCATCGGTGCCCAGCATGCGGACCGGCAGCAGCTGCAGCTGAGGTCGGGTTTGCTTGAACCCCAGGAGCTTACGGAGATCCTCGTTCTCTTGCTCCAACTCCCCCATTCGCACCAGCTCGAAGTTGAGGCGGTCGATCTCCTCCTTCTGCTGCTGCGACGTGCCGCGAAGGCTGCCGATGCTGCCGACGGTCCCGAAGAAGTCGGAGAAGGAGTTGGCGAAGCCACTGATGTAGAATGATAGGGGGGCCAGCAGCTGGCTGCCGAAGTCCTGCGCTCTACTCGCACTGGCGGGTTGGAAGACAAGGAATAGTGCCGCCACCGCGGCTAGAGCGCTCGCCCACCAAGGTATAGGCTTGCGATCCAACAGCCGTACCTCTCTGCCGTCGGGTGGCTATCGGCGCCGCGGGCTCTTGTTGTCCTGGACGTCTACCAGCACCTTTCGGAGCATGTCCAGATCTTCCAGCACCCTGCCGGTCCCGCGCACCACTGCCTGGAGGGGGTCCTCCGCGATGTGGACCTGGATGCCGGTTCTTTCAGCGATCAACCGATCCATGCCGGGCAGCAGCGCGCCGCCGCCCGCCAGGGTGATGCCTCTAGTCATCATGTCGGCCACCAGTTCCGGAGGGGTCTCTTCGATAGTCTCGGTCACCGCTTCGACGACGCTGTTCACCGAGCTCGATATCGCCTCGCGGATCTCGGAGCTGGTCAGCTGTATCTCGCCCGGCAGCCCTGTGAGGACGTCCCGGCCCCGGACCGTGATGGTGCGGTCGTCGGTGCTGGGATGGGCGCTGCCGGTGGTGATCTTGATCTCCTCGGCCATCCGCTCCCCAATCATCAGGTTGTGGCGCTGGCGCACGTAACCCACGATATCCTGGTCCAATTCGTCGCCCGCGATGCGGATGGAGCGGAGGGACACCATGCCGCCGAGAGAGATGACCGCCACCTCGGTGGTTCCACCGCCGATATCCACGATCATGCTGCCCGAGGGCTCGGTGATGGGTAGCCCGGACCCGATGGCCGCCGCCATCGGCTCCTCGATCAGCAGAGCCTCCCGCGCGCCCGCGCTGCAGGTGGCGTCGTGGACCGCCCGCCGTTCCACCTCCGTGACTCCGCTGGGGATCCCGACCACGACCCGCGGTCTTGGAATGAGGGTGAACTCCTCGTGGACCCGGCCGATGAAGTAGTGGAGCATCTGCTCGGTCACGTCGAAGTCGGATATGACTCCGTCCTTGAGTGGCCGGATAGCGACGATATTGGCGGGGGTGCGGCCCACCATTAGCTTGGCCCCGGCCCCGATGGCCAACACCCTCCTGGTCTTCTTGTTGATGGCGACCACTGAAGGCTCGTTGATGACGACCCCTTTTCCACGTACCAGAACCAGGGTGTTGGCGGTTCCCAGGTCGATCCCTATGTCCCTGGACATAAGGCCCAGGATGGCGTTGAGGGGGCTGAACACGGACTCCTCCCAGTGTCGAGTAACGGAGGTATGAGGCTGATCGGGGCGATACGGGGCGGCCGGCCAAGCGGCTGAGCGCACGCGCGCTGCCCCATCACGTTGATCAAGAGCGACCTGGATACTATACCATGCTGCCGAAGAGCGGACAAGAAAGAAGAAAAGGCCCTGCACCGGGGGAGTCGGCCGCCGATCCAGGGCAAAGAAGTGCCCCGAGCGACCTTTCTGCGTCCGTTCGCTTGGTTCCCTTCGTCCGCTCGGGCTTCCGCCCTTGTCGGCCGCCAGTCACCCGCGCTCGGATCTCCGACCGGCCCGCTCTGACGGCCTCTCGGGCTTCCGCCCTGCTGGCTCCGTCAGCCGTCCCGTTTCGGAGTCCCGAACCTCGCTCCGGATCCTGCGTTTCGGGTTTCCCCGCTCCGCCGATTTCCCTTGCTCCGTTCGGTGCCACTTACCGGATCTCTCGGGGCAAAAGAGACTATAGGACAC
>JAMCTB010000011.1 GCA_023380955.1 Chloroflexota bacterium | reverse complement strand
GGGGCGGCAAGGGGCGAAACGCTGAGGGGAGCGGCGGTGTGGCCCGAAGCTTGCTGGGAAAGAGGTGGATCAAGTTCCCCAGATAACGGGGGCGGCTCGCTGCCTGTGAGGGAGTCACGGGGCCGCCGGTGGGGAGGAGGAGGTGCTGGTGAGGCCCAGTCAAATCTCGCCGGAGAATACCGTTTTTGCGTTGCTATCCTTCGAGGGTGCCGACCGATACTCGAGGGCCGGGGGTCTCGGGGTGAGGGTGGCGGAGCTGTCGGAAGCGCTGGCGGAGAGGGGGTTCGAGACCCACGTGCTGTTCGTGGGGGACCCGCATCTGCCAGCTGAGGAGGCTCTGGTGGAGGGTCGGCTGCGGTTGCATCGCTGGTGCCAGTGGGTCAGCAAGTACTACCCCGAAGGGGTGTATCAAGGCGAGAACGAGAAGCTGTACGACTTCAACGATTCGGCGCCCTGGTTCGTGATGGACCAGATCGTTCGGCCGGCTGCAGCGGCCGGGAAGGTGGTGGCGGTGCTGGGGGAGGAGTGGCACACGGCGGAGGCGGTGAGCCGGATCAGCGACCTCCTCTACCACAACGGGTTGAGGGACCGGGCCATCCAGTTCTGGAACGCGAACAACACCATGTCCTTCCACCGGATAGACTGGGGGAGGCTGGGGTTCACCAACACCATAACCACCGTCAGCCGCTACATGAAGCACATCATGTGGGGGCTGGGGACTAACCCGCTGGTCATTCCGAACGGCATACCGACGAGGGCTGTCGAGCCGGTGGACGAGGGCGCCGTGGCCCGGGTGCGGGAGATCCTGGGAGGGGAGCCGCTGCTCTTCAAGATTGGGCGGTTCGATCCCGACAAGCGGTGGAACATGGCCGTGGAGGCGGTGGCGCGGCTGAAGGGGATGGGGATGAAGCCGGTGTTCCCGCTGCGGGGCGGCATCGAGCCTCACGGCGAGGAGGTGCTCGGAAACGCCCGGTCCATGGGGCTCTCCGTCAAGGAGGTCAGGGCCGAGGTCCGAACGGTGGCCGACTGCATCCGGGCCCTGGAGGGTGCCGGTCCGGCGGACGTCCTGGACCTCCGCTTCTTCCTGCCGGACGAGTTCGTGAGGATCATGTATCGGGCTGCGGACGCGGTGCTGGCCAACAGCGGACACGAGCCGTTCGGGCTGGTGGGGCTGGAGGTCATGGGAGCCGGCGGCGTAGCCTTCACGGGCTCCACCGGCGAGGACTACGCCATCCCGTTCGAGAACGCCATGGTGCTGGACACCGCGGACCCCGGCGAGATCGCGGGTTACGTTGCCCACATGGAGAACCACCCCGAGGAGAGGGAGCTGATCCGGCAGGGGGCGAAGAGGACTGCGGCGACCTTCCTTTGGGATAGGGTGATCGACAATCTGATCAGCAAGCTGGAGTACATCGCCAGGAACCAGGGGGTGTTGGCGGCTGAGGAGCGAGTCTCCGTGATGGCCGGAGGATGAAATGGCAAACGACCTGGTAGTCTATGCCGTCGTCCATCAGCCCAGGCGCGTGAAGCTGCCGGCCCAGCCAATCCCGAGAGGCGCTGTGCCGGAGGATATCGAGCGCTGCCTCTTCGATGAGCGGATGAACGAGCGGTACTTCCGGAAGGTGGCCAAGTGGTGCTACTACCCCGCCACCCGCACCTTCCTCGAGCTGGTGGATGAGGGCTTCAAGTTCTCGATCGGATTCTCGGTGTCCTTCCTGTGCCAGGCCGAGATGTGGGATCAGGAGCTGTTGGCCCTCTTCCAGCGGCTGGTGCGGCACGAGAATGTGGAGCTGATCGGGGTTGAGCCCTACCACAGCTTCATTCTGTTGGTGGACTTGGAGCGGTTCATCGAGCGGATGCACTGGGCTGCAGCTTACCTGGAGCAGACCTTCGGGAAGCGACCGGTGATCACGGATACCACCGAGATGTGCATGTCCGACGCCATCTACCACGCCCTGGACAAGGCCGGCTTCCAGGGGACCGTGATGGACGGGCGACCCTGGGTGATGGAGTGGAGGGACGCCACCCATCTCTACGATCACGGGAAGAGGCTGAAGCTGTTCACCCGAGCCTACGAGCTGAGCGACGACGTCGGGTACCGCTTCTCCAACCGCACCTGGTCGGGATGGCCTCTAGCGGCCGATAGCTACGGCCACTGGTTGAGGGAAGCGCGGGGGGATTTCGTCTTCCTGGCCTGGGATTACGAGACCTTCGGCGAGCATCACTCGGTGGACACTGGGATCTTCGAGTTCCTGCGCTGGCTCCCCGGCGAGGTGCGGCGGCGGAAAATGGGCTTCCTGACGCCCAGCGAGGCGATAGCCAAGTACGGCGATCGGAGCCACGATCTCCCGTTGCCCGTCTTTCCCAGCACCTGGGCGGGCTCGGGCGGGATGGAGTTCTTCCTGGGCAACGGCGCGCAGCAGGCGATCTTCCAGCTGATGCTGAACGTCTACAACACGGCCCTGCTCACCAAGGACGCCAAGATCCTGGATCTGGCCCTCTGGCTTCTCCAGTCGGACAACCTGCACCTGATCCAGTGGTTCGGTCGCGGTGGCTCCGAGGCGGAGGTCTCCGCCTACTTCACCCCCGACGAGTGGTGGAAGCTGGGTCCCGGGGGGATCATCTGGGAGCAGCAGCAGGTCTACCGCAACTTCCTGAACGCGTTGGACGTGTACCTGTAGCCCCGCCCTACAGTCATTACACAGGCTCGCCGACGACGTGGAGCTTCAGCAGGTTGGTGCTGCCCCTGGCGGGGAGCGGCAGCCCCGCCGTGATGACCACCAGGTCCCCCTGGACCACCTGCTTCTCCCGCGCCGCCATCTCCACCACCTGCCGGATCATCTCGTCGGTGTTGTGGTAGCGGGGAGTCAGGTGGGGGTGGACTCCCCACACCAGGGCCAGCTGCCGGAGGGTGGGCTGAGAGGGGGTGGCGGCGATGATCCTGGCGGGCGGGCGGTGGCGGGCGATCATCCGGGCCGTGTAGCCCGATTCGGTGGAGGCGATGATCGCCTTGGCCCCCAGCTCGTAGGCCATCTCGCAGGTGCCCTGGCCGATGGCGTCCGTCACGCTGCGCATCCTGGCGGCCGTCGTCTTCCGCGTCAACTCCTCGTAGGGCAGGGCCTCGTCGGTGGTCTCCGCGATGCGGGCCATGGTCGCCACCGCCTCCAGCGGGTAGGCGCCGGCGGCCGTCTCGCCGGACAGCATGGTGGCGTCGCTCCCGTCCAGGATGGCGTTGGCCACGTCGTTCACCTCGGCGCGGGTTGGCCTGGGGTTGCGGATCATGGAGTCCAGCATCTGGGTCGCCGTCACCACCGGCTTGCCGGCGGCTCCGCACTTGGCGATGATCATCTTCTGCAGCAGCGGCACCTGCTCGGCCGCCACCTCGATCCCCAGGTCCCCGCGAGCGACCATGATGGCGTCGCTCGCCTCCAGGATCTCGCCGAAACGGTCGATGGCCTCGTGCTTCTCGATCTTCGCCATTATGGGGATGTCGGCGCCCCGCTCGGCCATCAGCCTCCTCAGCTGCCGGATGTCCTCGGCCGACCGCACGAAGGACATGGCCACGTAGTCGACCCCCTGCTCGATGCCGAAGGCCAGGTCTTCCCGGTCCTTGTCGGTGATGGAGGGGACGCTGAGGGTCCGCCCCGGCACGTTGACCCCCTTGTGGGACTTCAGCACCCCGCCCAGGAGGACGGTGCACTCCACCTCGGCGTTGGTGGTCCGCACTACCTTCATCTCAAGGGTACCGTCGTCCAGCAGGATCCGATCGCCGGGCTTCACGTCCTTCGATAGCTCCGCTCCCCGTATGGTGGCCTTCTCGCTGGTGCCCACCACCTCCTCGGTGGTCAGAACGAAGCGGCTGCCCGCGGCGAGTGGCATGCCGTCCTGTGCCATCTCCCCCACCCGAATCCTGGGGCCCTGGAGGTCCTGGAGGATGGCTATCACCTGACCCTCCTCCGCGGCCACCCGTCGCACCAGCGCCATCAAGGCGGCGTGGCTCTCGTGGGTGCCGTGGGAGAAGTTGAGGCGGGCGACGTCCATCCCCGCCCGGATCATGGCGCGCAGGGTGGCCGGGGAAGCGGAGGCCGGTCCCAGGGTGCAAACGATCTTGGTTCTGCGCATCGAAACCTCCAAGCGGTCGGCTATCAGCTATCGGCTATCAGCTATCAGCCCCAGCCCTCACCCCGTGACGCGAGCCGGAGCAGCGTCACGCCTCTCCCAAGGGGAGAGGGAGGGCCCCGGCACTCAGCGCTCGGGACCGAGCGCTCTCTCCGCCGGCTGCCGGAACATGGGGTGCGGGCCGGGCGGGACCAGCACCCGCAGCGCCTTCGGCGCGACCTGCAGGGTGACCGGCGTGGTCCCGACGTAGTCGCCGTCCAACTGCACTGGCAGGGACCCCTTGGCGGCGATGGACAGCCTCGAGCAGCGGTAGAAGCGGGCTCCCCGATCCCTGGCGTGGCGGCCCAGCAGGACGCTGGCGGCGTGGATTGCCCCCTCCAGGACGCCCCGACCCCGGAATGCCCAGACGTCCAGCAGTCCGTCGTCGGCGAAGGCCTGAGGGGCCATGTTCAGCACCCCACCGTAGAGGCGGATGTTGCTGGCCACTACCATCAGCACCCTCTCCCGCGACACCAGGCCGTCGGCGACGATGGTGGCCTCCACTCCGCGAAGCTTCAGCGCCTCGACGCCGGCAGCGATCACGTAGGCCAGCATCCCCAGCCTGCGCTTCGCCGTTGGATCCATGTTCTGGGTCACCGAGGCATCGAAACCCACGCCGGCGACGAAGAGAAAGTAGCGGCTGTTGGCCATCCCCAGGTCCGCCCTCGCTACCTCCCCCGTCAGCAGCATCTCCGTGGCCCGGCGGACGTTCAGGGGGATTCCCACCTCCCTGGCCCACACGTTGGTCGTGCCCATGGGGAGGACCCCCAGTGCCGGGTGCTGGTGGGCCAGGGCCTGGATGGCCAGGTTCAGGGTGCCATCCCCTCCGGCGGCTATCACCACCTCCACGCCGGCCACCACGGCGGCCCGCACCGCGCGCTCCAGCTCGCCGGCGGAGGGGGATACAACCACCTCCACCTCCCAGCCGGCGGAGGAGAGACGGGTGACGGACTCCGCGATCTCCCGGCGGTGGTCCCGTTGCCCCGCCCTCGGGTTGTGGATCAACAGGGCCTTCAATCTTCCCCCTGCACGAACTTCACGATCTCCTCGAGGGCCGGCTCCAGCGGCTCGGAGGTGTCCACCACCATGTGGGGGCGGCTGATCTCCTCGAACTCCGCCTTCATCCGCAGATACACCTCCCAGCCCGCCTCGGACCGGTCCTCCGGGTTCAAGCGCTCTATCCGCCTCCGCAGCCTCTCCTCCACCACCTCGTCGGGGGCCACGGTCCGCACGATCAGCAGGTGAGCGCCGTCGCTCTCGGCCATGCGGTAGAGGGTTCGCCTCCCGTACTCGTAGATGTTGGTGGCATCGAAGATGACGTTCTTGCCTTGCCGGAGGAGGCGATCGATCCTCCGGTGGGCTATGTGAAAGACCTTGCGGTTCTCCGCCGCCGTGTAGCTGGGGTGAGGGCTGAGCCGGTGGCGGATCTCGTCGGTTTCGATCACCTTGACCGCCACTCGCTCGGCCAGCAGCCGGACCAGGTAGGATTTCCCCGTGCCCGGCGGGCCGACCATGACGATCAGGGTTGGAGCCTTTCGGCCGGGCACCGGCGACGGTCCGGCCGGCACCGCGGGCCCTTCCCTCTCCACCGTTTCCCCTCCCCCCTCTGGCGGGCGAATGCCCGAGACCGCCCCAGGGTGCGAGCTGCCAGTAGGGGCGCACCGCCCGTGCGCCCCCAACATAATACAACACTCCTGGGGCGGTGGACCGGAGGGGGGCCATCGTGTAGAATTCCATGGGTTTTTGCCGCCGATTGCCCACCATTCTTGCTTTTGTCTTCCCTTGAAAGCGCTACATGATAGGTAGGGTGCTAAACGGGCGATACCAGCTGTCTGCCCTCCTGGGTGAGGGCGGCATGGCCGTGGTCTACGAGGCCGAGGACCTGCTGCTGGGCCGGAAGGTGGCGGTCAAGGTGCTGCGGGAGCAGTTCGCAGCCGATCCCGGTTTCCTGGCCCGGTTCCAGCGGGAGGCCCGATCGTCCGCCGCCCTCTCCCACCCCAACATCGTGGCCGTCTACGACGTGGGTTCCGAGGCAGGGACCCAGTACATCGTCATGGAGTTGGTGCCCGGCCGGACCCTGAAGGAGATCCTCCAGGAGGAAGCCCCGCTGGGCGCCGCCCGGATCATAGAGCTGGGCCGGCAGATCTGCGAGGGGCTGGAGTACGCCCACCAGCACGGGATCGTGCATCGGGACGTGAAGGCCCACAACATCCTGGTGACTCGGGATGGGTGGGCGAAGATCGCCGATTTCGGGATCGCCGTGGCCCTGGGGGCTGCCTCCCTGACCCAGTCGGGCTACGTGGTGGGATCCGCCCACTACATATCCCCCGAGCAGGCCAAGGGGGAGCAGAGCACCGCCTCCTCCGACCTCTACGCGACCGGCGTCCTTCTGTACGAGATGGCCACCGGCCGGCTCCCCTTCGAGGGCGAGACCTCCGTGGTGGTGGCCCTCAAGCAGATCCAGGAGGATCCGGTGCCGCCGCGCCGGCTCAACCCCAGGATCCCCGAGTCGCT
>JAMCTB010000010.1 GCA_023380955.1 Chloroflexota bacterium | reverse complement strand
TGTACCACGAATTCTCGCACATACCGCACGTCAAGGAGGACACCACCGAGCTGCTGCTGAACATCAAGCAGATTCGGTTGCGCTCCTTTTCCGACTACCCGGTGCGCCTGAGCCTGGAGGTGAAGGGAATCGGCCGGGTGACGGCCGCCGACATCGTCGCGCCGCCCGAGGTCGAGATCGTCAACCCGGACCTGCAGATTGCGACGCTCGACTCCGACGATGCTCGGCTTACCCTCGAGCTGACGGTGGAGCGGGGACGCGGCTTCGTGCCGGCTGACAGCCGCGAAGGCGGCACAATAGGCGTGATCCCGATCGACGCCATCTTCTCGCCTGTGCGGCGGGTGAACTTCACCGTGGAGAATACTCGGGTAGGACAGCAGACCGACTTCGACCGGCTGGACCTGGAAGTTTGGACTGACGGCACGCTGAGTCCGGACGACGCCGTGTCGCAGAGTGCACAGATCATTCTGCAGCACCTGGAGCTGCTGGCCGACCTGGGCGGTAAGGCGGCGGCCAGGGCGCCGCGAATGGCCCTGGGTGCAGGAGCGATACCGGCCAATGCCTACAACACTCCCATCGAGGACCTCGACCTGTCGGTGCGCGCCTACAACTGCTTGAAGCGCGCCAATATCTCGACGGTTGGGCAAATCCTCGAGATGAGCGACGAGGATATCCTCGGCGTGCGGAACTTCGGCCGAAAATCGATGGACGAGCTGAAAGAGAAGCTGGCTGCCCACGGGTTCATTCCTCCTGTTCCTCCTTCCGCTGAGCGCGGCCCTGAGGAAGAGGAAGAAGAGGAGGAGGAAGAGGAAGAGGAAGTACAGCCAATAGCGGAGGCCGAAGTAGCTCCCGAAGAGCTGGAAGAGGCAGGGCCGGCTGTGGTCATCGAGCCCGAAGCAGCAGAGGCAGCCGCCGAGGCCGTCCCTGAGGAGGAAGAGCTGAAGATTCCTCCCATCGTGGAAGTGGCACCGCCTCGGGAGCGCGTCGAAACGCCGGTGTTCGAGATCGAAGAGGAAGAAGAGGGCGGACGCAAACGGCGCCGGCCGCGCGCACCCCGAAGAGGCCGACGGCGCGAAGAAGTCCTGGGTGAGGAGTACGAAGATGAGGCATAGCGTGACGGGAAGGAAGCTGGGTAGGCCCACCGGCCAACGCTTGGCGCTATACCGCAACTTGGTTACCGAGCTTCTCGATCACGAGAAGATAACAACGACCCTTCCGAAGGCGAAGGAAATACAGGGTATGGCGGAGCGGGTAATCACCCTGGGCAAGCGGGGCGACCTGCACGCCCGCCGTACGGTGCTGACGATGGTCTATGGCCCGAAGATCGCCGGGAAAGTGTTCGAAGTCCTGGCAGCCCGGTACGCCGACCGCCAGGGGGGATACACCCGTGTAATCAAGCTCGAGCCCAGGCAGGGCGACGCCGCTTCAATGGCGCGCATCGAGCTAGTCCCGTAGACCGGTACACCAGCGCTGGAGGCAAATGCGGAACCTGATGCTCGTGGTCGAGTACGACGGGACCGACTATTGCGGGTTTCAGGTGCAGGCCCGAGGTCGAACGGTGCAGGGCGAGCTGGAAGCGGCCCTGCGGCAGGTGACCGGAGAGTCGATCCGCGCGGCGGGAGCCGGGCGAACTGATGCGGGGGCTCACGCCCTGGGGCAGGTGGTGAGCTTCCGGACGCAGAGTCACATCGATGCGGACGCGCTGGGTCGGGCGCTGAACGGAGTGCTCCCGGACGATGTGGCCGTGAGGCGGGTGCGGGAGGTTGGGGAGAAGTTTCACGCGCGACACAGCGCAGTGGGCCGGTGGTATCGATACACGATACTGAACCGAGATGCGCCGTCGGCCCTGCAGCGTCGCTTCGTGCACCATATCTGGCATCCACTCGACGTCGGGGCGATGGACCAGGCCAGCCAATACCTGGTGGGCAGACACGACTTTCGGACTTTCGGCGCCGGCGGCACCACAGTCCGGACGGTGGAGCGGGCCTGCTGCCACCGGGATGATGACCGGGTGCTGGTGGACCTGGTGGCGAATGCGTTCCTGACCGGGATGGTGCGAAGCATCGCAGGAACACTGATTCGGGTAGGCATGGGGCAGATAGCTCCGATCGAAGTTGGCAGAATGCTGCTGGAAGGCAATCGGGCGTTGGCCGGCCCCAGCGTGCCGGCAAAAGGGCTTTGCCTGATGGCCGTTTATTATCGAGAGGCAGATGTAAGTGAATACCTATAGCACGAGAGAAGCGGATATCAACCGGGAATGGATTCTGGTGGATGCGGCCGGCCAGACCCTTGGCCGGCTGGCGGCGAGGATAGCCACAATCCTGCGGGGCAAGCACAAACCGATCTTTGCGCCCCACCTGGACACGGGCGACTTCGTAATAGTAGTGAACGCGGCCAAGATTAGGGTGACCGGCCGCAAGCCGGAAGCCAAACTCTACTATCGCCATTCGGGCTATCCCGGTGGGCTCAAGAGCGTAAGTCTGGGCCTGCTGATGGAGCAGAATCCCACCCGTGTGATCGAGAAGGCCGTGCGGGGGATGTTGCCGAGGAACAAGCTGGGGGATGCGATGGCGCGCAAATTGAAGGTGTACGCGGGACCGGAGCATCCGCACCAGGCCCAGATGCCAAAGAAAGTCGAAGACAAATAGGCACGGCACAGGAGAATAGGAGGTTCGGCTTAGCGTGGAGCAAAGCTATTTTTACGGGACCGGTAAGCGCAAGACCGCTATCGCCGCGGTCCGGCTGTATCCCGGCAATGGGCAGGTCACCATCAACGGAAAGGCAGTGGCCGAGGTGTTCCCTCGTCTGGCCTTGCAGGTGGCTATCCAACAGCCTTTCACCGTCACCGAGACGCAGGGCAAGTTCAACGTGGTAGCCAAAGTGCAGGGAGGCGGCGTCTCAGCGCAGGCCGATGCCGTCGCCCACGGCATCGCCCGGGCCCTGGTGCAATCGAGTGAGGAGCTGCGGCCACTTCTGCGCCGCACCACGCTCCTGACCCGAGACGCACGAATCAAGGAACGCAAGAAGTACGGACTGAAGCGAGCACGCAAAGCACCTCAGTACACCAAGCGTTAGCAATCTGGCACTCCCCGTTCCATACCTTTGAGACGGGGAGTGCTCTACATTACCTCAATGCCGGCTGCGTTCGCCTTTTCCCTGGGCGAGCTGAATCCGGACTCTGTTCCAGGCCCCTGCATCCCAAAAGAGGTAGCGCTGCGCGCCTGTGTCGGGTATAATTGGCAGCATATATCGACGTGTGGCAGGAGAGATGAGCGGGAGTGGAATGTGCCTGTTGTGGTGACCGGTATCGGCTACATCGGTAGCGAACTGGTGCGATTGCTTCTGGCAGAGGGAGAGGAGGTCATAGCCATCGACAACTTCTTCTCCACTAATGCAGCCGACACGCGAAGCCTGCGCCGCCAGCCGGGCGTCCGTTTCATTCGGGGCGACGTGGCCAACCCAAAGGTGTTAGAGGCAGCATTGTCCGGTCCGGTCCACACGGTCTACAGTCTGGCCGCCCAACCCAGCGCTCATCCCAAAGCGGCCTCTGTTGCGTACATGGAACGCTCCAATCTTGTCGCACCGCGGGTCCTCCTGGATGCGATGGCGGCGCGCGACGTCCGGCGGCTGGTCTTCGCCAGCTCGCTGCGGGTCTGCGGAGAGGACTTACCCGCGCTGGTGACTGAGGCTGCCCCTTACGGCCCCTTCCGCGATATATCTCACCTGTCAAAGTGCTACACCGAGAAGCTGATGGAGATGTATGCGGCAACTTCCAGCGTGAGCTGTGCAGCGGTGCGGCTGGGGGTGACATATGGAGTCAGCCCCGTGATGAAGGACGACTACCGCTTCGTGACCGTACCCAACAAGTTTTGCCTGCAGGCCCTGCGGGGCGAGGCCATCCGCGTGTATCCCGGCGGGCATATGCCCATTGGATTGATCCACGTCGCGGATGCAGCAGCGGCACTGCGCGCCGCGGTGGCGGCTACAGGGTCCGGCGGGTTCACGATCCTGAATGCGGCCACTGAGGCGTGCTCGGTCCGGCAGATCGCAGCCTTAGTAGCCGGGGCCGCCCGGCGACGAGGACGGCAAGCCGTCGTCAGCGATGAGTCGGTGGGAGGGGAACGAGAGGTGCGCATAGCCTCGCGCTTGGGGGAGTACGGGTTCGCGGCACGCCATACGCTGGCGTCGGGGGTGGAAGAGATGCTGGACTACTGGGAAGCGAAATGCGAATCGTCGTGACGGGGGGAACTGGCTTCATCGGAAGCCACCTCACCCGCGAGCTGAGCGTTCGCGGACATGAGGTGTACACGTTGTCTCGCGCCGCGCGCGGGCCCGCTTCTGCCGCCGCCCACGGCCAATTCAGCGTGCAAAACCCGCGTGCGCGTGAATTCGCCGAGCAGGGCGACGCTATCGTCCACCTTGCCGGCCTCGCCGACGCCTCGTCTTCCCTCAATTTGCCCTATGCCTACGCCCATCTGCACTCAGAGGGCACGCTGAATATGCTGGAGGCAGCCCGCTACCGGAAGATACCCTTCCTCCTGGTCTCCAGCCAGCGGGTGTACGGCCCCCGGGCCGGACTGCTTGCAGAGGACGCCCCGAAGCAGCCGGTCGAGCCGTACGGCTACTCGAAGCTGATTGCCGAGAAGTGGGTAGAGATGTACCGCCAGTTGTACCAACTGCCGGGGATAATCACGCGTCTCTTCTCGGTGTATGGGCCGGGCCAGACCGTAGTGGGCGGCACCAGCGGCGTGGTGTCGATTCTGATGCGCCGGGCCCTGGCTGGCGAAGAAATGATTGTTCGCAGCAAAGTATGCCGCGATTTCACCTATGTCGGCGATGCTGTCAACGGCATTATCCAGGCATTGACGATGCCGGCCCGTCCCAGCCATGTCTATAATATTGCTACCGGGCGGGGCACATCGCTGCAGGAGCTGGCGGAGCTGGTCCGTAAGGTGACCAGGTCCAGCTCCCGAATCCGAGTTGAAGAAGGAGATGCCGAGGACCAGTTCGTGGCGGACATCGGGCGGGCGACGCGCGAGCTCGGATACTGTCCGCAAGTCGATCTGATACACGGCTTGACAGAATATGCTAGATGGTGGAAAAACGCTACTTAAAGCCAGGCCGACGGAAAGACAACTGATGGACCGAATCCGGCCCCCCCTGCCCGACGGCATAGAGCTTTACCTGGCAGCCGAGGACCTGGCCGCCGGCGACGGAGCCATGGCCGAGCGGATCCGTCGCTATCGGCCCGCTCCAGATTTCGCCTACGTGGTGGAAGGGCCGCTGCGCTCGCTCGACGGGCGCTTCTTCGACGTGACCGTCGATAACGGGGCCAATCGAGAGGTGCTGCGCAGGCTTGTGTCCCTGGGCCGGCAGATCGGTGCCGAAGCCGTCGTCATCCACGCCATCGCATGTCGGGAGACCCTGCAGGAGCTGGAGGCGTGCGACCGGGAGGCCGTGCTGGGTCGAAGCCTCGGCTTCCTCCAATTTTATACCGAGCTTTGCGCCGCGAATGGGCTGACCGCCACCATCGAGAACGTGCCGCCCGTCGCATTTATGCGGGAGGCGAGGCCCAGCTTCTCCCTTCTGGGGGTCGCCCCGGAGGATATGATTGCGCTCTGCGATGCGGTGCCCGGATTGAGGATCACGCTCGACGTCTCGCACGCGCAGCTATACATAAATGCGGCGAACTGCCAGCTTGAGGAGGTGCCGCCAGGCTTGAGGCACCTGGCCGCGTTCTGGCATCGTCGGCGCTCCGTGGCAGGCCTGGACGGGTACATCGAGGCCGTCGAAGGCTATTTGTTTGAAGCTCATCTTTCCAATGCGCGCGGGATAACCGGCGAGGGTCTGGGCTGCTACGATGGCGAGTTGGACCTGGGGGCGCTGGGACGTCGGCTGGCGAGGGATGTGCGCTTCCTGGTGACGGAAACCATCGAGCCTGACCCGGACCACGCCGTCTTGATGAGGGAGGTACAGCGGTGCCTGAAGACCGCCCTGGTCGCATAGACCCCGCAGACCTCCTCGGCCGGCAGCCGGTCGGAAATGGCCTGGGTCCTTACGCCTGCCAACTGGCCACGAAGCGGCTCCTGGTAACCGGCGCGGGAGGCTTCCTTGGCTCGGCGCTGGCCCGGGACCTGGCGGCGCTGCGCCCGCCATCGCTGGTACTGGTGGACAACCACGAGAATTCCCTCGCCGCGCTGCGAAAGAGCGTCTCCGGCGACGGCGTGCGCTTCGTTCTGGCCGACATCCGGGACCGCAAGCGGATGCTCTCGCTGCTGGACGAGAGCAGACCGGACGTGGTATTTCACCTGGCCGCCTACAAGCACGTCGATTTGGCGGAGGAGTTTCCGGAAGAGTATGTGGCGGCAAACGTGCTGGCGACGTGGCGGCTGGCGCAGGCGGCGATGGAGACCGGCGTGGAGCGCTTCGTGTACCCGTCCAGCGACAAAGCGGTACAGCCGTGTAGCGTGTACGGGGCCACCAAGCGAGTGGCCGAGATCCTCTTGCGCAGCCTGAACGCCGGCCAACACAAGACCCAGTCCGTCGTCGTGCGGCTGGTCAACGTGGTGGGGGCGAGCGGCAGCGTCATCGACACGTTCGCTCGCCAGATCGCATCAGGCCGGCGCCTGACCTTGACGCATCCGGATATGACGCGCTATTGGATGACCGAGGGGGAAGCGCTTCTCCTCATGGGCTACGGGGCGGCCAGCCCGTGTCCTGGCGCGACCATTGCCGTAGACGTCGGTGAGCCGGTGGCGGTGCTGCAGGTGGCACAACGCCTTTGGGAGCGTTACGGCGCCGGGCGCAGTGAATTCGTGGTAGACTACATCGGCACTCGACCCGGCGAGCGGCTGGCCGAGCTACTGCTCGGCCCCACCGAAGCCTACGAGCCCTCGGAATGCCGCGGCATCTTGCGTATAGTTGAGAAGGCCGCTGCGCCTCTCGCTGTAGAGTCCATCTCCGCTCGATTGACGGCCTGGGAAAGCCTGGCGGCGGCAAGGGAGCGTGCCGAACTGCGAAAGCAGCTTCTTGAGCTGGCATACACCGGAATACCCCTGCCTGCGGGTAACCAGCAGGCCCGCGGCTAGCGTGGAAGCTCTCGCGGCGCTGGTGACGGTCCCGCTGGTAGCGTTCGGAGCCACCTACTGGCTGGTGACTCCCGCTCAGCGATTGGGCCGCTACCTGGGTATCGTGGACCGGCCTCGCCGCGGAGAGGTACAGGTGCGGACGGTGGCGCGAACTGGCGGATATGCCATGTTCGCCGCCTTTTTTCTGGCCAGCCTGCTCAGCCTGGCATTGCTGCCCCGGTTCCCTGCCGAATACACCCGGCTCTTAGGCGTGCTGCTCGGCGCTCTCCTGATCCTGCCCATCGCTCTGCTCGACGACATACTGCGCCTGGGGCCGCTCCCGCAGTTTGTGGGTCAGGCCGTGGTTGCAGTCGTCCCAATGGTATTCGGCGTCCTCGTGGACAGCGTGGCCAACCCGTTCGGCGGCGTGGCCGTGCTGCCGGAGGTCATCGTGTTCCCCATCACGTTCCTGTGGTTTATGGGGATGATGAACACGGTGAACTTCATCGATACGATGGACGGCGTGGCAGCGGGCGTAGCCGGCATCGCCGGGGTAGTGTTGGCGGTGCGCTCCATCCAACTGGAGCAGTACTCCATCGCGGTCCTGGTGCTGGCCATGGCGGGTGCCTGCGCCGGCTTCCTTCCCCACAACCTGCATCCGGCGAAAGTATTCATGGGCACCTCCGGCTCGATGTTCCTCGGCTTCGGGCTGGCCGCGCTGGCCATACTGGGAGGAGCCAAGATAGCCACCACGACGATGGTCCTGGCGGTACCCATCCTCGACACCGGTCTGGTGATACTACAGCGGACGCTGAGGGGGCGCTCTCCCTTCCAGGGAGGCGACGGCGCCCATCTGCCTCATCGCTTGCTGGCGGTAGGGCTCTCACAGCGGGCAGTGGTCTACTTGATCTACCTGCTGTGCGCGGTCCTGGGGGCGCTCTCGTTGGCGCTGTCAGCGGTACAGAAGTTCTACACCTTGATTGCAGCCCTGCTGATACTCGGAGCGGTCGTCGTCGCGTTGTACCAGGCCGGGGTGCTCCGCCGCCCACCCGGGCCCTCCCAGACTAACCCCGTCCAAGGCGCAGAGCCAGAACCGCCAGAGCAAATCTAGGCAGGGCGAGCTGCCGTCGCCAGCGCCACGGCTGGCGGATGAGCCGGTACAGCCACTCGAGGCCAAACCTTCGCACCCAGGGCGGCGCCCGTCGTACCCGCCCGGAGATGAAGTCGAAGACGCCTCCCACGCCGATCGCCACCGGAATGCCCAGTCGCGCCTGGTTGCGGGCGATCCACTTCTCCTGCGCCGGAGCGCCGTAGGCCACTAGCATAATGTCCACCCGGCCGGCAGCCTCGATAATGGAGACTGTGGCATCGTCATACCGCGGGTACGGAAAGCCGCTGTAGGTGCCGGCAATCTGGAGGCCGGGGTACATCTCCTGCAGGTGCTTCGCAGCAAGCTGGGCGATCCCCTCGGCGGCCCCCAGCAGGAACACCCGATACCCCTCTTTCACGGCCATTTCCATCATCCGATGCACCAGATCGGTGCCCGTGACCTGCTGGCGAATGGGGTAGCCCAACACGCTGGACGCCCACACGAGGCCGACGCCATCCGGTATCACCAGAGAAGCCTCGTTGATGATATTGTCGAACTCTACGTCTTCACGCGCCAGCATCACGAACTCAGGGTTGGATGTAACTATCTGGTGGGGCTTCCCCGAACGAATGAAGTAGCTGATGGCCTCCAGGGCTTCCTCATAGGTGACATCGTGGACCTTGCTGCCCAGCATCCACACGTGCCTCAGCCTCGGGGGACTGGGCATCGACGCGGACGATGGGTCCGGGCCACCGCGTGGCGGAGGGGGCTCGGAAGAGGTCGGATGATCGAGTTCGAAACGTTCTGCCAATGGAGGCCTCTCTACTCTGATTTCCTGCCGTTCAGTGCCTGTCGCTGCAGCTCAAACAGCTTGTTCAATGCCTCTAAAGGGGTCATCGATAGGACTTCGAGCCCGGCCAGTTCGTCCACCACCGGATTAGAAGGAGAGAATAGCTGCAACTGCTGTGCTGCTGGCGGGGGTACCCGTTGCCACCGTGCCGCGTGCTCCAGCTCGCCAAGGATCTCTTCGGCACGCTGCGTCACCGGCCGGGGCACGCCGGCCAGCCGCGCCACGTATATGCCGTAGGAGCGGTCGGCCCCGCCCGGGACCACGCGCCGCAGGAAGACCACCCTGTCTCCCTCTTCAAGAACATCAACGCGGAAGCTCTTCACGCGAGGGAGGCATTGCTCAAGCTCGGCGAGCTCGTGGTAGTGCGTGGCAAATATGGTCTTGCAGCCCAAACGCGGATGATTGTGAATGTACTCCACCACCGCCCGAGCGATGCTGATACCGTCGTAGGTGCTGGTGCCGCGCCCGATCTCGTCCAGGATCACCAGGCTGCGGCGCGTGGCGTGGTGCAAGATGTTCGCTGTCTCGGCCATCTCGACCATAAACGTGCTCTGGCCGGCGGCGATGTCGTCCTGCGCTCCCACCCGGCTGAAGATGCGGTCGACCAGGCCGATGGTAGCGGACTGCGCGGGGATGAAGCTGCCGATCTGGGCCATCAACACCAGGATGGCGGCCTGGCGGAGATAAGTGGACTTCCCGGCCATATTCGGCCCGGTTAGGACCATTATCTCGGTGTCCCTGTTGGTGAGATGGATATCGTTGGGAACGAAAGGCTCCTCCAGGGCCATCTCCACCACCGGGTGGCGTCCACCTGTGATATGAATCTCCTCGCCCAGGTCGAGCTTGGGCTGGGTGTAGCGATTGTGCAAGGCCACCTCCGCCAGGCTGAGGAGGGCGTCCAGCCGGGCGATGGCCCGGGCCGTGGGGGTGATACGGTGGCCCGCCGCCGCCACCTGCTGGCAAATCTCCTGGAATAAGGCCTGCTCGATGTCGGCCATCCTCTCCTGGGCGCTCAGTATCTTTGCCTCTCGCTCCTTCAGCTCCGGCGTGATGTAGCGCTCGGCGCCGACCAGCGTCTGCTTGCGGATGTACTCCTGCGGGACCAGGGACCCGTTGGCGTGGCTGACCTCGATATAGTACCCGAAGACCTTGTTGTAGCCGACCTTGAGCGAGCGTATGCCGGTCCGCTCGCGCTCGACCCGTTCCAGGCCTGCCACCCACTCGCGTGCTTCCGTCGAATCAGCCTTCAGCTTATCGAGCTCCTCCGAAAACCCCGGGGCAATCACGCCGCCATCGGCAATTGTGGCGGGCGGGTCCGCCACGAGCGCCTGAGCGATCAATGCCCTCACCTCAGGACACGCGTCGAGTTGCCCGGCGAGCGGACCGAGCGGTGCGGCAACAGCCGCCGGGTGGGTGCAGTCGGATGCGCCCAGTGCCTCCTGCAGATCGAGGACGCGCTCCAGGCTCATCCGGAGTGCGACGAGGTCGCGCGGGGAGGCCATCCGCTGGCTTATTCGCCCGACGAGCCGCTCCAGGTCGCCTATCTTGCCGAGAACGGCACCCAATCGCGACCGCAGGAGCGAATCCTCGATCAAGCTGGCTACCTGGTCCTGGCGCTCCTCCAACGGCGCCAGCTCGAGCAGCGGCTGGTTCACCCAGCTTCGCAAGAGCCGTCCGCCCATCGGCGTGCGCGTCTGGTCCAGCACCCATAGCAGGGAACCGCGGACCCCTCCTCGAACAGATTGGTCCAGCTCGAGGTTACGGCGGGTGCTGGGGTCGAGGCTCATGAAGGTGTCAATGCTGTAGGTGTGCAGGCCCTGAAGCTGGGCGAGGGCGCTGGCCTGGGTGTCGCCGAGATACTGGATAAGGGCACCGGCAGCCCTTATGGCCAGGGGAAGGCTGGCGCAGCCGTAGCCGTCGAGTGACTGGACCTCGAAGTGCTCGGTCAGGGCCTGTGTTGCCGTATCCAGATTGAAATGCCAGGTCTCGTATTCGGTGATAGGCGTTCCCAGCAGAGATCGGTCATCTTCCGACGCGGGGACCAGACACTCCGCCGGCGACAGGCGGGCCACCTCCTGCTGTAGCTGGGACAACGCGTCTGCCCCTCTCAACTGGGTGACGGCGAATTCGCCGGTGCTGATGTCAGCGTAGGCGATGCCGGCGCCCTGCGGCTCGACGACCACGGAAGCCAGGTAGTTGTTGGACTTTGCCTGGAGCATATTCGGCTCGATGACCGTTCCCGGCGTGACCACGCGGACCACGTCCCGCTCCACGATGCCTTTGGTCTGGGCCGGGTCGCCGAGCTGCTCGCAGATCGCCACCTTGTGGCCGCGGCCGATGAGCCGGGCCAGGTACCCCTCCACGGCGTGATAGGGCACGCCCGCCATCGGCACCCGCTGGCCGTGGCCCATTTCCCGGCCAGTGAGCGTTATTTCCAGCTCGGAGGCCACCACCCTGGCGTCTTCGTCGAACGTCTCGTAGAAATCGCCCAGCCGGAAGAAAAGAATGGCATCGGGATAACGCCGCTTGAGCTGCAGGTATTGTCGCCTGATAGGCGTTATGTGTGACCTTACTGCATCCATTTCCAGCTCTGGTTCCAGGGTCAGCGCCCGACAGCCGGCCCCGCATCCGGTGCATCGTGTGAGAGGTGCGAGGTGTCGTTGACCAGGACGACGCGGTAGATACCGTTGCTGAGCTCGATCAGGTTCTTCGCCGAGGGCGATTGCCGAAACTCTCGATAGTGCGACAGGTCAAGGCCGGCTGCCTTGCACAGGGCCACGGCGTTGGCGAAGCTATGAGCTACCACGGCCACGCTGCCTGTCTTGTGGCGGGCCACAATCCGTTCGATTGCCCCCCAAACGCGCTCCTGCAACAGCGGGAGGCTCTCGCCCCCCGGCATCTGTACGGTCCAGGCGCATTCCCTCCACCGTGCGGCAAGGGAAGCGAATTGGGTCACGAACATCTCCCTGCTCGCGCCCTCCAGCTCGCCGAGGTCCATCTCTCGCAGCTCGAGGCAGGTCTCGACCTCGAGGCCGTGGGGGGCGGCCAGCAGTTGCGCCGTCTCAAGGGCGCGGCACAAAGGGCTGGCGTACACGGCGCTGAGGCGCTCGCCCCGCAAGCTGTGGGCCAGGGCGGTGGCCTGCTGCCGGCCAGTCTGCCCCAGCGGAATGTCGGTGACGCCCTGGAAGCGCCCGGTCTGGTTCCACTCGGTCTCGCCGTGCCGGAGGAGAAATAGTCGGAGTGTCAAAGCCTTGGCAGTTCCCCGTCGATCCTTATTTACTCCCTCGGCGGCGCCGGTGTTCGCGGCAAGGTCCTCGCTAGCCTGTCCCACTCAAACGATACCTGATGCCACCGATCAATCAAGATTATAACACCTCACGCACTCGAGAGGCGAGAGGTGTTTACATAACCGCGCAATGGTGCGGCGAGAGCTGCTACTTCATCGGTGAGTAGGGAGTGGGCATCAGAATGCTGTTGATGGCCCTGGCGACGATGGGGCCGGCCTCCTCGCTGGCGGCGCGGGCGCTGATCCAGGCGGGGTCCGACTGGAAGGCGTCCCATTTCTTTTCTCGCTCGGCCAAGCTGTCCCAGGCCAGCATGTAGATCAACTGGTTGCTGGTCCCCACCAGGGGTGTCCAAAAACCTACAACTCGTATACCGTGCTTTTCGAACAGCTTCGTGGTGACATTGGCGAAGCGATTGTTGATGTCGGGCATTTTGCCGGGCACCATCTCATAAGTGCGCAACTCGTACAGCATAGTCCTGACCTCCTACCGTATCTTAATCGGCTGGCAGTGATGTGCGAAGCATAACGTACGCGTGCTCGTCTGTCCAGAGCGAGCTTGTGTCCGGTGCGGCAGTGACATAGAATGCAGCCCAGGACAACGGTTAACTCGAACCTGTCGACGAGCCCGCACGAGGGCCGGGGGAGGAAAATGGCGAAGAGCACTGTCATACGAGTGAGAAGGCTGATCGACGGCACGGGCGCAGCGCCGGTGAACGACGCAGTGGTGGTCGTCCGGGGGTCCAGAATTGCGGCAGTCGGGCCTGCCGCGCAGGTGGCGTGGCAGGATGAGCCGGACGCCGAGCTGATCGTCAGGGACGACGATACCCTGCTGCCGGGGTTGATTGACTGCCACGTACACTTGAACTTCAGCGGCAGCGCCACGCCGCTGCAGACCTTCCTAGAGGAGGACGACGGCGTGCTGGTGGCGCGGTCTACCCAGAATGCGCTCACTGCCCTGCGGGCCGGCATCACCACTATACGGGACTGCGGCGGCCGCAACGGCACGACCTTCGCCGCGCGCCGGGCCGTGGAGCGGGGAATCATCGCCGGCCCGCGGATGCTCCTCAGCGGCCGGCCGCTGACGATAACCGGCGGGCACTGCCACTACATGAACGGCGAGGCCGACGGCGAGGACGGCATGCGCCGGGAGGTGCGACACCTCATCAAGGAGGGAGCCGACTTCATCAAGGTGATGGCCTCTGGGGGCGGGCTGACGCCGGGCACCAACCAGCGCCTGCCATCGTATACGGTGGCGGAGCTGCGGGCCGCGGTCGAAGAGGCCCACCGCCAGGGCCGCCGGGTGGCTGCCCACTGCCACGCCGCCCAGAGCATGGCCAACTGCCTGGAGGCAGGCGTCGACACCCTGGAGCACGCTAGCTTCCTGCGGCCGGATGCGGGATCGGCGTTCGATCCGGTCATAGCGGAGACAATCGTCGGCAAGGGGGTATTTGTGGTGGCGACCCTCGCGGCGAGCTACCGTGCCTATAAGCAGACCGGCATCCCCCCCACCCTCGTGCCGGAGACGCGGCTCGCCCAGTTCAGGGAGATGGTGGAGGCCGGGGTGAAGTTTGCAGCCGGCACCGATGCCGGCGTGGCGATCACTCCCTTCGACAACTTGGCGCTGGAGCTGCGGCTTATGGTGGAGGGTGGCTTATCCCCAATGCAAGCCATCGTCTCGGCCACCGGCAACGCCGCCGCGGCCCTGGGGCTCGGCGACCGGGTCGGCACCGTGGAAGCAGGGAAGGAGGCCGACCTGCTGCTGGTGCACGGCGACCCGTTGAAGGAGATCGGGGCGATTGCCTCGGCATCCCTCGTTATGAAGGGCGGGGCAACCGTCGTCCGCTGATGCGGTGCGCGAGAGAAGATGGCACCTGAGCGGGACAGCGAGGGTGACTGGCGGCAGGACGACGGACGCCGCGAAAAAAGGAAGGCCGCCGACCCCCGGCTGCTGGCCTACCTGGCGGTCACGGTTACCGGCCTCAACAGGAGCCGGTCGCCGATGGGCTCCCCCGACGCCGTGGCGATCGACTGCCGGGCCCCTGTTTGAGGGTCATACATGCCGACCTCCAACTGGTAGCGGCCGGCGGGCAGGCCGGCGGGCAGGTCAAGTTGGTAGACGTCGCTGATGTACTCGCCGGCCACCCAGCCGCTTGTGGGGGCACGGTCTCGATCGGGCTGGTTGTCCTGCTGGGATCGCACGTGCTCCTGTCCGTCCAGAAGGTGCACGAACACCTTGTAGTTGGCGTCGGCCGGCCCCGCGGACTGCCATTGCAGCGTGATCTTAAGGGAACCGCCGGCGACTGCGGTGTCCCCCGAAAGATCGTATCCCACCAATCGGGCGAATTCACCCACCCGCGCGCCCACAGGGTATTGCGGCGGCGAAGCCGGCTCGGTGATGTGCGTGCGGCTCGTGACCTGCAGCTTCCCCAGAAGGATAGTGCTCGGGGCGCTGTCCAGGGGTGCACCGGCCGGGATCGAAGGAGGAACCAGCGAGAGGTACAGGCTCGCCTCCCCGGGGGCCACGCCTGCAGGCACCACAAGGTTGTACCTGTCGTTCACGAGCTCGCCGGCCCTCCACGCCTGCATCGGGTACTCTCCTTGAACGGGAGCGCCTTCGTACAGGCGATGGACCTGCCCGTTTCCATCTGTCATCGACAGGAGCACACGGTAATCGTCCGCCGGTGTTGCGGTGGCCAGCCACCGGAGGGTTAGGGGCAGCGTCTGGCCGGGCTGCACGCTGGACCCGCCGATTTCGCTTCCCAGCAAGGCCAGTGCGCTGGTGAGCTGCCTGCCGGTCGAACGGTCCAGACCCAGCGCGTGGAGGTCGGCCGGCTTCGAGGGGCGCGCTACCTCCACTGTTCCAAGGTCGATCCATGTTCCCGATGGCGCTCTGTCCAGACCCAGCAGGTCCAGGTTGCGTTTGTCCTCGACGGAATACAAGGCCAGTTCTACCGCGTATTGTCCAGGGGGAGTGCCTGGAGGTATTTCCAGGGGTAGCCGGCCCACGACCATCTCTTTGGCGGGCCAATAGAAGGTTGGATAGCCGTAGGCCGTCGGACGGCGGTCTTTGGCCCAGTACGTCATGCTGCCGCGCCGGAGGCGCAGCGACACAAGCAAGTCGTCATCCGTGAGCCGGGGGAGCCGCCAGTAGAAGAGCAGGGGAATGCTGTCTCCGGCGGTCGCGCTCGCGGGAATGTGGCTGTTGCCGAGGATCTCGATCTGGTCGCCGAAATCTGCCCTTCGGCGGATCTCCGGGGATGTGGAGACGTCGTAGTGCTCGGAAGGGTCGAGCCTGTACAGCTTCAGCTCAAAGCCGTGGAACTTATGCTCTATCGGGACGCTGTCGAAAGTGTCCTCCAGGTAATCGCGCACGAAGCGCGAGGGATCGGCCCAGTCCGCCTTGTAGAGCACCAGCCAGAGGCGCTGCTTTCCTTCGAGGGCCGCTTCAAGCCGGTCCGCCAGGTAATCGACGTTCCGGACCGGGTCTATTCCACTGATAGGTGTGTCTTTCTTGTAGTAGTAGCGGAAAGATACGGAGGTATCCATCATCAATACGATGACGTCGCCCGCCTCGGCCCGGCTGCTGATGTATTCCGCTACTCCCCTGGTGTCGTCTTTGGCATATCCTGGGGCAGAGTAGACCTGGAGCGTTTCATCTACAGAGATGCCGACCATCAGCAGCGCGACCAGTCCAATTAGCACGTAGCCGGCAGCCAGCCGCCGTCGTGCGGCAAGCCATCCCCATCCCTGTGCGCCGAAGCCCAACATCAGCATCAAGCCGGGCACTGCTATCACCGCATATCGCTCCACGAACTTCGGGATGATGTACAGGGCGGCAAAGAACATCGCCTCCGGGACCACCACATACAAAATGACCAGGAGCGCTGCGCGGCTGGGCAAGACACCCCCGGCGCCTCGCGCGGCCAGGACCATTCCTACCACGACGAACGCTGCTGCTGCTAACATGGGCACGGCCTGAGCGCCATCAGCGCCCGATCCCGACACGAGGGAAACGACGATGCGGGCCAGCACGTCTCTGGCGGAGAGGACGCCCGGCCACACGTCGGGTATCTCGATCAGCCGTGTCGCCTGTGTCCAGGCCGACTGCCACCACGGAATGTACAGGACCGCCGCGCCGCCAAGGGAGAGCATCCAGGGATAAATCCTGCTGCGATAATGTCTCGTTGTTAGAAGCAGGAATATGCCGTGGAAGGCGAGAATGAAGGCCGTGAAGTAGTGGGTGTACGCCATAGCTGCGACTGCCACGGCATACAGGCTCCAACGGGCCGCGTGATGAGCTGTGAAGGATGGGGTTGCCTCGATGGCTTTCCAGAGCGCCCCTGTGGCGAGGACTCCGAGCATCGTCAGCAAGCCGTACATGCGAGCGTCCTGCGACGTGAACACCAGGAACGGGGACACGGCTACAAGAAGCGGGGGGAGCGTTGCCAGGAGACGGCTCACAGCGTGCGCTTCGACGGCCGCCCGCCGCTGGAGCAAGCGGACCAGCCAGTACACCAGGGGTACCGTGAGCACTCCGGAGGCCACGGAAAAGAATCGCACGGCAAATTCGCTGGAGCCGGCTACATTGACCCAGAAATGAAGCACAAGATAGTACAGGGGCGGGTGAATGTCCCACTGGGCGTGCGTGGCCAGCAGCTCGATTGTGCTCTTCTGCGCGTCCCAGATGCTCAGGCCCTCGTCGATCCAGATGCTCTGGGTGCCCAGGTCCCAGGCTCGCAGGCCGAAAGCTGCCAATAAGGATAAGAACAGGATGCCGCGTCGAATCACTGTGATGTTATTGAATATTGACACTAGGATATTTCACTTCCAGTTACAGGCTCGTTGCGGGAGCTAGGTTGAGCAGCTTGCCAAAGATCATCCACGGACAGTGAATTCTACTTCACGGATGCGGCCAGAGGCAAGCTGAGCCGGTAGCCGAGGTCAACACCGCCCGCGTCTCGCCATTCAAACAGGACAGATGGGTCGTCGGTGAGATATGCGCCGATGACGATGGACCGGGCGCTCTCGAAATCGGCCGCGGTCAACACCAGATCATACTTGTCTGTCACCTGCTCATTTGCTTTCCAGGCCGAGGTTGGATACACCCACTCTTGAGGCTCGTTGTCCTGCTGCGCCAGTATCTTCCCCTCTGCGTTCACGACGTGCACGAACACCTTGCGGCGCTCTTGCATTGGCCTCAGCGCCTGCCATTGCAGCGTCAGGCGAAGGGCGACGCTGCCTCCACTCAGCCGTTCGGTCCGCTGCTCGAGGGCAGTCAGGCGCATAGCGTCGCCGAGGACGCTGGCGACAGAGGACGACGCGGCAGGGTTGGGCGGCACATAGCGGCGGTACAGCATAGCCCAGCGGCCCTCCCAGTTCCTCAAGCGGAAGACGGGCCGGTACTCGGCCTGAAACCACGGGGCGCGCTGGATGCTATCCGGTATCATAGTGTCGTACGATGCCAGCCACATTGGCCTTGCTTTCTCCAGCGAGGTCTCGTACGGGACCCCGGCCCAGTCCGGCGATACCAGCCCGTTCAAGTCGACCACCGGTCCCGGATAGTAGTAGCCGAAGGCGCCGATCTCGAAAGCCGCCACCGTCTCCGTCGTGACGCCGATCTGTGCCAGCCGGTCGGCCAATTTTACATAAAGCTGCTCCCGGCCGCGCACGATCATCTGCGAGTAGTCCCTCTGCTCGTTCAGAACTGGCGCATATACGGCGATGAGCACCCCCGCCATCGCCAAGGATATGACAGCCCCGCCGCGCCACCGGCGCGCGGCGTCGGCCACTGACCCCAGGCTGGCGCCCACGGCCAAGGCGAAGGGGCCCAGCAGCGGCACATAATACCACTCAAACGGCATAATGTTATATACAAACCGGTTGGCGGCGATGTAGGCGATGGAGTACAACCCAAACCAGGCCAGGGCAAGCCCAAGCGTTTTCGACCGCCATCCGGACAGCGCCGCGCCGGCGAGCGCCAGCGGGGTCAGGACCAGCAGCCGACGTGCCTCCATCTCGGTGAAGTACCAGACGAGCGACCTCAGGCTGTACCACCGGTCGGGCACCTCGAGGTGCATCTTGGCCAGCAAGGACTGTGGCACCGGCGAGCCGAAATACCACGAGGCGAAGGCCACCCATGGGCCCAGGACGCCGGCAAACACCAGTCCTGCACCCAGCCAGTCACCCCGGCCCCTCCAGACGTGGTAGGCAGCCAGGACGACCACGAGCAGCAGGCCATCGGGCCGGAGCCACACGCACAGGGCGGCCAGGCCCGCGGCCGCCCTGGTCCGTCCTGCAGAGTAGGTCATAATAGTAGACATAATACATAGAGTGTAGAGAGAAGTCTCCATCCCCGATACGGAGTAGGCGACCGCCGGCACCATCAGGGCGTAGGTGAGGGCCGCGAAAGCTCCCCATCGCCAGGAGCGGGCTCGCAGTCCGAGGAAGAAGAGGACGGCCACGACGCCCAGGTCAGCGACAATGCCGACAGCTACCGAGGCGAGGACGGGGTCGAGGCCGGCCCAACCCAGGCCGGTCAACACGAGCGTGTAAAGAGGTGTGGTGGTGCCGAGGACCCGCTCCCCGGCGTTGTAGACGAAGCCCTGACCGTTCAGGAGATTGCGCACATAGCGGAGGGTGATATAGGCGTCCTCCCGCACACTCGGCCCGTACCAAAGCCGAATGCCAGCCGCCAGCGTGACCGCGGCGGCCAGTGAGAGCCATCCGTCTATAGGAACGAGCGTGCGATGCGTGGCCTCTTGTGGCTCAATCTGCCTGTCTTGTGGCGTGACGTCTGTCCTGATCATCTGCTGGTGCGTATGATAGCACACTCGGCGTGTGAATGCAGGGCCGGCCTGGCGCGGGCGCAAGGCCGCTAACCGGAGGAGCCTCGGACAGAGGTACGGAAACCCAACACAAGCGCGCTATACCCCAGGTAGATATAATTCACATTATATCTACCTGTGTCTTTCCCCCCATCAACCCTTGGCGCTTCGTGTCTTTCCTCCCCCCTGTCCGGCTCTGCGTGGGCGGTGTCCGGCCTGGTGGTTAGCTGCTGGCCGGCGTAGAGGTGTATCAGGGGGGCGGCCACGGTGAGGACCTCGCCGGTTTGCCGGTCGACCAGGTTGCCGGTGGGGTTCCGGTCGAAGACGGAGCGCACGAGGTCGATGGGTGCCCGTGCTTCTCTTCTGGCCTTGGCCCGGCGCTGGGCCTGGCGTCTGGCCCGCTCCGTGCGTTGGTCCCTGGCGCGGGCTTTCTGTTCTTCGGCCTGGCTCTTTTTGTATTCTTGGTCCTGGAGCATTAGCCAGGTGGCGTACTGTGCGGGGTTGCGGTAGGGGATGCCCTTGGCTTCGTGGGCCTGGATGTCGAGTTCTTCCACGCAGGAGTTGCACAGGTGCTTGTAGTCCTGGAAGCCGTGGTTGACCTGCATCCAGTTGCGGCGTGTCCGGTGGCAGCGGTCGCAGGTGTGGGAGCCGTGGGGTTTGTAGGCCACGGTGGGCGCTCCTCCTGTCTAGGGTCGGGGCGGCTGCCGGACAGGGCACCGGGGATCGGTCGGTGCGGCAGCCGCTCCCGCTCGTATGGGTGGCCCTTGGGGGGCCGGTGCATAGGTTACAGCAAGGTTAAAGGAATTGCAACCTCTTTCTTACCTGGAATATTGCACAAGGATATCGGGGGGATCTCAGCTGTCGGTTTGTGCATTTTGCCGGTTTGGATGCGATGGGGACGGGGCTGGCTGTCGCTGGGCCTGGCCGCTGGTGGGCGGGAGCCGCACGCCGAGGGACCCGCCGAAGCCGCGAGGTGTGGGCGGGGGTGGCGGGGCGGGCGAGCTTGCGAGGCGGGACACGGCAGCGGCGACCCGGCAGGGGGCAGCGCGCCGTAGGGGGCCACGAGCGGTTGACGGTGTCGGGCCGAGGGAGCGTAGCGACCGCTGGGAATGGCCGCTCTCCGCAGAGGCCGAGGTTAAGGGCGGGTTGGGCGGGAACTCAACATAGCGGCGAGAGCCGGGGGCCGCAAGCCAAGCCGAAGGCCACCGAGCGTGCGAGGGGGCCGGAGGCGGGCGGCCACCGGCGGCCCCCCGGCCAAGGCCGGGGGCGAGCCGCACCGCAAAGCAGTAGAGATACCACGGGCCGATGCCGGTGGGCGGCCACCCGACATCGGCGACCGCTGGGGTGCGGTCCGTCCTGCCGGATGGCCGCTCGGCTTTGAGCGCCCTACCCTTGTCGCCGGTGGGTGTGTAGGACCACCCACAGCAGGTAGATCACTACCAGCGATAGGGCGGCGTTGGTGAAGTGGGCGGCTTCGATGGCGAGGTCTAATAGCCGGTCGGGGTTCATTGCGGCCTCCTGTTGGGCGTGGTGAATTCGAGGGTCTCTTCGTCAAGGTCGGACTGGCGGGTGATAGCCAGGTCGGAGCGCATCACCATCCGGTGGCATAGCTCGTTGACCAGGTCGTGGGTTAGCAGGTGGGCGAGGGTTGGGAAGCGTGCCCAGAGGCGAGAGACGATCTGGTTGGTGGTCATCGGCTTGCGGACGATGGCGGCGATCTCCCGTCTGACGATTGCCTGCTGCGTGCGGTCGAGGGGCTTGCCTCGGTCGGGGTCGGGGTAGCCGGTTGGTGCCCATCGTATGGTCATTGTGCGGCCTCCTGCTGGTGTGTGGTTTGGTGGAACGGTTGTTCTGCTCTAGTGTGGGCGGTTTGGGTATGTTCTGTCAAGGTGCTGAGGATTGGGTTCATTGGGGGGCGCCTCCTGTTTTTTGTGGTCGGAGCCTGCGGCGGCGGCTTTGGGCCGCGGCGTTGGTGAGTAGGGTTAGTCGGCTGCGGGAGTGGGTGCGGACCGTGGTTCCGTTGGGTAGGCGGTAGGTCCTGGGCTTACGGGCCGTGAGGGCTAGGGTGCCGAGGCGGGGTAGCCGGACCATCCGGCCACGGGCTAGCTCTAATTGGATGCGCTTGCAGGTTTCGGCGATCAGCAGGGTTAGCAGCTCTAGCCGTAGGGCGTCGGTGCCGGTTCCGAGGATGGCCCGGGCTATGCCTCGATGGTCGGTGGTTTCGGGGCCGCTGGGCGGCAGGTTGGCTAGCAGGTTCATAGGATGGGTTCTCCCTGGCCGTCGATGGGCGGGCGGCTCTTCGGGCCGTCCTCTCGGCCTAGATATCGTTCAACCTTCCGGCGGCTGCCGTCCGGCTGGCGCTGCCATTTCCAGGCAAAGAGGTACGGTCCGTGGGGACAGCTCTTGCAGCGGGGGTTCTTGCACTTCATCCACCGGCGCCGGATGTTCCAACTGGTGTCGAGGGTGAAGGTGCGTTGTGGTTGGGGCTTCTGGGGCTTGGGCGGGGGTGCCTTCCAGGGTGTGGACTGGTAATCGAATTCGTACACGTCGGCGGCGGGCGGGTCGGTGCTGGGGTTGGTGTCGTCCGAGCGGTCGGGCGTCGGCTCACGGGGTTCCTCTGGCGTGCGTCCGGATGGCCGGTTGTGCGGGGATATCGATTCTCCGGATTGCTGGTTTGGGCCTTGTCTTTCCCACCAGTCGGGCCGTGGGGGCTGTTCTGTCTTTCCCCCTGTCTTTCCCCCCACGGGGTGGCCGTTTGGGGGTTCCTCCTTATATGCGCCGTTGGGCTGGTCTTGTCTTTCCCCCCGACCTTCCCCCCTTGATAGAGATAACGTTGCATTATATCTACCTGGGGTATGTAGTGATCTGTGACGCTGCAAGGGGCCCGCGGACGGTACGCTCACCCAGGTGAGCCCTCACGAATGCCTCACCCGGAGCAGATTCGTTAAGACGGGAATGAACACGCGCATCCAACGCCGTCCCACGACTCCGCCGGCCGGCGACTCTACTCACGCAGGACATACAGCCTCCCGCTCACGCCAGGCAGGCCCTGGATGCCTAGGTGATACAGGCGCGAAGGCTATGGGTCTCCAGGTCGGGCAGGCTTTCGAGCGGCCTGAAGCCCTAGGCGTGGTCAAGGCTCCGGCGCTACGCCCCACCACGCTGGCGGGCCTGCTCTTCTCTGTCAGATATTATGTCAATAACAGGCCTCGCGTGCTTTCAGCCGTAGGATCGATGTCATTCTCTGCTATGTCCGCGGCTGCCGGCAGAGCGAAGCCGAACTCGCTGCCCTGGCCGAGAATACTCTTCGCCCACGCGTGGCCGCCCTGGGCCTCCACCAAATATTTCACCAACGACAGGCCGATGCCGCTGCCGCCGGTGGCGCGATTGCGGGAGGGATCGACGCGATAGAATCGATCGAAGACATGCCGCAGGTCATCCTCGGAGATACCCGGCCCCTCGTCGCTGACGATGACCGCGATCGTGGGGGAGCCGCCCGCTCGAACGGGGCGGGCCTCTATGGCGACGCTCACTTTTCCGCCAGCCTCGGAGTATCGCAGCGCATTATCCAGGAGATTCCGCAGCACTTGCTCGACCCTGCCCGCATCGGCTCGCACCAGCGAGCTGCCGGTGAGGAGGTCCTCCACGACGTCGATCGACCGGCTCTTCGCCAGCGGACGCACCGCCTCGACAGTCCGCCGTACGACCGCTGTCAAGTCAACGGGCCCCAGCTCGAGGGGTAACTGCCCCGCCTCGGCCAGGGACAGGTCGCGCAGGTCGGTGACCAGACGGGCCAATAACTTGGTCTCTTCATGGAGCGTTCCCAACCGCTTGGGCGTCGGCTCCACCACGCCGTCCTGCATAGCCTCTATGTTTGCCTGCAGGATGGCCAGCGGCGTGCGCAGCTCGTGCGCGATGTCGGCCACCAACTGCCCCCGCACCTCTTCGTTCTTCTCCAGGCTGTCGGCCATATGATTGAAGGCTGCGGCCAGCATTTCCAGCTCGTCGCCGCCTTTTATGTCTACTCTCTCGCTCAGGTCACCGCCCGCAATCCTCCCTGCCGCGGCTGTCAGCCGGCGCAGGGGAGACGTGATCTGCCGGGACACCTGCCAGCTAAGGACAGCCGCCACGACGACGGCCGCTGCCCCACCCAGCCACAAGGCGCGGTTGACCCCCGCCAGGAACGCCCGCTCCGGACTACCCATCATTGACCACATCATGTCCGTCATCCGGCCGCCCATCATCCCCCGGCCCCCCATGCTTTGGAGGAGGTATCCCTGAAACTCGCGCTCGGTGAACTGATGGACCATTATTGCGGCGATGACGAGGCCGACCACCGCAATCAGCGCGGAAGCCAGCATCAGGCGAAATCTAAGGCTGCGCACGCGCGGCCACCTCCATTTTGTAGCCCACTCCCCTGACTGTGCTGATGATATCCTCGCCAGCCTTCCGTCGAATATTCTTAATGTGCGCGTCGATGGTCCGTTCGTAGCCTTCATATGTCTGGTCTTGTATTATGTCGAGAAGCTGCAGCCGGCTGAAAACGCGGCCGGGCTGCCTGGCCAGGGCGAGGAGAATGCGGAATTCGGTAGGTGTGAGGGATACCGGTGCCCCGCGCCAACTGACCTCGTGTCGCTCCGGATCGACTACTAAGTCTCCCAGGACGATGCGCTCCGATGGTGCCGCAGCCTCGGGCGCCGTTCGCCGCAGCACGGCCTTCACCCGCGCCACCAGCTCGCGCGGCGAGAAGGGCTTTGTGACGTAGTCATCGGCCCCCAGCTCCAGCCCCAGGATTTTGTCGATCTCCTCGTCTCGAGCCGTAAGCATCACGATGGGGACCGCGGACTCCTTACGGATGGCGCGGCACACCTCAAGGCCATCCATCACGGGCAACATCAAGTCCAGAATGACCAGATCGGGCCTCTGCTCCTCGAACATCCGCAGGCCCGTTCGGCCATCGCTGGCCACCAGGACCTCGAACCCTTCCCGTTCCAGGTAGAGGTCCACGACATCCACGATCTTGGGTTCGTCCTCTATTACAAGTATTCTTCCAGTGCCCATCGCACTATTCATTCTAACACACCAAGAGCGGGGGACAAGCCCCCGGCCCGTCCCCCGCAGAGTAGGAAAGAGGTCTTGCCCCGTCTACCAGGCGTACCTGCCCATCATTCCGCCGCGGCCGGGCCCCCAGCCGTTAGCATCGCTATCCGAGCTCCTCCGCCCGCGGGGCCCAGGCCCGGGTCCACCCTGCGGCCCAACGCCGGGACCACCGGCGGGCGCGCCTTTGTACTCCACTACCTGCTTCATCCGCTGGGTCATGAAGTTGAGCATATTGTTGAACTGGTCCTGCGTCAGGTAGTTGTACTTGACCGCTACCTGCATCATCTCCTTGGTAGGCTGGAGCAGATAATCGATCAGCTTGTCCTCGCCTACGCCCTTGGTGCCGGCGATGTCGGCCAGGCTGCTGCCGGCGTTTTGCTGCGCCGTGATATCGGCGGGTGTCATCCCGATGAGGTCCCCAATTCGCTTCAGATAGGCCTGTCCGCCCCAGCCGAAGCCCATCATTCCCGGCCCGTAGCCGCCGTGGCACCAGCCGTAGCCCGGTCCCGGCGTGTTGTCCGCTGCCGCCTCGTCGCCATCATCGGCCCATGCAATTCCGCTGAAGGCGAAAAGCCCCACCCCCAGCGCAGCCAGGAGACCCAGGACCGCAAGCACACCTGCTATCTTCTTCATCCTTCTCCTTCCTTCGTGGTTCTTCGTGGGCACCGTCGGTGCCTCTTCACAATTGATACTTTAGCAGGGGTTTGTGAAGAAATGATGAAGGGACAACAGGAGTTCGATGAAGCTTGTCTAGGCCCTGGCCTCGATTAGCTTCACGATGCCGGCGAATAGGTCGGTGACCGATACTATCTCCAGGCCGGCCCGCTGGACGTTCGTCACTGTCTCTCGATTGATGTTTGCGCCTGTGACGCGGACCATAATCGGATTCAGGGCTTGCATTATGGAGCGGGCCGGCTGGTGCCGGGACAGGACGTGCTCGAGGAGCAGGACCTGGCCGCCGGGACGGCAGACACGTCGTACCTCGCGAAGCCCCTGCACCGGATCGGGCACCGAGCAGAAGACGAAGGTAGCCACCACCGTGTCGAAGGATGCATCCGGAAAGGCCAGTGCTTGGGCATCCATCACCTGCAGTTCAACTGCCAGGCCCAGCGTGGCGGCGCGCCTCCGCGCTCGCTCGACCATCTTAGGGCTGAGGTCGATGCCGGCCGCCTCCCACTGCGGCGAGTAATACGGGAGATTCTTCCCGGTCCCGACCCCCACTTCAAGGACGCGTGGCCCGGCCACGCGCGACCACAGTAGCGACCGCCATCGGCTGAAGGCAAGTCTCTCCATCGGCGCTTCCGTAAGGTCGTAGAGGCGCGCCTGGCGGTCGTACCGACGGCGCGTTGCATCGGTCTGTGGTTGGTCAACGGATGGCTGATGCACCGCTATTGTCTGCCGCAAAAGGGGCATATGCTCCACTGTGGCTGCAGCAAGCGACGGCAGTTGGGGCATACGCTTCGGAGGGGCGAATGGCAGGCGGGACATACAACGAAGTCTTCCTTGATTGGCTGCCTGCAATTTGGGCATGCGTCTTGGTCTGGCATGTCTCGCATCAATGCTTCTTCTTCTAGCGACCGGGCGTACACCTCGGACAGCGTTTCTGGCGGCCTGAGGATGACATAGAGAAGCATGCCAGGCAAATTGAACAGCAACACCAGCACGGTGGCCAGAATCTGCACCAGTATGTCGCTGCTGCGCTTCTGAATGTCTCGGAAAGTCCAGATCACAAGGCAAAACCATAGAGCAGCCAGATATGCTCCCAGGAGGGTCACCACTATTGGTAGCATAGCGAGCAGCGCACTCAGGCCGCTAGGCAAGGTCACCTTCCACCTCCCAATAACGAGTACCAGACGATGTGTCAGTTGGCCATAACGGCGACTGTCACTCCCTCACCGCCCTCCCGCGGAGCGGCGGTGTGGAATGACTTCACTAATGGACTGGCGGTAAGTCTTTCTCGGACCACCTGGCGCAGCACGCCCGTGCCCTTCCCATGAATGATGCGCACCTGCGGCAGTCCAGCCAGATAGGCGTCGTTAAGGTATTGCTCAAGCACTGGCAGAACTTCCTCGACCCGCCAGCCGCGCACCTCGATCTCCGGCGGCACGTACCGGTCGGAGCCCGGCAGGGGGATGAAGGGCGATTGGTCAGCCGGGGCGTGGGCTTCTTCTTTCTCGATCTCTCGCACGGGCACGCGCACCCGGAAGCTTCCCAGTTGCACCTCCACATCGCCGTCCATCGGCTCCGATAGCAGCCTGCCCGACTGGTGCAGAGACTTGATCCGGACGGCATCCCCGGGCTGCAGGGCGGCAGTCAATCGGCGCGGGCGCGGCGGGGCCAGCCGCGTCTCAAGCACTTCGGGCAGCGCTCGCACTTCAGCCGCCGCCCGTAGTATCTCGGGCCGGGAAGCCGATTCGGCCGCTGCCAGCGCGGCCCGCAGCCGCTGCCGCACGTCTCTCAACTCGGCCTCCACCGTCGCCCTGGCCTCTTCGCAGATGCGGGCTCGCTCGTCCTCGATGTGCTCCCAATCCTGGCTCAGGCTCGTCCGCAACTGCTCGGCCTCTTCCCGCTCCCGGCGCGCCGCCTCACGCTCCGAGCGCGCGGCCTCGTATTCATCCTGCAGCCGGGTGAGCAGAGCCTCCGTCTGAGCATGGTCGGGGTTGAGCATTGAGCGGGCCTCGCTCAAGATGGCCGGATCGAGCCCCAGGCGGGAAGCGATGGCCAGGGCATTGCTCCGGCCAGGCAGGCCGATGGTGAGACGATACGTTGGGGCCAGCGTCTCGGGGTCGAACTCGACGGACGCGTTCTGCACACCGGGCGTGCTGTGAGCGAATGCCTTCAACTCCGGATAGTGGGTAGCGATGATAGAGGTAGCGCCCACCAGCAGCATCCGCAGCAGGATGGCACGGGCCAGGGCCGAACCTTCCGCCGGGTCGGTGCCGGCGCCCAGCTCGTCCAGCAGCACCAGCGATTCGGCGTCGGCTTCCTTCAGGATGCCGATGATGTTTGTCAGATGTGAAGAGAAGGTGGAAAGGCTTTGCTCGATGCTCTGCTCGTCGCCGATGTCCGCGTAGACGCCCCGGAATATCCGTACCTGCGATCCTTCGGCTGCCGGAATGTGCAGTCCCGCCTGGGCCATCAGGGTGAGCAGGCCCACGGTCTTGAGGGCGACCGTCTTGCCGCCGGTGTTCGGCCCGGTGATCACCAGTGCCCATACCTCTTCCCCCAGGCGTACACTTATCGGCACCACGTTTCCGACGAGCAGGGGATGCCGGGCGTCCCGGAGGTCCAACAGCGGGCGCGACTGGTCGGCCGGCGCTAGCTGTGGCTCAACCCCGCCGATGGCGGCGCTGTAGCGGGCTTTCGCCAGGGCCACATCCAGCTCGGCGAGGGCGGCCACGTTTGCCCGTAAGATGTCCGCCGCCGCCGACACCTCTGTGGCGAGGTCGCGCAGTATCCGCTCGATCTCGTCCCGCTCCTCGAGCTGAAGCTGTCGCCAGCGGTTGTTCTGGTCGACGGTGACCATCGGCTCCACGAAGACGGTCGCCCCGCTGCCCGACTGGTCGTGCACGATGCCCGGCACCTCGCCCCTGAACTCGGCCTTGACGGGTATCACGTAACGCCCATCGCGCATCGTTATGATGGGCTCCTGGACCATCGTGCGAAACTCGGCCGACTGGATCAGGTCCTCCAGGCGGCGCAGCAGGCGGTCGTGAGCGGCCTTCAGCTCGTTACGGATACGCTGGAGGGCAGGGGTTGCGGTATCCAGGATCTCGCCGCGCTTGCTGATGCAGCGGACGACTGCCTGCTCCAGGCGCGGCGCGTCCACGATCTTGCCGGCCATCCGCGCCAGCCGCGGCAGCTCGCGCGCCTGCCGGCTAACGATGTTCCGCAGGACACGGCCCGCGGCCAGGGTAGACACGATGTCCAGCAGTTCCACCGGCTCGATGATGCCGCCCTTCTCGGCCCGCGTGGCCAGATCGGTGACGTCCCGCGCCGCCCCAACGGAAGCGCTGGAGTGCACGGACAGGAGTCGCGCGGCCTCGGGGGGCTCCGCCAGGCGCGCGGCGACGGCCTGCCGGTCAGTCGAAGGCTGTAGTGCCAGCGCGAGCGCCTGGCTGGCGGAAAAGAAGGTGTACTGGGCCAGCCGCTGGCGTATCTTGGTGAACTCGAGAGTGCGCAGACTGTGCTCGTTCATTTCCTAATGCTCAGCATATATCGATTATACCCGCCCCGAAGGGGCAGCGAAAGTGCCAGGCTAACCAGAGGCAGGGCTTTTCGGTTATCGAGATCGAGCGTAGTCTCGTAGGGGCGCACCCGCGGGTGCGCCCTGGCTCTCCGGGGCCGACCCGCGTGTCGGCCCCTACGGATTACGTCGAGTAATCGAAAGACGCCGCAGGTAGGAGATATCCTTTCGTGCGAGCGTGCCTTGCAATGACGCCTGCCAGGCGTTAGAATGAGTGCGCACATAACCTAGTGGAGACCAAATCATTGAGTCAACCCCACTATTCTGGTCGAAATGCCAATGAAGGCAGGCTCGCTACAATCGCGGAAGAGGAGAAAGAAAGAGAATGATGGCTGGGAGCAACCTGGAGAATGTATTGGAGAGCGGCCAGTTCGCCGTAACTGCTGAGCTGGGCCCTCCCAAAGGCACCAACCTCGATGCCTTTGAACGTCGAGCTACAATGCTCCGAGACTGCTGCGATGCGGTGAATGTCACCGATAACCAGACGGCCATCACCCGCCTCTGTAGCCTGGCGGGGTGCATCAAGCTCAAGTCGCTGGGCGTTGAGCCCGTGATGCAGATGACCTGCCGGGACCGCAACCGTATTGCGATTCAGAGCGACATACTGGGCGCCCTCGCCTTCGGCATACAGAACGTGCTCTGTCTGTCAGGAGACCACCAGAGCTTCGGCAACCACCCCACGGCGAAGGGGGTCTTCGACATCGACTCTATTCAGCTCGTGGGCGTGCTCCGCAAGATGCGCGACGAGCACAAGTTCATGAGCGACGATGCCTTCAACGGCGAGGCGCCGCTGTATATCGGCGCGGCGGCGAACCCCTATGCCGACCCCTTCGAGTTCCGGGTAGTCCGCCTGGACAAGAAGGTCAGGTCGGGCGCCAGCTTCATACAGACGCAGGGCGTGTACGACGTGGACCGGTTCGAGCGCTTTATGGCCGCTCTCTGCGACAAAGGCCTGGACAAGCAAGTCCACGTCCTGGCCGGCATAATCCCCGTGCGGTCGGCCCGTATGGCCAAGTATATGCAGGAGTCGGTGGCCGGCATCACCGTGCCCGACGAGATCGTGAAGCGAATGGAGGGCGCCGCCGACGCCAAGGCGGAGGGGCTGGCCATCGCCCTGGAGATAATCGAGCGGGTGCGGAAGATACCGGGCGTCCACGGCATCCACATCATGGCCGTGGGCTGGGAGGACAGCGTCCCCACCATCGTGGAGCGGGCGGGCCTGCTGCCCCGGCCGAAGGTGCAACAGACGGTGTCATCATCTGGGGCAGCTCGAGTATAGACAACACAGCCCGGTCAGGGCCGGGATAATCTGGTCGATACCCCAAAATGGTATCCACCAATGGTAAAGGGCGCCGACGAGATCGCTGCGTGAGGCAGATGCAGGCGCCCACGATCCGAAAGACGGACTTCCACGGTGGAGGCTGCTGTGAGCCCAACTGATGAGCTAGCAACGCGTCTGAACAGCGTGGCCGAACATATGGGAGCCACTTTTTTTGGTGTGGCCGACCTCACATTGCCCGGCGTGCACGACTTCATGGTGCAGCGGGCCGGAGAAGAGATGCTGCGCTCCTACCCCCGCGCTATAGCCGTCGGCATCGCGCTGGCTAACAGTATCGTCGACCAGATTCCAAGAGCATTGGAGCAGGACGACGCGGCGATGGCCCATCTGAACTCGTACCATACGTACGACGTCGTCGTGCCCTATCTGAATACCATCGCCCTCCGGCTCACCTCCATGCTGCAGGCAGAAGGGTATTCCGCTATGCCTGTTCCCGCGCGCGGGACCTCGAAAGCAGGTGCTACAAAGCTGGCCGGGTTGGTTTCTAACAAGTTGGCAGCTCACCTCGCCGGCTTGGGTTGGATCGGCAAGAACTGCCTGCTCGTCACTCCCCAGGCCGGCCCGCGCGCCTGGTGGGTTACCGTTCTCACCTCTGCCCCCCTTGCTGCTGGCACACCGATGGAAGAGCGCTGTGGAGCGTGCCACGCCTGTGTCGATGTCTGCCCCCCTCGGGCCCTGGCTGGTCGCAAGTTCGTGGAAAGCGAACCCCGCGAAGAAAGGCTGGACGCAAGGCGCTGCGCCGATTTCCGCGATCAGCGGGCCGAGGTCGTCGGAGAGCGCGGGTGCGGAATGTGCCTGTATATCTGCCCGTACGGGCGCAACAGTCAGAAACCGAAGTAATGCTGGGCTTATGTCAACAACGTCTATTATTCGACGTAATCTTTGGTAATCTGTAGGGCCGACCCGCGGGTCGGCCCCGGAGAGCCAGGGCGCACCCGCGGGTGCGCCCCTACGAAAACGCAGCATCGATCTGGATAACCGAAAGGCCTTGGGCCGACACGTGGAACCGACCTTCAGACTTGAGATGGGACAAGCGCTGAGACTATCTGTTTGAAATGCTGCCAAGCCTTGAGCAGGATCTCTTCTATGGCTTCACGGCCCAGCCTCAGATTGTGCTTTAGAAGCACAAACAGGCCCGAATAGCGGGCCCAATTTTTTCCCCCCACCGTAAGCCCGGTCTCGCACCTGCTCGCCCACCAGTACGCCG
>JAMCTB010000009.1 GCA_023380955.1 Chloroflexota bacterium | reverse complement strand
TGCTCTTCCGATCTGCAGGAGCCGGCCATGGTGCAGGTGGGACCCAACCATACGGCCGCCTGCCACCGGCTGGACGAGGTCGAGTGGATGCGGGTGGAGGCCACCAAGAAGGGGAACTGGGACAAAGTAGAGGTACCTTATGGCCACAACGGCCGCTGACGGCAGAATCATCCAAGTTCAAAACCTGAAGAAGCACTTCCCGCTCACCGCGGGGTTCTTCGCCTCCCTGGTGTCGCGCACGCCGCCAAAGAGTCTCAAGGCCATCGACGGCGTCAGCTTCGACATCGGCGAAGGAGAGACCGTCGGGCTGGCCGGCGAGAGCGGCTGCGGCAAGACCACCACCGCCAAGGTGATGGTTCGCCTCTACGAGCCCTCAGAGGGGGAGATCCTGTTCCAGGGAGAGGACATCGGCTACCTGAAGGGCAAGGACCTCAAGCGGTTCCGCAGGAACGCCCAGATGGTGTTCCAGGACCCCTACGAGTCGCTGAACCCACGCTACACCGTGGGCAACACCGTCGAGGAGCCGCTGATCATCCACGGCGTCCGGGACCGAGATGAGCGGACCGAGCGGATCGTGAAGGCGCTGGAGATGGCCGGGCTCCGGCCGGCCGCGGATTACATCGACCGCTACCCCCACGAGATGAGCGGCGGCCAGCGGCAGCGGCTCGCCATCGCCCGGGCCCTGGTGCTGGAGCCCCGCTTCATCGTGGCCGACGAGCCGGTCTCCATGCTGGACGTCTCCATTCGGGCGGGCGTCCTGAACCTGCTCCGGAGGCTGACCGCAGACGTGTGCTCTTCCGATCTCTACATCTCCCACGACCTGTCGCTGATCCGCTACATGTGCGATCGAACGGCCATCATGTACCTGGGCCGGATGGTGGAGATCGGCCCCACCGAGAGGGTGATCGCGGAGCCCTACCATCCATACACCCAGGTGCTGCTGGCCGCCGTGCCCAGCTCCGATCCGGAGCACCGGAAGGCGCCCCTCCAGATCGAGGGGGAGGTCCCCAGCCCCATCGACCTGCCGCCGGGCTGCCGCTTCCACCCACGATGCCGGAAGGCGAAGCCGATCTGCCGGGAGGAGGACGCCCCCCGGGTCGAGGTGGCCCCTAACCACTTCGTGGAGTGCCACCTGTTTGCGTAGCGATCAGCTGTCAGCTACGAAGGAGACAACCATGGCCCACCCCGACCTGACCCGGGTCTACCGATACGTCGACCAGGAAGCCGAGCCGCTGATCCAGGATCTGTGCGACCTGCTGGCCCAACCCAGCATCTCCGCCCAGAACGTCGGCATGGATGAGTGCGCCGGCAAGCTGGCCGCTATGATGAGGGACTCCGGCATCGCCAGCGAGATCCTCCCCACCGAGGGCTACCCGGTGGTCTACGGAGAGCTCCACTCCGGCGACGGCCTGCCCACCCTGGCCATCTACGGCCACTACGACGTCCAGCCGCCGGAGCCGCTGGAGCTGTGGAAGACCCCGCCCTTCCAGCCGACCCGCGCCGGCGATTACATCTACGCCCGCGCCGCCACCGACGACAAGGGGAACCTGGTGGCCACCTTCAAGGCGGTGGAGGCGCTGCTGCGAACCCAGGGGAAGCTGCCACTGAACGTCAAGTTCTTCTTCGAGGGGGAGGAGGAGATCGGCAGCCCCAGCCTGGAGGGCTTCCTCAAGGCCCACAGGGGCCGTTTGGCAGGGGCCGACGCCACCATCCTGTGCGACCGGGGTGTCCACGAGTCGGGCCGGCCCCACCTCTTCCTGGGCAACAAGGGGATCATCAAGGCCGAGTTGGAGCTCCATGGCCCCAGGCGAGACGTCCACTCCAGCCAGGCCCCCATCATGCCCAGCCCGGTCTGGGATCTCATAAACCTGCTGCACCAGGTGAAGCCCGACGGCAGGACGGTGGCGGTCCCCAGCTTCTACGACCAGGTCGTGCCGCCCACCTCGGTCGAGCGGGAGCTGATCGAGGGCATCCCCTTCTCCGCCGAGGAGTACCGGCGGGACTACGGCTTGGACCGGCTGCTGGTGGAGGGCACGCCGGCCGAGCTGCTGACGGAGCTGCTGTACAAGCCCACCTTCAACCTCCAGGGGATCTTCGGCGGCTACACCGGCCCCGGCTCCAAGACCATCCTGCCGGCCAAGGCCACCGCCAAGATCGACATCCGGCTGGTCCACGCCATGACGGCCGAGGACACCATCGCCAGGGTGAAGGCCTTCTTCGCCGAGCGAGGGTACGAGGCCAATCTCGAGATCACCGGCGAGACGGAGGAGTACAAAGTCTCCCCCGAGAACCCGGTGGTGCAGACGGCCATCCGGGCAGCCCGCCAGGCCTACGGCCAGGAACCGGTGGTGTGGCCGATGCTGGAGGGCTCCGGCCCCCTGGCCCTCTTCCCCGAGATCCTGGGGACGCCCACCTTCATCATCGGCCTGGGGGCGCCCTTCTCCACGGCCAACACCCACGCCCCCAACGAGAACATCGGGATACGCCAGTACCTGACCGGCATCAAGATGATGGCCACCCTGTACGCAATGTACGGGGCCGCGTGACGCGGCCCCGGCCTGCGCTTCGAAGCGGTCCGAGAGCGGGGAATCAGGAGCGAGGAAACGGGACCACCCAACCCCAGATCATGACGACGAAGGCCGTGCCGCCCGCGATCACGAACAGGTGAAAGATCTCGTGGTAGCCGAAGACCCGAGGAAAGGGGTTGGGTCGCTTCAGGGCGTAGAACAGCGCACCGACGGTGTACAGGACGCCGCCACCCACCAGTAGCCCGATGGCCTCCCACGGCAGCAACCGGATGAGCACCGGCGCCGGAATCAGCGCCACCCAACCCATGACGATGTACAGTCCCGTCGAAACCCATCGAGGGAGCCGCAGGGTGAAGACCGCGCCGGCCACGCCGACCAGCGCCAGCAACCAGATCAGCGCCAGGAGGGCGATGCGGAGCCAGCCGGACAGGACGTTCACGCAGATCGGCGTGTAGGTTCCGGCGATCAGCACGAAGATGTTGGCGTGATCCAGGGCACGAAGCACCGTGCGACGCCTGCCCTTCCACCACCCGACGTGGTAGATGGCGCTGACGGTGTACAGCTCGATGGTGCTCAGCCCGAAGACGAGGAGCGAGAGGAGCCTGAGGGGATCGTCGAGCGTCCGCAGCAGCAGGCCGACGGTCGCCGCTACCGATCCCAAGGCCGCGAAGATGTGGAACCAGCCCCGCATCAGCGGCTTGCCCTGATGCACTGTGGACGGCCCCTGCGGGGAGGCCTCGCCACCCCTCGCATCGACAGTTGACCCCAATGGACGCCCCCAAGGAACGAGTGTCCCGCCATTCTACTCCCAAACCGCGCGAGACGTCGGGTCCCGAAGTTGCTCCCGGAAAGCCGCAGCCAACCGGCCCGGAGAAAAGGCAGGCGAACAGGTGGTACGGAGGCGATCACTTTCCACTCTCCTTCTAGGCTTGCTGGTGGGCCTCGGGTGCGGCGCCGCAGCCTGGCGTCCTACCGAACGCCGGAGAGCCTTCGGACCGAGGCTACCGGCAACTGTTGATGATAGGCCTGCTGCTGCTCAGCGTGGGGCTGCGGCGGCGAGCGGGAGCCCCGGCCAACCGCTGACCACCCTTCGGGAGGGAGGGGAGGCAGCCTCCCCTCCCGAAAAACCCCCTCAACAGGGCGGGATAATGGCCGTAATCGACCGTTATTCCGCCCCTTCCTTCCTTTTCTATGCAAGCTGCATATGGTAAAATTGATACGTGAGAGAACCTGGCCTTGCGAAGGACAAAGAACGCGGATCAACGGGTGTCATCGACACCCTCACCGCAGGATACGACACCGTCAACAGGCATCCCTGGATCGTCGCCGTTCCCGTCCTGGTCGACCTCTTCTTCTGGCTCGGCCCTCACCTTTCCCTGGCACCGCTGGTGCAAAGGACCGTGGGCCGGATAGCGATGCCCCTCGGTCTGTCAGCCGAAATGCTGCAGAGCTACCAGGATTACCGGGAGTGGTTGCTGCGAGCGGGGGAGAGCTTCAACCTGTTCTCCCTGCTGACAACCCACATTCCGGGCATCCCGAGCTTGATGTCCGGTCGAGAGGGTCTCGGAGCAACGGTGACCTTGGACAGTCCGTGGATGGCCCTGCTGCTGTTTCTGTTGCTGCCCATCGCCGGCCTATGGCTGGCCTCGATCTACTACGTGGCCGTGGCGCGGCCCGTCCGAGGGATCGACGAGGGTGCCGGCACCCTGTGGGGCAGGATCTGGCGAACCTGGGGACGGCTGCTGGTCCTCTTGCTGCTGGCGATCGGGGTGGCCCTGCTCTTGGGGCTGCCCGCGGTAGTGCTGGGTGTGGTGCTCGGGACGGTGAACAGCTCCCTGGTAGGCTTCATCGCCGCCTTTCTGTGGGTTACTGCCCTGTGGGTGCAGTTCTACCTGTTCTTCGTCGTCGACGCCATGGTGATCAGCGATGTGGGGCCCGTCCAGGCGATCCGCAACAGCGTCGCCGTGGTGAGGTTCAACATGGGGCCCACCCTGGGGCTGGTGGTGCTGATCTGGATCATCACCCTGGGCATGCCCATCGTCTGGGATGCCGTGGCCCAGAACCTGGTAGGTACTATCGCGGCCGTTCTCGGCAACGCCTACATCTCTGCCGGGCTGGCGGTGGCCAGCATGAGCTTCTATCGCGACCGGTTCCTGGTACTGAACAATAGACTGGTAGGGATTAGGGACCCGGCCTAGGACTGGTTTCCAATCCCCGATTGAGGTCTTGGCGAATATGATCGGTGAAGAGAAGACAACCTACAGCGGCTCCGACATACAGGTGCTGGAAGGCCTCGAGGCCGTCCGCCGTCGCCCCGGGATGTACATCGGCAGCACCGATTACCGGGGTCTTCACCACCTCGTGTACGAGGTGGTGGACAACAGTGTGGACGAGGCCCTGGGGGGCTACTGCGACTCCATAGAGGTGACCATCCACGCCGACGGCAAGGTGAGCGTGGAAGACAACGGTCGCGGCATCCCCGTGGACATCCAGCCCCAGGTGGGCAAGCCCGCCCTGGAGGTGGTGATGACCATCCTCCACGCCGGCGGCAAGTTCGGCAGCGGCGCCTACAAGGTGTCCGGCGGCCTCCACGGCGTGGGCGTGTCGGTTGTGAACGCCCTCTCCAGCTGGATGTGCTCCGAGGTGAAGACCGGTGGGTTCCTCTACCGGCAGGAGTTTGCGCGGGGTGCGCCCCAGGGGCCGGTGCAGAAGATAGTGCCCGCGGAGGGCCACGGGACCAGGCAGACCTTCCTCGCCGACCAGGAGATCTTCGACACCCTGGACTACAACTTCGATACCCTGGCCCAGCGCTTCCGGGAGATGGCCTACCTGACCAAGGGGCTGCGGATCAAGTTCGTGGACCATCGGGCCGACCGGGAGCTCTCCTTCTACTTCGAGGGGGGCGTGGTCTCCTTCGTCCGCCACATGAACAAGAACCGGGTGGTGCTGACCTCGCGGCCCTTCTACGTCGAGAAGCAGGTGAACGGAACCCAGGTCGAGGTGGCGATCCAGTACAACGACGGCTACGCCGAGTCGGTGTTCTCCTTTGCCAACAACATCAACACCGTCGACGGCGGCACCCACCTCACCGGCTTCCGGGCGGCCCTCACCCGCACCCTGAACGACTACGCCCGCAAGAACAACCTGATCAAGGAGGGCGACCAGAGCCTCTCGGGCGACGACGTGCGGGAGGGTCTCACCGCCATCATCAGCGTGAAGCTGGCGGAGCCCCAGTTTGAGGGCCAGACCAAGGCGAAGCTGGGCAACGCCGACGTCCGAACCCAGGTGGAGTCGGCGGTCGGCGACGCCCTGGCCCAGTACATGGAGGAGAACCCGACCGACGCCAGGAGGATCATCGAGAAGTGCGTGACGGCCTCCCGGGCGCGGGAGGCGGCGCGGAAGGCCCGGGATCTGGTGATCCGGAAGGGCGCCCTGGAGGGGATGACCCTCCCCGGCAAGCTGGCCGACTGCTCGGAGAAGGATCCGTCCAGGTCGGAGCTGTACCTGGTGGAGGGCGACTCGGCCGGCGGCTCGGCCAAGCAGGGCCGGGACCGGCGCTTCCAGGCGATCCTGCCGCTGCGGGGCAAGATCCTGAACGTGGAGCGGGCCCGGGAGGACCGGATGCTGGCCA
>JAMCTB010000008.1:9562-9987 GCA_023380955.1 Chloroflexota bacterium | reverse complement strand
TTACACAATACGCCGGGGGAACGGCCGTGACTGCCGTGGGGGAGCGGCTGAGCGACTGGGTTTCCCAGTACGGCAGGTTCGCGCTGGAGGGAGCTACCGTCCTGACCGCCGCCACGCCCGAGGACGCGGAGCTACTGCCCGCCCTGCCGGGGGTTGCCGCCTGCCTGCACTCCCGGCTGGGGGCTCGGAGCTACCGGGTGTACCCGGAGCGGGTGCGAGAGCTGGTGGACAGACTGAGGAAGGCGGGGTACCCGCCGAAAGTGGATCCGACCGCCGGGCTGGAGGGGATGCGACGCACGGTAGGGGAGGCTAGCCTCCTCCGGGAGAGCCTCTTCGCCCTGAAGCTGCTGGGGTCTCTCCACCCCAACCTGGACTTGCGGGAGGGGGCCCAGGCGGTGCGGCGGCTGGAGGCGGCCCTGGGGCCG
>JAMCTB010000008.1:0-9552 GCA_023380955.1 Chloroflexota bacterium | reverse complement strand
AGGCGAGATCAGCCTGCGAGTTCAAGAGGCAATGAAGCAGCTGGAGAGACCGTGACGCGTGCGGCAGTTGTTAGCCTTTAGGTTGCCATGCTATAATCCCTCGGCGTATTGTGTAAGTAAGTTGTGCTGGCCAGGGGGTAGGCAGTGATCAGTCCCAATCAGGCTTTGGGCATCGAGCGCAACGCGAACATCCCGGATTTCGGACCCGGGGATACCGTTCGGGTTGGCGTCAAAGTGATCGAAGGGGGCCGAGAGAGGCTCCAGAACTTCGAGGGCGTAGTCATCCGCCTGGTGAAGCCGCGGCAAGCCGACGGAAGCTTCACCGTCCGGCGCATCAGCCACGGCGTTGGCGTTGAGCGAACCTTCTCGCTCGCTTCGCCTCGAGTCGACAAGGTGGACGTGATGCGGCGCGGCCTGGTGCGACGGGCCCGTCTCTACTACCTCAGGTCGCTCGTCGGCAGGGCTGCGCGGATCAAAGAGAAGCGTCCACCGGCAGCAACCCGCCGTTCATCTGCAGAGGGCGGACAGGCTTAAGGTGCGGGGGTGCGCGTGCGTCCCCCGCACTGCTCCCCATCGCACACCCCCCGAATTCCCCGATGTGGTGACCCTCCCGCTGCTCGTCGCGCACTACTCTCCTGCCTGAGACAGGCCGGAGGGACGGACGGCACCGGAGCTAGTTCCAGGCTTTCCGCGCAGCTCGCCGGGAGAGATGTCGGATGGTGATGTTCCCCAGCCTCGCGCGAGAGCGCGATCTGTGGCGACAGGGGAGACTCCGGGTAGTCGGCCTGGACGAGGCGGGCCTCGGCCCACTGGCGGGGCCGGTAGTAGCAGCAGCCTGCCTGGTCCCCACCGGCTGCGATGCGATCGAGGGCGTGCGGGACTCAAAGACCCTCTCCCCCTCCCAGCGCGAGCGCCTCTACGGTGAGATCCTCCGGCAGGCGGTCGCCGTTGGGGTGGGCGCGGCATCCGTCCAGGAGATCGAGATTCTCAACGTCCTGGCGGCCTCTCGCCTGGCGATGCGGCGGGCCCTGGCCCGAGTCTCCCCCTACGACCACGTCCTGGTGGACGGGCGCGAGTTCCGCGATCCGACCCTGGGGCCGCACACTGCCATCATCGACGGCGACGCCCTCTGCTACTCCATAGCCTGTGCCTCCATAATCGCGAAGGTGACTCGGGACCGGTTGATGAAGAGGCTGGCCGCCATCTACCCCGTCTACGGGTGGGATCACAACGCCGGCTACGGGAGCCCCGGCCACCTGGAAGCCCTCAGAGCGGCGGGCCCCACCCCGTTCCACCGCCGAACCTTCGCCCCGGTCCGCTCGCTCACGGGTCCGGATCTCTTCGTGGACTGGACCCCCGGTTTCCCCGAGGACGGTTCGGAGCCTGCGAGTGCCCGACAGCCCTCTGGCTCGGGGCTCGACGACGTTTCGCCCTAGTTCCGCGCTGCATCTTTGCAACACCGGGCGGATGTTCGATACTACGGGGCAACAGGGTGCGTCGACGAAGCGTGTCGGGCGAAGGACGACCGATGGGCCTCTGCGGCCATCACCGTCGGCCTTACGAGCCTATCGAGGCGGGTCGGGAGTTGCTTCTGTGACCTCAGATCGGCAGCGCACTGGCCGGGAGGGCGAAGATCTGGCCGGCCGGTACCTGGAGAAAGAAGGGTGCCGGGTGGTGGCGCGGAACTATCGCTGTCGTCTGGGTGAGTTGGATCTGGTGGTCGAGGCGCCCGACGGGGTGATCTTCGTGGAGGTCCGAACGAAGAGGCAACCCTGCCTGGTTCGACCGGAAGAGACGATAACCCGACCGAAGGCCCTTCGGTTGGCCAGGCTGGCCGAGTGGTATCTGGCCGCCACCGGCCAGGAGGAGCGGCCCTGGCGAGTGGACCTGATGGCCGTGGAGCTGAGCGCAGAGGGCAAGCTTCTTCGAATACAGCGGTTCCTAGACGTGACCTCGGGCTTCGTAGACCATGGCTATTAGAGCTCCTCGACGAGTTGCGGCACTATTGCTGCTGCTGCTGGCCCTGGTGACCAGTGGCTTTGGGCCGCCCACGCTGATCGAGTCGCAGGCCGCCGTCACGCCGGCCACCCCGCTGACCCTGAAGCTGATGCGGGTCGACCGACCGCCGCAGGTCTCGGCGAAGGCGGCGGTCATCATGGACGCCGGCACGGGCCAGGTGGTGTACGAGAAGAACTCCCACGAGCGCCGAGCGCAGGCCAGCACCACCAAGATGGTCACCGCCCTGGTCACCCTGGAGAAAGCCCAGCTGAGCGACGTGGTGAAGGCTGGGCCCGACGTGAAGGTGGAGCCTTCGGTCATAGGTCTCGACCCAGGGGATCAACTGACGGTCGAGCAGCTGCTGTACGGCCTGCTACTGCCCTCGGGGAACGACGCGGCGGTGGCCCTGGCGGACTACGTAGGAGGGTCGATCCCCGGGTTCGCCGCGATGATGAACGCGAAGGCCGAGCAGCTGGGGCTAAAGGATACTCACTTCGTGACCCCCCACGGGTTGGACGCCGATGGCCACTACTCCTCGGCCTACGATCTCGCCATCATAGCCCGGGCCGGCATGCAGAACCCCGTGTTCGCGAGGATCGTGGGAGCCACGGAGTTCCGCATCGACGGCCCCATTCGCTGGGTTTTCAAGAACAGCAACAAGCTGTTGGGCGTCTACCCTGGTGCGGACGGGGTGAAGACGGGGTATACTGATAACGCGGGGCGGTGTCTGGTCTTCTCGGCAACGCGCAACGGGCACAGGGCCATCGCCGTCGTGCTGGACAGCGCGGACATTTTCGCCGATGCGGCCGCCCTGCTGGATTACTTCTTTGCCGACTACACGTGGGACACTCTGCCTGCGGCGGATTCGCCACTAGGCAGCTACAGTCGGGGGGAAGAGGTCGGGCGGATGGTCGCCAGGACGCGACCCAGCCTCGTGTTCCCGGGCTGGCAGAAGCCCTATCTGCGGTGGTTCTACTCTCTGGTGCCCGACGCGTCGAAGGCGGATGGGTCGGCCGGCCTCGTCACCTATTACCTCTTCGGGAGGAAGGTGGCGGAGGCGCCGCTGTACGACGAGGGGAACTAGCAGCCTCGGTGTTGCCAGGGTTCTTGGTTTGGTTGGGAAAGCCCTGTCTTATCTTGCAGGTGTCATGGCTGACGGACCTTCCATAGTTCACGGGTCGCCATCGGAAAACGGCGACGAGGCAAACGGGAAGAGAGAGCGGCTCCAAAAAGTGCTGGCGCATGCCGGCGTCGACTCGCGCCGTGCCGCCGAGGAGATGATCTTGGCGGGGCGGGTGTCCGTCAACGGCGAGGTCGTCACCCGGCTGGGCACCAAGGTGGACTCCGAGCGCGACAGCATCGCGGTAGACGGCAAGCCGATTCCGAAGCGGGTCAAGAAGAGCTACCTGATGCTGAACAAGCCGGCGGGATACATCACCACCGTCGACGATCCCGAGCGGCGCCCCACCGTGATGGATCTGGTGCCTCACAACTCGCGGATCTACCCGGTGGGACGGCTGGACGCCAACAGCGAGGGGTTGATCCTGATGACCAACGACGGGGAGTTCGCCAACCTCCTGGCTCACCCCCGTTACGCCTACGAGAAGGAGTACCACGTCGCAGTGCCGGGCACCGTCAAGGAAGAGGATCTGCGAGCCCTGCGCGAGGGTGTGGTCATCGACGGGGGGAAGAGCGCGCCCGCCCAGGTCCGCGTCTTGAACTCCGATGGCAAGAGCACCTGGCTCGGCATGACCATCCACGAGGGGCGGAACCGCCAGATCCGGCGGATGCTCCATGCCCTGGGGTACAGGGTGGAGCGGCTGGTGCGGATGAGGGTTGGCCCCCTCTGGTTGGGCTCGCTGCCGCCCGGTGCGTACCGGTACCTGACGCCCACCGAAGTAAGAATGTTGAAGAGGACGGGGAGTGAAGGCGCCAGTCATATGCATTGACGGTCCCGCCGCGTCGGGGAAGACTACCATCGCCAAGATCCTGGCCGAAAGGCTGGGGTACTTCTATTTGGATACCGGGGTGCTGTACCGGGCTATCACCTGGGTGGCTCTCCAGCAGGGTATCTCCCCGTCCGATGGGGAGACGCTGGCCAAGCTGGCCGGCGATACGACCATAGAGGTGAAGGCTGCCCCGCCTGGCGACCCGCGCCAAGCGGTGGTCCTGGCCGACGGCGACGACGTATCGCTGGCGATCCGCACCCCTCAGGTCGACGCCAACGTCTCCGAAGTCTCGGCCCATCCCGACGTTCGTACTGCCCTGATCGATGTCCAGCGCTCGGTGGCCGACAAGGGCGGGGTGATCCTGGCCGGGAACGGTGGTGTGGCCGGGGGCCGAGGTGAAGCTGTTCCTGGTGGCCAGCGAGGAAGAGAGGGCGAGGCGCCGCCAGAAGCAGGCGGAGGCCCAGGGGATGAAGGTCGACTTCGACACGGTCTTGGCCGAGCTGCGGCGCCGCGATGCGTACGATAGCGGACGGGCCGTAGCCCCCCTCAAGGCCGCGACCGATGCCATCGTCGTCGACACGACCTCCATGACCATCGAGCAGGTCGTCGACAAGGTGCTGGAGCTGTTTCAGCAGAAGACAGGCGTGCACGTTGCCCCCTCCGGCGGCGCCTAGGGAAATCTGCCCAAATGTTCTACAGCTTTGCCTGCACGGGCGTCCGGTTGCTGTTGTGGTTGCTCACCCGATGTGTGGTGGAAGGGCTGGAGAACGTTCCCTCGACGGGATCCTTCCTGCTGGTGTCCAACCACATTAGCATGATAGATCCACCCTCTCTGGGAGCCCTGCTGCCCCGGCGCGTCACCTTCATGGCCAAGGAAGAGGCCTTCCGCGACCCGCTGGTGGGCCGCGTGGTCCGCTGGTACGGGGCATTCGCCGTGAAGAGGGGCCAGCCGGATCGCCAGGCCCTGCGGACCGCGACGGCCGTGCTGAAGGGCGGAGGGGTCGTGGGCATGTTCCCCGAGGGTACCCGCAGCAAGACGGGGAGGCTGAACAAGGCCTTCGCCGGCTCTGCCCTGGTCGCCCACATGGCGAAGGCGCCGATCCTTCCGGTGGCCATCACCGGCACGGAGCGGATCAAGGGCCCCTTCTCCCTGTTGACAAGGCCGGCCATCACCCTTCGGGTGGGGAAGCCCTTTACCCTGGAGCGGGGCGAGGGTGACAGGGGAGACCTGGACACCATGACCGCTTCCATGATGGCGAGGATCGCGGCCCTCCTTCCCGAGGAGCGGCGCGGGTTCTACACCGACGCGGTGGAAGGGTAGTGAATCTATCGACCCCGGGATGGGAAGGCACGTGGAGTATCGAGAGAGCGAGGGCGGTTTGGTCACTGCGGTGGCCGATGGCAGCGTAGCGGATGCGATCGGGATTCGCGCGGGCGACCGGGTGCTGACGCTGGACGGGCTGCGAGTTGCCGACGTTATCGACTACCGGTTCTGGTCGGACGCGCCGGATCTGACCGTGAGCTTCGAGCGAGAGGGGGAGGAGCACGAGGTTCGGGTTGCGAAGGAGTGGGACGAGGAGCTGGGGATCGAGTTCGATAGCCCGGTCTTCGACGGGATCCGAAGATGCCGCAACAACTGCACCTTCTGCTTCGTGAAGAACCTGCCCCGCGGCCTGCGGAAGACACTTTACATAAAGGACGACGACTACCGGCTTTCGTTCCTCTATGGGAACTTCATAACCCTCAGCAATTTGACCGCTGCGGACCTGGATCGCATCGAGCAGCAGCGGCTCAGCCCGCTCTACGTTTCGGTTCATGCCACCGAGAGGGGGTTGCGGAACCGGCTGATGGGGGCGGAAGCAGCCGACATCCTCGAGCAGATCGACGACCTGGGACGGCGGAAGATCCAGATCAACGCTCAGGTGGTTCTCTGCCCGGGATTCAACGACGGGGCGAGTCTGGAGCGCACGATCGACGACCTGGCGGAGCGGCAGGAGACCGTGATCTCGGTGGCGGTGGTCCCGGTGGGGCTCACGCGCTTCTATCGAGGGACCGGGGTGCGAGGCTACACGCCGGAGGAGGCCCGCGCCGTGGTAGAGCAGGTTTCCTTCAGGCAGAGGCTCTTCCGGAGAGAGCTGGGGAGGAGCTTCGTTCACCTGGGCGACGAGTTCTACAGCATGACGGGAAAGCCGGTACCGGCTGCCGTCTGGTACGACGGGTACCCCCAGTTGGACAATGGCGTGGGTTTGGTACGTCGATTGCTTTCCTCGTGGGCCAACTGCAGACGTCGGTTGCCGGCCGCTGCGCCGGGCCGGCGGCGAGTGGGGTGGATCTGCGGCCGCTCGGCGTACCCCACCTTGCAGCGGCTCGCCAACGACATGAACCGTGTGGACGGACTCAGGGTTGAGGTGTGTGCGGTGGCTAACGAGTTCTTTGGAGCGGGCGTCACCGTATCGGGATTGCTGACGGGCTCGGACGTCTCCCCCGTGCTGAGGGAGAAGGCGATGGATGGCTGGGTCATCCCCAGGGTGATGTTCGCCAGCTCGGGAGAGCGGACCCTCGACGGCATGACCCTGGCCGAGATCAGCCGGGATGCCTCCGGCCCCGTCGGGGTGGGCGCCACGGCGCGTGACCTGTTGGAACTCAGTTTATATGGGAGTGCGGCATGTGCGGGATAGTCGGCTACGTGGGTAGTTCACAGGTGCTGCCGATCCTGATGGACGGACTGCGTCGTCTGGAGTACCGGGGTTACGATTCCGCGGGCGTGGCGGTGATCACGCCGAATGGAGATCTGTCGATCCACAGGGCCGCTGGGAAGCTGCTCAACCTGGCGAAGGAGCTGAGCGATTCCGGCCCCGAGGGTACCGTGGGGATCGGCCACACCCGGTGGGCGACCCACGGCCGGCCTTCGACGGAGAACGCGCACCCCCACACCGACTGCACCGGGCGATTGTGTGTCGTCCACAACGGCATCATCGAGAACTTCGCCACCCTTCGGCGGGGCCTCCTGGAGAGGGGCCACCAGTTCTACAGCGAGACCGATACCGAGGTGCTGGCCCACCTGATCGAGGATGAGCTGTCCCGGCTGGAGCGGCTGGGGGAGGACGGCACCCGGTCGAGGCTGGTTACCGCCGTGCGTCTCGCCCTGGCGCAAGTTCGCGGCGCCTACGCCATCGCGGTGTTGAGCCTCGACGAGCCCAGGTCCGTGGTGGGCGCCAGGCAGAGTGCCCCGCTGATAGTCGGTCTTGGGGACGAGGAGAACTACCTGGCCTCGGATATCCCCGCGCTGCTCTCCAGGACCCGCCGGGTCGTCCGGCTGGGCGAGGGAGAGATCGCCCACTTGACCCCAACAGGGGTGTCGGTCTGGGATCCGGCGGGCCAGCGAGTCGACGCTCAGCCGGTGCGGATCGAATGGGATCAGACCGCGGCGGAGAAGGGCGGGTACCCTCACTTCGTGCTGAAGGAGATCAACGAGCAGCCCGAGGCGGTGCGCAACGCCCTCATGGGGCGGCTGGGGCAGCGGGACGGCCTGCTGGCGGAGGTGGCACACCTGGAGCTCTCCGCGATCGACCGCATCGTCATGACCGCCTGTGGCACCTCCTCCTACGCCTGCATGATCGCCAAGTACGCCTTCGAGGAGTGGAGCCGCCTGCCGGTAGAGGTGGCTATCGCCTCGGAATTCCGGTACGCCGAGCCCTATCTGGACGAGCACACCCTGTTCATCGCCGTGACCCAGTCCGGCGAGACCGCCGATACCCTGGCCGCCTTCGAGCAGGCCAAGGCCCACGGCGCGAAGACGGTGGCTATCACCAACTCGGTCGGCAGCGCCATCACGGTTGGCGCCGACGCGGTCCTCTACCTCCAGGTGGGACCTGAGATCGGGGTGGTCGCCACCAAGACCTTCACCGGCCAGCTGGCGGTGCTGATGCTGCTGGGGGTTCACATCGCGCGGGTCCGGGGCACCATGAGCTCGGAGGAGGCCGAGGCGGTCGTGGCTCAGCTGGCCTCCGCGCCGGAGGCCATAGAGCAGGCCCTGAAGACCAACGACGAGGCGGCTCGCATCGCCTATTCCGTGGCCAACGTGGCTCACCTGCTGTTCCTGGGCCGTGGCGTGGGCTACCCCACCGCCATGGAGGGCGCCCTCAAGCTGAAGGAGATCAGCTACATCCACGCTGAGGGCTACCCGGCCGGCGAGTTGAAGCACGGGCCCATCGCGCTGCTGGATCCCTCGATGCCGATCCTGGCCGTGGCGACCCAGTCTCGGACCTACGAGAAGATGGTGAGCAACATCCAGGAGGTCAAGGCTCGGGGCGCACGGGTTATCGCCATCGCCTCCGAGGGCGACGAGGAGATCAGGCAGCACGTCGACGAGCTGATCTACGTGCCACGGGTGCCGGAGCTGATCTCACCCTTCGTCAACGTTGTCCCGATGCAGCTGTTCAGCTACTACGCGGCAGTGAGTCGCGGCTGCGACGTGGATCAGCCGAGGAACCTCGCGAAGAGCGTCACCGTCGAGTAGATGGATCTTCGGCCACCTGAGCACTTGATTGGCTAGGGGGGATCCCCGCTGTGCGAATCGCCGTCGTGGGCAACTTCGGGCTGACCGGCAAACAGACGATGGCCGTCAGGGCGCTGCCCCTCGCCGAGGCCCTCGCCACCCGTGGACACTCCGTCTGCGCGGCGCTCCCCATCCGCCGGTCGGATGACCATGGGGGGCCCGCTGAGCAGAACGGGGTTCGGCTGAAGTACGCCGGTCGGGGTCCACGCGTACCCGGTCTTAGCCATATCTGGCAGCTGCTTATCCTGGCCCACTTCGCCTGGCACTGGCATCCCGAGGTCCTCTACTGCTTCAAGCCTATCGCCTACTCGGGTGGGGTGCTCTCCCTCTTCTGGTGGTTGCGGCGGCTGGGTCTCTATCGCGGGAGGCTCGTGCTGGATACCGACGACTGGGAGGGGGACGGTGGCTGGAACGATCGGCAGCCCTTCCCCTGGTGGCTGAAGCGCTTCGTCGCCCGGCAGGAGCGGTGGTCGCTGCGCCACGCGGACCTGGTCACCGTCGCCAGTCGGGCGCTGCTAGAGCGCACCCGGCAGGTGGGAGCGCAGCGGACCCTCTACCTTCCGAACGCTCCGGCCGCGTCTTCCCCCGGGCTGGTGGCCCCGGCCGATCCGAATCTGCGCTCCCGACTGGGGCTGGAGGGCCGGCCAGTCGTGCTCCTCTACACCAGGTTCTTCGAGTTCGGCACCGGGCGGCTGATGGATTGCTTCCAGGAGATCCTGCGGGCGATCCCGGACACGGTGCTGCTGGTGGTGGGCCAGGGGCTCGAGGGCGAGGAGACGGAGCTGCGACGTCAGGCGGCCGATCGGGGGGTGGCGGGCCAGGTAGTGCTGGCGGGGTGGCTGCCCCCGGATCAGGTGGCCGGCTACTTCCGGGCAGCCGACGTGGCCCTCTACCCCCTGGACGACACCCTGTTGAATCGGACCAAGTGCCCGGTAAAGCTGCTGGACCTCCTGGTGGCCGGGGTGGCCGTGGTGGCAGACCGGGTGGGGCAGGCCGCGGAGTACGTGGAGGACGGCAGCACCGGGCTCCTGGTGGCCTCCGACGACC
>JAMCTB010000007.1:4368-6934 GCA_023380955.1 Chloroflexota bacterium | reverse complement strand
CGCCCTTCAGATCGGCGGGCTCCTTGACCGGCTTGTTGCTGGTCAGGTAGCGGGGACCCCGGTTCTCCCAGGCGATGTGGCGGAGGCCCTTTTTCTGCAGCATCTCGTCGTACGCGGGCTTCATCAGAGGGCCGTCGACGACCTTGCGGAAGTGATCCTGGTCTCGAATCAGGTAGGGCACATCCAGCACGCCGCCGTATTCCGGCGTCACGTTGCTAAGGACGTAGGAGCCAAAGACCGCGATCTCCATGGAGCCCATCTGCACCGACTCGACCATGTCTCGCTCGCCGCCCAACTGGCCGCCGGGGAAGATCTGGACCGTCAGCTCGCCCTTGGTCCGATCGGCCATCCACCTGCCGAACTCGATGGCAGCCTTATCGGACGCCCCTCCGGGGGCCATGATGTAGGCGACGCGTGCCACTTTGCCCTTGCCCGCGGGCGCCGCGGCTGCCGCGGGCGCCGTTGTCGCCGCCGGCGCCGCCTGGGTCGGCTGAGCTGCTGCGGCGGCTTTAGTGGGTTGCGCCGCGGGAGCTTGAGTAGCTGCCGGCGCCGGTGCCGAGGATCCGCATGCGGTGAGCGCGCCGACCAGGGCCAGCGCTGCCACCCCCGCGGTGGCCAGCTTGAGGAAGTCTCGCCAATACACGCCGTGTGGCCGGGTCCTGGACATACTGCCTCCCTTAGTGTGCTTGTAGTCCCCGTGGGGCATTCCCCATGGGGCTGACGGCGACGCTATCGACTATCCAACGGCGCCACCGGTCGCCACAAAGAACCCGGAAAACGCTCGAGACCTCGTCGTCTGGAGGGCTGCATCCTTTTGAGCCGGCCAACCGGGGATCGAGAGACGTCGTTACATCAGCAGCTCGGGTCGGATGCGGGGACGCCGATAGAGTGAGCTGGAACAAGCCAAGGGATGGGCCGCAAGACTGAACCGGGTCGACAGGAGCGTAAGGGCATACAGCCCGTTAAAGGGTAGGAGACCCGGCCACCGGCTGGGGGCTGCCATCGTTGGCTAGAGAGGCCTCTCGATAACGGTGCCGATTTGATCCGGCAGCATAGCATTGGTGAGAAACCTGGTCAATAGTTTGGGATCGGTAGTTTGGGATCGGTAGCTGCTTGATTTGGTACGCAAAGTGCGGGCTAGCCTCTGCCCTCCCCAGGGAAGACGGGGTATGAGGCGCCGAGGGCGAGGAGACCACGTCCTGAAGGAGAGAGCCGTGAGACGAAGCTTCCTCACCACAGCCTCGCTGTTGCTCGCGCTTCTCCTGGTGGCGCTGTTTGCGTCGGACGATTTCCCCTCCGAGCCGGCGGCTCCTCCGCGCCTTGCGGGGGATCGATCTTCCAACAGCTTCACCCTTCCGGCCAGATTCGCCGCCCAATCACCTTTCCAGCCTCGAGTAGAGGTGGTAGCCACCAATCTGGAGGTCCCCTGGGCCCTGGCCTTCGCCCCCAGCGTGGCGCCCTCGGGGGCGACCTTCTACGATGGCGACCAGCTCTCGGATTGGACCGGCAACCTCTTCTTCGCCACCCTGCGGGGCCAGCACCTGCACCTGGTGGTGTTGGGGGCTCCCAATTCCCGCCAGGTGATATCCGACGAGCGGCTGTTCGAGGGGGTCTACGGGCGGCTCCGGGACGTGGTCCAGGGGCCCGACGGCTTTCTCTACTTCTGCACCAGCAATCGGGACGGTAGGGGCAACCCCACATGGCGGACGACGACCGGATTCTGAGGATCGTGCCCCAGTAGCCACCCACGGAGCCGGTTGCGCTTCCAACGGCCCTCCGGGTACGTTCATCGTGGTCCCACTATCGAGGAATCGAGGTTTCGGCCGGTGGCCTCGTTGGCGGCCACGTTGGCCGATTCCTTAGCCACCAACCCGTTTCCATCCCACACTGCCTGGCCACTGGTCACCTTGCCGCACAGGCCCTTGGGTTTCGTGACAGTTCTGGAACTGAGTAGCATAATGGGACGCTGGAGGTGGTGGTGTCCAAGCTATTCATCAGCCGCCAGATCATGGGACACCTATCTGCCTGCGAACTCGGTCGATCCGATGCGGTGGAGCGCACGGTTGCGGATCTTGCTGGAACTTCGGATCAAGTCACGGCCACGTAAGTCCGTGATAGGATTACCGGCCGGTGGGGCGCAGTTTTCGTCATTCGGCTGAGTGCCCCACGGCCTTCGGGCCCGTGCCCTTGAGGAAGCAGCGACTGGGAACCGGGCTGGTGACCGAACGGGGAAACAAGTGGACGAAGTCATTTCTGTCGTCGAAGAGGCACCAGAGGGAGGGTATACGGCTAGGGCATTGGGTGCCTCCATCTTCAGTGAGGCAGATGACCTGGCCGATTTGCACGAGAAGGTCCGGGATGCAGTGCGGTGCCATTTCGAGGAGACCGACATGCCTAAGGTAATCCGCCTGCATTTCGTACGTGAGGAATTGATCGATCATCTCTTTGGGAGTAGCTAATAGGTTACCCGATCGCCGGGACGGCACGTCTAAGTAGGTATCAAATAGTTGGCTGCACTTTTTCGGGCCACTGGGCCGGATTCAGTGCAAGGGACTTTCTGCTACCT
>JAMCTB010000007.1:0-4358 GCA_023380955.1 Chloroflexota bacterium | reverse complement strand
CTACTTAGTCGGCAGTAGCGCAGCATATATTCCAGAATGGGGGGTGGCTCATGAAGTGGGAAGAGCTTCTCCAGATGGAGAGGGTGGTAGAGGAGGTCAACGACTGGCGACACCGCCCGGCGAACGTGTACACGGACGACGGTCTGGCCCTGGTTTCCAGGGTCCCGGCTTCAGATGGTGACCTGAAGTCGGCGGTGAGGGCGGCGGTCGACGCCATCGGCGGTGTGCGTCGTGCCCTGAACCCCGGAGATCGGGTGTTGCTCAAGGCGAACTTCAACAGTCCCGATCCCCTTCCCGCGGCGACGGATCTGCCCTTCCTGATGGCGGTGGTGGAGCTGCTGCGGGAGGAGGGCATCACGGACCTGACCCTGGGGGAGCGCTCGGGCTGGCCCTCGCTGCCGACCTCCGGCGTGCTGGAGAAGCTGGGGGTCTCCGCTGCTGCCGCCCGGGAGCTGAAGCTGCCGATCATCGACTTCGATCCAGGACCCTGGATGGACGTCCGGCTGGGCGGGGAGGCCCGGTGGTGGAAGAGCGTGGCTTTGCCCAGGGCGCTGAAGCAGTTCGACAAGATCGTTTACCTGCCCTGTCTGAAGCACCACTTCCTCGCCAGCTTCACCATGAGCCTGAAGCTGGCCGTCGGGCTGACCCACCCCAGGGAGATGGTCTACATGCACGCGGACTTCCGGGGAGGCAAGCCCGAGGAGCCGATGTACCTGAAGATGATCGAGCTGAACCTGGCGGTTCAGCCGGACCTCATTATCCTGGACGGCCGGAAGGCCTTCGTGACGGACGGTCCCATCAAGGGTGAGATGGTGGAGCCAGGCCTCATCATGGCGTCGGGCGATCAGATAGCCCTGGACGCCGAGGGGCTGAAGGTCTTGAAGTCCTACCCCCGGGACAACATGCTGAAGGCGCCCGTTTGGGAGATGCCGATCATCCGGAGGGCCATCGAGCTCGGCCTCGGCGCCCGCAGCGAAGAGGACTACTGGGTGGTGACTGCATAGAGGGTTGGGGCACGTCATCATGCCGTTTGACTCGGATCAGCATCACCGCCGTTCCCTTCGTCTGCTCGGGTACGACTATTCCCAGACCGGCGCCTATTTCGTGACCCTATGCGCGCAGGACCGGGCATGCCTGTTTGGCGAAGTCGCGGCAGGCGAAATGCAGCCAAACGATGCAGGGAAGATGACTGAGGAATGGTGGAATCGGTTGCCCACCAAGTTTCCTTCCATTGAGCTGGCCGAACATGCCATGATGCCCAACCACTTTCACGGCATTGTGTTGATCGTAGGGGCGGCCCCATGTAGCCGCCCTGGTTCCAGTGAAGATGCATATGCCGTACAAGGACGAGGGCACCCACACGGGGGTGCCCCTACATGTCCCGGTTCACGCCTTGGCTGCCGCCGTCTGGCGGACGATCTCGACGAAGGCGTCGGCTTTCAGGCTCGCGCCGCCCACCAGGCCGCCGTCGATCTCGGACTGCGACATGAATTCCTTGATGTTGTCCGGGGTTACGCTGCCGCCGTACTGGATCCTGATGCCGGCGGCCGCCTCGTCGCCGAACGTCGAGCGGACGATGCCCCGGATCATCCCGATCACCTGATTGGCGCCGGCGCCGGTGGCCGGCTTGCCGGTCCCGATGGCCCATATCGGCTCGTAGGCTATCACCAGGCTGCCGAGGCCCTGCAGCCCGGACAACCCCGCTTTCACCTGGCGGGTCACCACCTCCTCGGTCTTCCCCGCCTCGTACTCCTCCAGCCTCTCGCCCACGCACATGATCGGCTTGAGGCCGTGATCCAGGGCGGCCTTCACCTTCTTGGCCACCAGGTCGTCGGTGTCGCCGAAGTACTGCCGTCGCTCGCTGTGGCCCAGGATCACGTAATCCACCAGCCCCTGGAGCATCAGCGGGCTCACCTCGCCGGTGTAGGCGCCCTTCTCCTGGAAGTACATGTCCTGGGCGCCCACCAGGACGTCGCTGCCCTTAAGGCGGTCGCGCAGCGCGGCCAGGGAGATGAAGGGTGGGCAGACCACCTTCTCCACCCCCTGGATCCCCTCCAGCCGTGGCCGCATGGCATCCACCAGCAGTACCGCCTCGGCCAGGGTGGTGTTCATCTTCCAGTTGCCCGCGATTATGGGTGATCGAGCCAAGCTCATACCTCCGTGCCCTCACCCCGGCCCTCTCCCAGGGGGTGAGGGGTTACTTCGCGATCAGACTCTTGCCGGTCATCGCCTTCGGCTGGGGGATGCCCAGCAGCTCCAGGACGGTCGGGGCTATGTCGGAGAGCGCCCCACCCTCTCGCAGGTGAACCCCTTTGGTCTGCTCCCCCACCAGGACGAAAGGCACCAGATCGGTGGTGTGGGCCGTGAAGGGCCCGCCTGACTCGGGATCGATCATCTCCTCGGCGTTGCCATGATCCGCCGTCACCAGCGCCACGCCGCCCTTCTCCAGCACCGTCTCCACCAGCTTGCCCACGCACTGGTCGACCATCTCAACCGCCTTGATGGCCGCGGGGATCACCCCGGTGTGGCCCACCATGTCGCCGTTGGCGAAGTTGACGACGATCACCGGGTGGTCTCCCTGCTTCAGGACGTTCAGCACCACGTCGCACACCTGCGGGGCGCTCATCTCCGGCTGCAGGTCGTAGGTCGCTACCTTGGACGACGGAACCAGCAATCGGTCCTCCAGTGGGAAGGGGTTCTCCCGGCCGCCGTTGAAGAAGAAGGTGACGTGGGCATACTTCTCCGTCTCGGCGGTGTGGAACTGCCGTATCCCGTTCTCGCTCAGCAGCTGGGCCAGCCCATCGTCGACGTTCTCCGCCGGGTAGGCGACGGTGACCGGCAGCCCCTCCTCGTACTCGGTCATGGTGACCACCAGCAGGTCCTGCAGCTTGGGGCCCCGATTGAAGGGTGGCGTGTCGTCCAACACCAGCGACCGAGTCATCTCTCGGGTGCGGTCCGTCCGGAAGTTGTAGAAGATCAGGGCGTCGTGGTCGGAGATCAGCGACTCCTCCCCCTTCTCGGGGGTCTCCCGCACCACCGCGGGGAGGATGAACTCGTCGGTAACCCCCTTGCCGTAGGAGGTCCGGACGATCGCCTCGGCGGAAGGTCCGCCCTCGCCCTCGCCATACACCAGGGTCCGGTAGGCTTTCTCGATGCGATCCCACCGGCGGTCCCGATCCATGGCGTAGTAGCGACCCTCCACGGTAGCGATCCTGCCGGTGCCGAGCGCCTTGATCCGCTCCTCCACCTCCTGGATGTAGCCCAGGGCGCTGGCGGGCAGGGTGTCCCGGCCGTCGGTGATAGCGTGCACCTCCACCCTGGGCAGGTGGTGCTGGGCGGCCAGGCTGAGCAGGGCGTAGAGGTGATCGACGTGGCTGTGGACCCCGCCCGGCCCCAGGAGACCCAGCAGGTGCAGCTTGGATCCCCTCTCTTTGACGTGCTGGATCGCCTTCAGAAAGGCCGGATTCTGGAAGAAGGAGCTGTCCTGAATGGCCAGGGAGATGCGGACCAGGTCCTGGTACACGACGCGACCGGCGCCCATGTTCAGATGGCCGACCTCCGAGTTGCCCATCTGACCCGCCGGCAACCCCACCCGGGTGCCCGAGGCCTCCAGCTTGGTGTGGGGGTACTTCTTCCAGATCGAATCCATAACGGGGGTGTTGGCCAGGGCCACGGCGTTCCCCGGACCTTCCGGGGCGCAGCCCCAGCCGTCCATAACGATCAAGACCAACGGTTGTATCTTCGGCGTCATGCTTGCTTTCTCAATCCTGAGCCCGGCCCGGTCCTGGGTCCAGCCTGGGTCCTGAGTCCTGATCATGGTTCACTCAGTACTCAGGACGCAGGACTCGGCACTCGGGACCAGGAGCTACCGGTTACTTCTTGTCCTGTAGCGCCGCCACACCCGGCAGGGTTCTGCCCTCGATCAACTCCAGGGATGCCCCGCCACCGGTGGAGATGTGGCTCATCCGGTCGGCATAGCCCATCTGCTCCACCGCCGCGACGGAGTCCCCGCCGCCGACCACCGTGACCGCATCCGATTTCGACAGGATCTCGGCGATCGCCTTGGTTCCCGCGGCGAATCTGGGCATCTCGAATACGCCCATGGGGCCGTTCCAGAAGATGGTGCGGGCCGGCAGCAGGACCGCGCGGAACTCCTCCACCGTTCGGGGGCCGATGTCCACGATCGTCCACCCCTCGGGCACCTGGTCGACCTCGACCACCCTTGTCGGGGCATCGGCCTCGAAGCGTTGGGCCACCACGACGTCGATGGGTAATCCCAGCTGAACGCCCTTGTCCTGGGCCTGTCGCATCAAGTCCCAGGCCACGTCTACCTTGTCGGGCTCCAGGAGGAGTACGAG
>JAMCTB010000006.1 GCA_023380955.1 Chloroflexota bacterium | reverse complement strand
CATCCAGACCGACGTGTACGGCACGTTCGTGTTGCTGGAGGCGGCGAAGAAGCACAAGATCGGCCGATTCCTGCAGGTGAGCACCGACGAGGTGTACGGCGACGTATCGACCGGGTCCTCCGTGGAGAGCGACCCGTTCCGGCCGCGCAGCCCCTACTCCGCCAGCAAGGCCGGCGGCGAGATGATGGTGCAGGCCTACCACGTTACCTATGGCGTGCCCACCCTGATCACCCGGGGATCGAACAACTACGGCCCCTATCAGTATCCCGAGAAGCTGATACCCGTGCTGATCACCAACGCCCTGGACGGCCAGGAGCTACCGGTATACGGCGATGGGAAGCAGATCCGCGACTGGCTCTACGTCCTGGATCATTGCAGCGCCATAGATCTGGTGCTCCACGAAGGCCAGCTCGGCGAGGCGTACAACGTGGGTGGCAGAAACGAGCGCGAAAACCTGGATATCGTCTACCAGGTGTTGGGTCTGCTCGGCAAGCCGAAGTCGCTGGTGCGCTTCGTAAAGGATCGCCCGGGGCACGATCGCCGCTACTCCCTGGACTGCGCCAAGCTGCGGAGCCTCGGCTGGGCGCCCTCGCGCGACCTCGAGGAAGAGTTGGCCGAGACGGTGCGCTGGTATGTGGTCAACGAGGCCTGGTGGCGTCCCCTCAAGTCCGGCGAGTACTGGGAGTATTACAAGAGCAACTACGCGGGACGGTAGTCGGCAGCCAGGGGACAAATCCGCGGGCAATGGATGGTGACATCCTCTTCGGCTGATGGTACTTGGCGACCGGTGTCACCGGCTCTTTTGCCGCCGGGCTAGCCCGGACCTTCTCAGGATAGCTTTGGCCCTGGCCAGAAGCACCAGCGGGCTGATGGGTTTGGGCACGCAGGCATCCGCCCCGAGTTCCAGCTGTCTCAATTCGTTCGCGTCGCTCCCGAGTGTCGTCAGCAGGATCACGGGTACGTCGGAGCGGAGACGAATCTCCTCGAGAAGCCTCAGAGTCTCGCTATCGGGAGACATCTCATCCAGAACGAGCAGGTCGAGATGCGCCTCAGAGATGGCAAGAATCGCGGAGTCGCCGTCGGCTTCGGTCACCACGGTTGCATTCGGCCATAGCAATACGAAGGCGACGGTGAGAAGATCTGCCGTCTCAGGGTCTTCGCCTACAAGCAGGATTCGCGTCTCGCACCTCCCTGCTGATCGGGGGGACCGGAATATTGCCAGTTTCCCCGATCAGGGGCTCTATTTCCGCCCCAAGCAGCTCTGAAGAGAGCAGGGTGCCGGCCTCGCCCGTACGATCAGCGTTGTCGCGGCCGCGAAAAGAACTGTCGCGTACAGGATGGGATAGAACTGGTCCGACACCGCCAGTGAGCTGCCAGGGACCCGGAAGAGGTGATTGACCAACCGAAAGCCGCTGTACCAGCCCGCGAAGAACAGGAACGCGGTACCATCAGCCCTTGTCCCCGCCAGTATCCAAAACGTGAGGCCGCAGCCCAGCAGGGCCGCCGCCGCTTCATACAGCTGGGTTGGGTGTACGGGCAGGGGGGATCCCAGCGAAAAGATCCCCCCGCCCGTCAACATCTGATACAGGTGAGCCTCGCTGCCGGCCGGAAAGGTGACTGCCCAGGGGAGGACGCACACCTCCCCGAAGCAGCAACCCGCCTCGAAGCAGCCGACCCGCATCAGGGCGATCCCGATGCTCAGGGCGGGGGCCACTGAGTCCGCCAACCGCACGAGATCGATTCGCAGACGCCGGCAGGCTACGATCCCGACTGCCGAGGCCAGCAGAAGGCCGCCGAACATGGAGAAGCCGGTTAGGTCGAGCGCCCACAGGCGCGACGGGTCCTCCATGTAGAGATCCCTCTTCGTAGCCGCGTCCATTATGCGGGCCCCGACCGGAACCGCCGCTGCCATCGGCAGCAGGCAGCCCATGCAGCGCCGGGCCGGGAGCCCCCGGCGGTGGGCCACGACCGTGCCCAGCGCGACTGTGGCCACCGCCGCCAGGATGAAGAAGAGGCGATACGAGCTGGTATTGACCTGCCAACTACCCAGAGTCAGACTCAAGACCGGGTTCACTCATCCGCTCCTACTGGACGGGTTTAGAGACAGAGAACACGCCCTGCATATCCAGCATCTTTACGCCCTTATTCTCCAGGGTCATCCGGATGGTGCCCTTCATGACGTCCTCTTTGCCCTCCTGGCTCACCTGTCCTTCCATCTTGATGGTGCCCCCGCTCTCGGACGCCTGGATGACGACGCTGTTGCCGGACAGCTGGTAGCCCCATGGCTTCTCCTTCTGTTCTTTGCCCTTTTGGTCGATGATGGTCATCACCATCTTGCCCGCCTGGGGAGACTCCGGGGTGAACTCCAAAGTCGCTTTCACCGGTTTGCCCTTCTGCTGCATGAACTGGGACTCGCACTCCTCCTTCTTGATGACGGTGGGAGGCTTGCTTGGGTCGAGTGGATCAGGGATGCTGACGTCGCTGTAGACCTTGGCGTCGGTGAGGGTCCAACTTCCGGTCCAGAGGCCTGCGATGTCCACCGGGTTCAGGTCGATGGTTGCGCAGGCTCCGGTGTCCAGGCGAGTCAGCTTGACGGTGGGGCCCTTCTTCTCGTCGAGGAGGGTGAGCCCCCAGGTCAGATCGCCCGGCGCGGTCAGTTGCTTGGTGGAATTGCCGCTAAGCATCCCCTCGCCCATCACCTCTACCTTCACGTCGGCCGGCTTCTCGCCTACCGCGCCGAGGGACGCCTTGATTGTGTACTCCTTGGGGTTCTTGGCGTCGGCCGAGGCGTCGACGGTCCCCAGTTTGTCGAGTAGCTCCTTTGTTAATGGGGCGAGCCCCTTCGCCTTTCGCACGTCGTTGATCACCCGAAGGACGGCGTCGTCCACCCGAAGCACCCGCCCACTGAGGTTGTTCGCAATCGGAACCGACTTGTTGTCCACGGTGACGCTGCTGCCTCCACTCTCTACCAGGATCTTCTTGATGTCCTGGGCGGTAAGATTGGGGTTGATCGATTGCAGCACGGCCACCGTTGCCGTCACCTGGGGTGTGGAGAAGCTGGTCCCAGAGCCGTTGACCGGCTTTCCGTCCGCGCCATATCCCATAAACACGTTTGTCCCATCCGCGGCAATGGTCACCTCCCCGTCGCCGGTAGCGAAATTGGAGAAGCTGGCCGTATTGCCATCCTCGCCCAAAGCTCCCACCGTGATCACGTTGGGCAGCTTGAGCCCCCCGATGTCGTAGTTCTTCCCGTTCAGACCTCCCGCCTCGTTGCCCGCGGCGGCCACGAACACAACTTGAGGGTACTTCTTGTACATGGTCTCGAGGAACTTCCTGTAAATGCCAGCCTTCCACTCGTTGTCCGGGCTCGGTTCCTTCGGCCCCTGGGACCAGTTGATCACGGTGGCCCCTGCCTCGATCTGCTGGACCATCTGGGCGAAGCTCTTGACCAGATAGCCCGTGCCGTCGCTAAATGAGACCTTTGTAGGGTCTTTCGGGTCAGCTTTTGTCTCCGTGTACTCAGGCAATCCGACGCAGCCGGCTGCCCCCTGCCCCAATTGCACTCCGGCCACCGTATCGTCCGGAGGTCAACAGTCTGCTGCCAGCCCCACCCCGGCGAAGCCAACGCTGGGCAAGGCCGAGGCGCAGGACCCAGACCCCGCCAAGCTGGTGAAAACCGACAAATGGGGAGAGGTGCCCGCCAACCAGGTGGGCGTTCTTCTGAAGGACGGGATGACCCGCAAGGACGCCGAAAAGGTGGCCACGGCCCTGGACGGCTCCATCGTCGCCGAGGTGGAGTTCATCCAGCTGTATGCGATCCAGACCAAGGGAACCGCGGAGACCGATCTGAAAGCAGCACTCGACAAGGCGGGGAAGATGTCCGAGGTAGACACGGCCTTCCCGAATACACAACTCTTCACCAAGGAGATCAAGGGCACTGCCTGCGGCCTCATCCGCGACCCCGTGTACCAGCAGGGGAAGAACGGCCTGGCCTACGACATGATCGGGCTAGAGCAGGCCTGGAAATACATTCGGGCCAGCGGCACCCCCTTGAACGACGTGCACGTGGGGATCCTGGACAGCGGCCTCTACAGCGGTTCGGAAGAGATCAAGGGTAAAGCGAAGATCTCGGGGCTGGGGAAGGAGGACGTCATCGACCAACCGGCCAAAGACAATAAGGGAAACCTGGTTCACGGCGGGTTGAACCATGGGACCGAGGTT
>JAMCTB010000005.1 GCA_023380955.1 Chloroflexota bacterium | reverse complement strand
TCAGTACTCCAGAACAAAGATGGTGTATCAGGCGGCGTGGGCAGGCAACCCGGTGGTAGCCACGACGACGCCGGTATCGGAGGTGTCGTAGCCTCCCAGCTCGCGGACCACCGACTTGAAGGCTTTCGACCGGAGGGCTGCCACCAGAGGGGCTACCTCGGAGGTCTCGTAATGGGACATGGGGATCGCCAGGTCGAACCTCTCCGTCGCCAGGGAGAGGAAATCCAGGTCCATGGCTTTGGCCGCCGGCAGGATCCCCAGCCCCACGTCGGCGGCACCCTGGGCAACGGCCGCCGCCACCGCCGTATGGGTGCTCACCTCATGGTCGTAGCCCTGGAGGTTCTCGGGGGAGATCCCCAGCTGCCTCAGCCGAAGATCCAGCAGAACCCGAGTGCCCGCCCCCTTCTGGCGATTCACCACGATCACCCCCGGCCGGGCCAGATGCTCAATCCCCTGGATCCCCTTGGGGTTGCCCTTGGCCACCATCAGCCCCTGCTGGCGATGGACGAGGTTCACCATCAGCACCTCCTCGCCCGGCAGGATCCGCCGCACGAAGGGAACGTTGTACTCCCCCGCCTCCTCATCCAGCAGGTGGCATCCGGCCACCTGGGCCTCGCCCCGCTGAAGAGCCATGAGACCGGCCAGACTTCCCACGTAGGAAGAGGCTACCGACAGCTCGGGGCGAGAGCGGGAGAGCTGGCCGATCAGGAGGTCCAGGGCCAGGTCGTGGCTGCCGGCGATGCACAGGGCGGAAACCGAAGGGGAGGAAGGATGGGGTGCCTCCTCGGAGGGAGCGTCCCCACCGGAGGCGCGTAGCTCCCCCCAGCGGGCCAGCTGGAGCGCCAGAGCGCCCTCGATCTGCTCCTGAGTGTAGCCGAGGCTGAGGGCCTCCAGCATGGCCCGTCCGAGGAGATCCTTCAACCGGCCCTGCCGGAAGTCGGCTACCTTTGCCGGGGCCTCGCCCGCCACGAAGGTGCCCTTCCCCGCCGCGGTGGATACGACGCCCGCCTTCTCCAGCTCCAGGTAGGCCCTGGCCACGGTGTTGACGTTGACCCGGAGCTGGCCGGCCAGCGAGCGCACGGGGAAAAGGCGATCGCCTGCCACCAGCCGCCCCGTGGCCACCTGGTGGCGGATCTGGTCGACGATCTGTCGGTGCAGGGGATCCGGGGAATTGGGGTCAAGTCGAAGATCCAATACCGACTCCGCTTGTACTAATTGCAATGGTACAAATATCACACTCGTCCGGGGGCTGGCAAGAAGAAGTTGGGGGACTTTGGTCCCGACCTTTGGCCCCCCGAATGCAGTGGATAGAGGAGACGAGGAGCCGACCCTCCCGGGAGTCGGCTAACCGATCCAGCTTGTCGGAAAGGAAGGGACCGATGGAAATCAGCGCTCGGAACCACTTGCGCGGCACAATCAAGGCAGTGACCTTAGATGGCGTTATGGCCGAGGTAGTGGTGGACGTCGGCGGACAGGAGGTGGTGGCAGCCATCACCCGCAGCTCCGCTCAACGCCTCGGCCTGAAGGTGGGCGATCAGGTGGTAGCCATCATCAAGGCCACCGAGGTGATGATCGGAAAGGGGTAGCCTCCGGTCGACTCATCTCTGTCTCCGGGATGAGGTGGACCGCGAGGCGAGCCGCCACCACCCACTTCTGGAACCCGCCCCACCTGATGCCGCTGGCGGAGATCGTCCAGGGTATGCGAACCTCCGAGGAGACGGTGCGGCGGCTGCGGGAGGTGCTGATCCAGGTCGGGAAGAGCCCGGTGGTCGTGCGCAAGGACGTGCCCGGACAGCTGGGGAACCGGCTCCTCCACGCCATCACCCGGGAGGCCATGAACATCGTGCAGGAGGGGATCGCGACGGCCGAGGAGGTGGACACCGCCATCAAGACGGGTCTGGGCCTCCGCTTCCCGGTGTACGGCCCCCTGGAGCATGCCGATCTGGTGGGGCTGGATCTGCTGCTGTCGATCCAGTCATATCTGTTCGAGGACCTGTGCAACCGTACGGATCCCATGCCTATCCTGCGGGAGAAAACGGCCCAGGGCGACCTGGGGGCGCGAACGGGCCGGGGCTTCTACGATTGGAGCCGGAAGGATGCGGACCAGGTGAAGGCCACCCGAGACGCCTTTCTGATGGCCCGACTGAGGGACCTGTACCCGCCGAAGCAGGGGTAAGGGGACATGGGTAGGGCGAAGCATTTCGCCGCGGCGAAACGCTTCGCCCCCACTCTAGAAGGTGAGTATCACCTTGGCGTTGTCCTCGGTCTTGCCGTGCACCAGCTCCAGGGCGTGCTGGGCCTCCTCGATGGGCAGGACGTGGGTCACCATCGCCTTGGCGTTCACGGCTCCGCTGGAGATCAGGTCGATGGCCGTCTCGAAGTCCTTGCGGACGTACATGTGCACCCCCACCAGCTCCAGCTCCTTGCCGCCGATCAAGAAGGGCTCCGGCAGGGTGATCGGCTCGTCGAAGAGAGCCACCACCATGACCCTGGCCATCTTCCGGACGTGGGCCATGGCCTGGTTCAGCACGGCGGAGAAGCCGGCGGTAACGAAGGCCACGTCCACTCCCTCGGGCCGCGCCTGCCCGGCCACCAGCCCGGCGAGGTCGTTATCCTTCCGCACGTTGAAGGCAGCCGTGGCGCCGAGCTTGCGGGCCAACTCCAGGTTGAAGTCGTAGGCGTCGGTGGCGATGATGTTGGTGGCACCCGCCGCCCGAGCCGCTGCGATGCAGCAGAGCCCGATGGTGCCCGAGCCCAGCACCAGCGCCGAGTCTCCCAGCTGCACCCGAGCCTTCCTCGCCGAGGCTATCCCCACGGCCAGGGGCTCGCACATCGCCCCCTCTTCATAGGAGAAGCTGCTGGGCAGCTTGATCAGGGTCTGCTCCGGAGCGATGACGTATTCCCCGAAAGCACCGGGCCACGCCGGCACGCCCATGATCACCTTGGTGAGGCACAGGTGGTAGTCGCCGGTCCGGCAGTAGAAGCACTTTCCGCAGCTGATCTGGGGCTCCACCAGCACCCGGTCGCCCGGCTGGAAGCCGCGGACCTCGGTGCCCACCTCCACGATGTCGCCCGATACCTCGTGCCCCATGATTGCGGGCGGCTTCCTGAAGGGATGGGTACCCAGAAAGGCGTGAACCTCGGAGCCGCAAACGCCGACCGCCCTGACCTTGATCAGCACCTCGTTCGGCTTCGGCGTGGGGGTCGGCACCTGCTGGATCTCTATGGTCTTGATCCCGGTGAAAACGGCCGCTTTCATCCCGATCTCCTTAGCAGGGTAGTCCCTTTCTCTCACGTGCGCGGAACAGGACGATTGTAACCCTGTGGGCGGCCTGCCCGTCAACTGGGGCCAAGCTGTTCGTAGTAACAACTTTAGTCGTTCGTCCCCGTTCTCAGCCGGGGGACCAACGACTAAAGTCGTTACTACGGGTTTAGCGCCGCTTGGCTCTACGGCTCCGACAGCTCGACGAAGATCCCATCCAGGGCTTCGGGGCTGATGAAGGCTATCCTCTTATCCCGAAGCCCTATCACCGGCTGCTGATGGAGCATCTTGACGCCCCGCTCCTTCATCTCCTGGACGTCGGCGTCGATGTCGTCCGTCAGCAGGCAGTAGTGGTGGATGCCCTCTCCCCTCTCCCTGACGAAGGTAGCCAGCAGACCGTTCTCGCTGTCGTCCTGGATGAACTCCAGCCCTATGCCGAACATATCCACCACGGCCACCTTGGCCTTTCTCTCCGGCAGCTCCCTCGTCGGGGGCACCGGTACCCCCAGGGTATTGGACAGCGCCTCCAGGCTCTTCTCGATGTCCTTTACCCCTATGCCTATGTGTCCGAAGCCCTTGATCATCGCCTTATCTGGTCCTTCTAGAAGATCTAGCCCCCGTGGCCCTCCCAGGGGAAAGACCGCCGGGGCTGGCTGCTGAAAGCTGACAGCTGATAGCTTACTTGTGCAGTTTGCGGGCGGCTACCACCGGCACCCCGTGGGTCACCAGCGCCTCTGCGGTGCGGTTGACGGCGTCGTGCTTGTCCAGGTAGTTCCGCAGTAGCGCCGGCATCTCCCCCGACGCCTCTATCTCGGCCTTGTCCCGGAAGTAGTCCAGGACGTCCGAGGGATGCTCGCGGGTCTCCTCCACCTCCGGGTCGCCCCCCTCGTGCTTGGCCGAGACGTTGGCCACCTTGGGGGCGATCTCCACCAGCTCATCCCGCCGGTTGTAGGGCTGACGGACGATGCTCTTCCAGGTCTCCGTGATGTGGTGCTCGAAGCGAACCACATCCTCGAAGCCCAATCCTTGCCGGATCTCGGCGCACAGCTCGATGGTCTCGTTGTTGACGGAGTTGGAGAAGTTGAAACCGATCAGGGGAGTGGAGCCGTCGGGTCGGGAGAACAGCTTGGCCCCTATCAGGGTCCACAGGATGGTGTAGGGGTTGTCGTTCCCCATGAACACCGAGATCTTGAACTCGTTGTCGATCCCCAGCTTGTGGAGCAGGTAGCCCACCAGCACCGTTCCAGGGTTGGTGTTCAGCACCTGCTGGACGCCGTAGTTGGTGTAGTAGTAGAGGTACTCGTCGACCCACTTGAGGGGGTAGTGGTTGGGCTGGCCGATCCCGCCAAAGTAGCCGGTGATGGTGGCCGGCCCGTTCAGATGGATGTTGGAGCCGTCGGTCCCCTTGGTGTCCAGGGTCTCCACGTAGGTGGCGCCGACGATCTGCATGGCCGCCGCCACCGCCAGCAGCTCCCCCTGATCGGCCTCCTGCTCCTTCATCTTGCGGACCCGGATGAAGCGCCCAGGCATCAGTTCGCCCCGGTCGATGGCCTGCTGGGCCTCGGCTATCAGCCAGGGGAGGTACTGGAGGGCGCTCACCTCCAGGGTAACGGCGAACTTCTCCTCAACGAGGGGTTGGTCCGCCCGATCCCCCAGCAGCTTGCGGCGATAGTCGGCCATGGAGATGAAGGCTCCTCGATCCCGCTCGGCCACCAGCCACCGAAGGTCCTCGAGGTAGGGGGAGCCGATCCGCTGGAGCCGTTCCAGCAAGTTGGGGAGCTTCCGGGCCTCCCGGGCCCTGGCGTTGATCTCTTCGGGGGTCCCGTACCTCTCAACTACCTGGAGAACCGCCTTGACTACCCTGTTGTTGGGATCCAGGATGAAACGGTTGATCTCCTCCAGGACCGAGGACTGAATGCCCAGGCGCGGGGTGAGGGGGTCCATGGCTGAGCCTCCTTTAGCTACTCTCTGGCCAGATCAACACCGAACTGACAGATTAGCCTGCACGGTTCTCGCCAGTTCACCTCAGAAGAAGCATTTCCCGATCCTTCCTTTTGGCCCGGTGAGTCTACCTCCTTCGACCGGTTGCGCGAATCCCAAGTTGGCCTTACGGTACCACTTGCCAGATACCTTGCCAATATCCTCCGGGGCCCCATCCCTGGGCCCGCTGCATCTACCTTCGAGGCGGTTAGGGCCACCACCCGGTATGGTATCCTTACAGTAGGGCTTTCGCCCGCCACCGGACCGGGAGCTTCCCTTGCGGACGAGCGGAAAAGAGGCTGGGCAAGCTGTCCCCAGGGGGGTGAGAGAAGTGACGACGGAGCAGTCGGATCTCAGCGCGCTGCAGCTTCGGGTGGAGGAGCTGCGGCGGCTCATCAACTACCACAACTACCGCTACTACGCGTTGGACGATCCAGAGGTCTCGGACGGCGAGTACGACAAGCTGATGCAGGAGCTGCGCGCCCTGGAGGCGGAGCATCCGGAGCTGTCCTCGCCCGACTCGCCCACCCAGCGGGTGGGAGCGGGGCCCCTGGAGTCCTTCGGGGTCGTGCGCCACGAGATCCCCATGCTCAGCCTCGGCAATGTCTTCTCCCAGGAAGCCCTCCTGAAGTGGTACCAGCGGATCACCGGCTTGCTGGGCCGGGAGCCCCGGGATCTGGTGGTGGAGCCGAAGATCGACGGCCTCGCCATCTCCCTCACCTACGTCGACGGCAGGCTCAGCATAGGGGCCACCCGGGGGGACGGGGTGCAGGGGGAGGAGATCACCCAGAACCTGCGCACCGTCCGTACCGTGCCGCTGCTGTTGAACGATCCCTATCCGGCGAAGATCGAGGTGCGGGGCGAGGCCTATCTCTCCAAGAGAGGGTTCGAGAAGGTGAACGAGGAGCGGATGGCCCAGGGGCAGCTCCTCTTCGCCAACCCGCGCAACGCCGCCGCCGGCTCCGTCCGCCAGCTGGATCCCCGGGTCACCGCCGGCCGGCCGCTGGACGTCTTCGTCTACACCCTGGGCCAGATCGTAGACGGGTCCGAGCCACCCACCCACTGGGATGCTCTGGAGCTGATGCGGGGCCTGGGCCTCAAGGTGAACCCCCTGTCCAGGCTGTTCCATTCCATCCAAGAGGTTATGGAGTACTGCGCCGGCTGGGAGCAGAAGAAGGAGAGCCTCGACTACGAGATCGACGGCGTGGTGGTGAAGGTCAACGACCTGGCATCGCAGCAGGAGCTGGGCAACGTCGGTCGCGAGCCCCGGTGGGCGGTGGCCTACAAGTTCCCGCCCACCCAGGCCACCACCAGGCTGAAGAGCATCGAGATCAACGTGGGCCGTACGGGGTCCCTCAACCCATTTGCGGTGCTGGAGCCGGTGAGGCTGGCCGGGGTCACCATCAAACAGGCCACCCTCCACAACGAGGAGGATATCCACCGGAAGGACATCCGCATCGGGGACACGGTGCTGATCCAGCGGGCAGGCGAGGTGATCCCCCAGGTGGTGGGACCCATCCTCAGCAAGCGAACCGGCGAGGAGATGGCGTTCCAGATGCCGGAGCGCTGCCCCTCCTGTGGTGGACCGGTGATCAAGCCCGAGGGGGAGGCGATGCACCGCTGCACCAACGCCCTATCCTGCCCGGCCCAGCGGTTCGAGCTGTTGAAGCACTTCGTCTCCCGTCCGGCCATGGACATCGAGGGGATCGGCGAGAAGCTGGCCGCCGCCCTTATTGATGCGGGGCTGGTGGAGGACGTGGCCGACCTGTACGACCGGACGAAGCTCGATCGGGAGAGCCTCGCGAAGCTGGAGCGGATGGGGGAGAAGAGCGCCGACAACATTCTGAAGGCGATCGAGGAGAGCAAGGACAGGCCGCCGGCCAGGTTGATCTTCGCCCTGGGGATTCGGTACGTGGGCGAAGAGGTAGCCAAGCTGCTGGCAGCCGCCTTCGGCGGTCTGGATCGACTGATGGAGGCCGGCCAGGAGGGCCCGGAGAAGGTGGTGGCCGTCGAGGGGATCGGGCCGAAGATCGCCCAGAGCGTCGTGGAGTACTTCGCCAACCGGCGCAACCTCGAGGTGATCTACGAGTTGAAGGAGGCCGGTCTCCGCTTCGAGGAGCAGGTCGAGGAGCCGAAGGGCGACCTCCCCTTCGCCGGCAAGAGCTTCGTCATCACCGGCACCCTGTCGGGGATCTCCCGTCTTCAGGCCGAGGAGCGGATCCGTCAGCTGGGCGGCGAGGTGGGCAGCTCGGTGACCCGCAAGACCACGTACCTGGTGGTGGGGGTGGACCCGGGCTCCAAGCTGCAGAAGGCTCAGACGCTGGGCACCAGGATCCTCACCGACGAGGAGTTCCAGGCGATGCTGCTCCAGCCGCAGAAGCCGCACGCGGCCTCGGGTCAGCTTGACCTGGGGCTGTGACGAGGAGCCGCAATTGATCACGATCGAGAACCTCACCAAGAGCTTCGGGAAGAAGGTGGCGGTAGAGGGACTCACCCTCAGCGTTAGGGAGGGCGAGGTGTTGGGGCTGCTGGGCCCCAACGGAGCCGGAAAGACCACCACCGTGAGGATGCTGGCCTGCCTCATCGCCCCCACCTCCGGTCGCGCCACCATCGGCGGTTGGGTGGTGGGCAGAGACAACGACCAGATCCGCGCCAACGTGGGGATCCTGACGGAATCCCCCGGGCTTTATGACAAGTTGAGCGCCCAGCAGAACCTGGACTTCTTCGCGCGCCTCTACGGCTTGGAGGACGACCTGCGGGGCAAACAGGTGGAGAAGTACCTGCGAATCCTGGGGCTGTGGGAGCGGCGGCACGAGCCGGTGGTCGGATTCTCCAAGGGGATGAAGCAGAAGATCGCCATAGCACGGGCCCTGGTCCACGAGCCGAAGCTGCTGTTCCTGGACGAGCCCACCTCGGCCCTGGACCCCGAGTCGGCCCACACGGTGCGCGACTTCATCGAGACGCTGAGGAGCGAGGGACGGACGATCTTCCTCTGCACCCACAATCTGGACGAGGCCGACCGGCTGTGCGACCGGATAGCCATCCTGAGGCAGCGGCTGATCCGGGTCGATACCCCTTCGCGGATGCGGAGCGACCTGTACGGCCGGCGGGTGGAGGTGCAGCTGAAGGAGGTGACGGCGCCGGTCCTGACGGCGGTCCGCGCCCTCGGCTTCGCCGGCCAACTGGAGGTGGAGGAGGGGAAGCTGGTGCTCTCCCTCCAGAATCCCGAGGAGCAGAACCCGACCCTGGTCAAGGCGATAGTGGGGGCCGGCGGCGAGATCCAGTTCGTCGGCGAGGTGCGCCACTCCCTGGAAGAGGTGTACCTGACCCTGGTGCAGGGGGAGGAGCAGCGATGAGAGTGCTGGCCGTCCTAGAGAAGGAGATCCTGGAGGTTCTGAAGAACAGGCTTCTGCTGCTCAGCATCATCCCCCTGCCGCTCCTCATCGTGGTGATCCCCCTGGTGATGATCTACCTCACAAAGGATCAGCCGATGAAGCCGGGCGAGGCCGAGATGTATTACCGCCTAGCCCCAATACTGTTCACTTAAGCGATCAACATAGGAGAAGGGACGCCTCCCGTCGAGATTTGTGGCATCCTTGGAAGTGTCAACACCAGGCTGA
>JAMCTB010000004.1 GCA_023380955.1 Chloroflexota bacterium | reverse complement strand
CTGAAGACGTGCGCCAGGGAGTGATGGCAGCTCGGCTGGCGGCCCACGCCGCCGATATCGCCAAAGGGATCAAGGGAGCCGCCGACTGGGACCGAGAGATGTCCGCGGCCCGCAAGAACCTGGCCTGGGAGCGTCAGGCGGAGTTGGCCCTGGATCCACAAAGGGTGCGGCAAGTCCATGCCCAGCACGGGACCTCCACCGCCGCTTGCTCCATGTGCGGCCCCTACTGTGCCATGGAGCTGGTGGCCCAGTATCTTGGAATCGATGCCGTGGAGAGATGCTGAACGTCTGGCGATGACATTACATGTGATCAAACAAGAAGAAGGAGCCCAAATGCCAATTTTCGATCCGGTAGCCGAGAAAGACGTCACCCGTGCCATCGTAGGCGGGTTTTTGCGCCAGTTCGAGGAATATGCTGACACCGACGTAATCATCGTTGGAGCTGGCCCCAGCGGACTCATGGCGGGACGCGACCTGACCAGGGAGGGGATTAAGGTCCTCATCGTAGAGCGAAACAACTACCTGGGTGGCGGCTTCTGGATCGGCGGCTATCTCATGAACAAAGTCACGTTCAGAGCCCCAGCCCAACTGGTCCTCGATGAGCTAGGAGTGCCCTACGACATGGCGGTGCCCGGCCTCTATGTGGCCGATGGGCCCCACGCCTGCTCTAAGCTTATCGCCGCCGCCTGCGATGCCGGGGTTAAGTTCGCCAATATGACTAGCTTTGATGACATCGTGCTTCGGGAGGGGAATCGGGTGGCAGGGGCGGTCATCAACTGGACTCCCATCCATGCCTTGCCCCGAGAGATCACCTGCGTCGATCCAGTGGCTCTGGAATGCCGGCTGGTCATCGACTGCACCGGCCACGATGCCACCGTATGCAAGAAGCTGGAGGAGCGGGGTCTCATGAAGACCCTAGGCATTGGAGCCATGTGGGTGGAGCGTTCCGAGGATGCCGTGGTCGAACACACCGGTGAGGCCCACCCCGGGCTGATCGTGGCCGGCATGGCCACCTCTACTCTCTACGGGCTGCCCCGAATGGGTCCCACCTTCGGCGCCATGCTCCTCTCCGGCAAGCGAGCTGCCCAGGTGGCCTTGGAGATGCTTAAGGTGAAGACGTCTTAGACGGTTGCCAGGAGGGGCCGAAAGCCGCTTTTGAGAGACCTTTCGGGTGCGGAAAGGCCAGAGATGAGCGATGAAAACGCGATTCATCGGACACGGGCCTTGGAACTGCTGGGGCAGATCCTCCAGGTGGAGTACCGCTTCATAATCCACTACCCTCGGCTGATGGACATGGCTCCTGACGAAGAGACGCGGGAGATGATGAGGGTGGTTGGCGAAAGCTCGGTTCGGCACGCCGACGTCACCGCTCAGGTGCTGCGCACGTTGGGGGCTGTTCCTCCCTTCCCGGCCTTCGAGGCTTTGCCCGCGGATCCGCCTAAGAGGATCTTCGAAAGGCAGTTGGAGTACGAGAAGCTGGCCCTTATGCTCCACAGTGAGGCGGCAGGGCTCGTAGAGGAGTGGCGGCCCATTTTGCAGAGCATCGCCGACGAGGAACGTAGCCACATCCGGATAGTGGAGCGGATATTGGAGCAGTTGGGGAAGATTTGACTGCCGATTTGTATCTGTACCAGGAGCCCACGGCCTTGACCCTGGCCGTGGATGATCTGGCCGCCTGGATCTGGTCCTGGATTCCCCGGTTCCAGATTGAGGTTCGCGCTCCCGTTTCCTGGCGGTACCTGGAGAGCCTTCCGCCATCGGAGCGGGAGGCAGCCTTGGATGCTCTAGCCACGACCTGGGCCGAGTCCCGAGTGCGAAACCCCAACCAATCCTTTGTCTCCTTCGACCCCCTTTATGGCGAGGTTAGCTACGAGCGTCGCCGGCTTTCCAACCCCGAAAGCCGCGCCTTTGGCGTCCTTTACGATGGCGAGCGTGTCCAGGCCCTTTGCCGAAGCCTCATCCCTCGGGAAGAGGCTGGCCTGAGCCACCTCCATGTCATCTTCACCAACCAGCTCGTCGGCACCTTTGACGATGGTGATCGGCGCTACCACCTCCGAACCAGCCTCTACGGAATTCCCAACATCATTTCGACCAACGGGTTGATGGAGGCCCCGGCTAAACCTCGGGAGTATTACTTGCTAAAGCAGCAGTATGCAGCCCTGGGCATGAGCGATGCCACCGCCATTTTGGAGCCTCAGTTCGAGGAAAGGATTGTGGTGCTCAACGATCCCCGGCTGACTGAGATTATCAAGGGCTATCTTATGCAAGCTGTCTTCTACCACCTGACCAGCGATCCCTTCTGTCTCGATCCGGGCTGCCGCCTCTTTAACGCTCACTGGCAGGAGGAGGTCATCCGGGCCCAGCTTGGGGGGGATTACGAGTTCTGCCCGAGGCACCAGGAGATGCTGGAGCAGTGGCGCTAGTCTGAGTCCCCAATGCTTGCTATAATAGCCTCGCTATGAAGGCCGAAATCATCGCCGTAGGCACCGAGCTTCTCTCGGGGCAGTCGCAGGACACTAACTCCACTTATTTGGCTGGCCGGCTGGTGGGCTTGGGCATCGAGCTTGTCTGGGTGACCCTGGTGGGCGATGACGTTGCCCGGCTCTCCGAAGCCGTCCAACGGGCCTTGGTTCGGTCGGACTTGGTCATAACCAGCGGTGGTCTGGGCCCCACGCCGGATGACGTCACTCGCGATGCTATCGCCGTCGCCTTGGATGAGGAGCTTTTCATCGATCCCGCGCTGGAGGCCTGGCTCAGAGAGTTTTTTCAGCGCCGCGGTCGCGACATGCCCCTTTCCAATCTGCGTCAGGCCCGCCGCATTGTGTCGGCTCAGGCGCTGCCTAATCCCCGGGGGACCGCTCCCGGCTGGTGGATTGAAAAGCAGGGAAAGCTGCTGGTGGCCTTGCCCGGCCCGCCCTTGGAGCTAGAGGGGGTCTGGCGAGAAGAGATCGAGCCCAAGCTGCAAGGCCGCTCTGGCCAGGCCATCCTCTCCCGCACCCTTAAGGTGAATGGTCTCCCCGAGGCCACGGTGGCTGAGTGGTTGGGGGAATTGGCGACCTCGGCCAACCCGGCGTTGGGTATATACGCCAAGCGGGACGGCATCCAGATTCGGTTCACCGCTTCAGCGGCCTCCGAGGCCGAGGCGCGGCGACTTATGGTCGCCATGGAAGAGCGGCTGCGCGCCATTTTCGGGGAGGCCATCTGGGGGGCCGATGACGATACCCCCGAGACAGTGGCGGGCCGTCTCCTCCAGGAGCGGGGCCTGAGCCTGGCAGTGATGGAGTCCTTCTCTGGGGGCCTTCTGGCGAGCACCATAACCGACGTGCCTGGTAGCTCAGCCTACTTCAAAGGGGGCCTGGTGGCCTACTCGGCGGCGGTCAAGGTGGGCTTAGGGGTGCCCCGTTCCCTCATTGACGAGCACGGTACGGTAAGCGCCGAGGTGGCCGCGGCCATGGCCCGAGCGGCCCGCCAGGCCCTGGGCGCTGATTTTGGCCTTTCCACGACGGGGGTGGCCGGCCCCGACGCCATCGAGGAAAAGCCGGTGGGCACCGTTTTCATCGCCGTGGATGGAGGAGGCCAGAGCCAAGTCGTCCAGGGCTATTACCCGCCCCGCCGCCTCGACGTGAAGCGCTTGGCGGTGCTGGACGCCTTGCACCTGTTGCGGCGCCAACTCCTGGCGCTCAAGACGGACTGATGGAGCCAGCCTCATTCCGCATCGGTCGAAGTAACCTCTATCTTCTGGACTCCGGCGATGGGCTTGTTCTCATCGACGCCGGAGCGCCCCTTCGACAGGCTCAGGGGACCGCCCATCCCGATGCCTGGGCTACCTTCACCCGCTGGCTCTCCTCTCAGGACCATAAGCCCTCGGACGTCAGGGCGCTCCTTCTCACCCACGCCCACCCCGACCACCTGGCCCTGGCCTCGGCCTTGCAACGATGTGGCGCTCAGGTCTTCGTTCACGCGGCTGTGGCAGATGCTTTGGCAGGTCGGGAAGATA
>JAMCTB010000003.1 GCA_023380955.1 Chloroflexota bacterium | reverse complement strand
GCCGAGGCCACCGGTTCCCGGGATCGAGAAGGCGATGACCAGCGACGAGGCCCTGGAGATGCGGGAGTTACCCGAGTCGGTGGCGATCATCGGCGGCGGGGTGATAGCCATGGAGTTCGCCCACATCTGGAACACGGTGGGGGTGAAGGTCACCATCCTGGAGATGGAGGACCGCATTCTGGGAACCGTGGACGACGATGTGGCCGAGGAGCTGGCCCGCCTCTCGACCCAACGGGGCATCGAGATCCACACCGGGACCCGGGTGGAGAGGATCTCCCAGGTGGACGGAGGGTTTGCGGTGCAGGCTCGCACCCCCGAGGGCGAAAGGGAGATCCGCGCGGCCCAGGTGATGCTGGCCGCCGGGCGGGCGCCTAACACGGAGGGAATGGCACTGGAGAAGGTGGGGGTGCAGGTCGAGAAGAGAGGCATCGCCACCAATGAGTACCTCCAGACGACGGCCCTCGACATTTACTCCGGCGGCGATGCCGACGGCGGCCTCTTCCTGACCCCGGTGGCATCCTACGAGGGGCGATTGGCCGCCAGGAACGCCCTAGAGGGCAACGCGGAGAAGGCCGACTATCGGCTGGTCACCAGCACCGTCTTCACCCGCCCGCCCGCCTCGTCGCTGGGATTGACCGAGGCGCGGGGCAGGGCGAGAGGGACAGACGTGGTTGTGAGCCGGCTCTCCTTCGATGCCATTGGACGGGCTGTGGTCGAGGGCGAGACGGAAGGCTTCGTCAAGATCGTGGAGGACGCCGACAACGGAGAGATCCTGGGAGCCCACATCCTGGGGACTCGATCCGAGGAGCTGATCCACGAGTTCGCCATCGCGATGGAGGGCGGGCTCACCCGCCAACGGCTGGCGAAGATCTTCTCCATCCATCCCAGCTTCTCCGAAGGGGTGATCGGGGCGGCCATGAGCGCCGAGACCGGCCACCGGGAGAGCTGCTGCGGCTGAGCGCTGTCGGGCCGCGCGTGTGCACGGGAATAGGATGCGACAGGCTGTGACGAGGCCGTCGGAAAGCCCCGCGGCCTCGTCTCTGGTGCACGACTTAGCTCGCCGGTAGCACCACCGTGCCGTTGTGCGCGTAGGTCCCCTTGACCGGTATCGGCTGCCGCAGTATGTCGAACACCGGGCAGTGCGCGCTCGCGGTGGCGATTAGCTGCGTGACCTCCGACGCCGGTGCCGCACTCTGGATGTCCACCGTATAGGTGACGTGGCTGAACCCGGCAGGCACCTCGGCGACGCCGAAGAATCCGCGTGGGTCCAGACTCCCCTCGACCTTCACGGAGACCGAGTCGATCGGGACGCCCAGGATGCGAGCGTACGTCGCGTACACGATTTCCTGGCAGGCTCCGAAGGCAGCCAGCACGAGCTCAACGGGATTCGGTCCCCGGTCGGTGCCCCCGAGGCTCTCAGGCTCGTCGATGGTGAGCCTGAACCCTCGGATGCTCGCCTCGACCTGAAAGCCCTCAATCAGCCTCGTGTCGGCCGCGGCGGTGATGCTCGCCCCGTCCCGAGCCTGGCGGAGATGGGTCCGGGTCGCCTCTATCGCCTCAGCGATTCGGTCGCGCTGCGCCTGTGTGGCCATGCCTCTATGTCCTTTCTGGGATTGTTGAGTTATCCTATCGGAAAAGTAGTGATTGTGCACGGCATTGTACGGCCCCCGCACTCCCCTGTCAAGAGGGTACTCGGTAGGTACTCGGTAGGTACCCAGTATTCCTCCAGTTCCAGGAGATCAGCATAGCCATGCGCCGGCTCAGGGCGCGACGATGCTTGAGACTGCCCGGGGCCCCCAAACTCGGAAGCCCAACCCCTTGACAAGAAGCCATATGCGGCGCAGACTATATGCGCGCGTCGCTATATACGGCGCAACGCATTCGTAGGAGGGGCCGCATATGGGAACGTGCCCCCAAGTGCGAAATCTCCGGCAACCAGTCGCCGGAGAAGAGAAGAGGAGGCTCATGCCTTGGAGACCACCAAACGCCCCTTCTACCTCTCCATCCCGCTATCGCTGAGGCTGGCCGCCGCCGCGGTAGCATGGGTGGCCGCCTACCAGGCCCTGCAGGGCGTCGCCGACTACCTCAGCTACCACGCCTTGGGGCTCGATCCTGCCAGCCACCTTGGCTCCGCGCTGGACTTCTTCCTCCTGGACGTGCCCAAGATCCTGCTGCTGCTCGTCGGCATCGTCTTCCTGGTAGGCATCCTGCGCTCCTACTTCAGCCCCGAGCGCACCCGCAAGCTGCTGGGGGGTAAGCGCGAGGGCGTGGGTAACGTCCTGGCCGCGCTGCTCGGCGTCGCCACCCCCTTCTGCTCCTGCTCGGCGGTGCCCATGTTCCTGGGCTTCGTGGAGTCGGGCATCCCGCTGGGAGTGACCTTCTCTTTCCTGATTTCGTCTCCCATGGTCAACGAGGTGGCGCTGGTGATGCTGCTGGGCCTCTTCGGCTGGCAGATAGCGGGCCTCTATATAGGCACGGGCTTGGTGGTGGCGATGACCGCGGGTGCGGTGATCGGCCGGCTCGGGATGGATGGCTATCTCCAGGATTGGGTCTACCAGGTCAGGATGGGGGAGACCGGGCTGGAGGAGAAGAAGCTCGACTTCGCCGGGAGGGTCGCCTACGCCCTGGAGGCGGTGCGGGACATCGTGGGCAGGGTGTGGCTGTACGTGATCGTCGGCATCAGCATTGGGGCGGGGATCCACGGGTACGTTCCGGAGAGCCTGCTGGCCGGCTACATGGGCAAGGAGTCGTGGTGGAACGTGCCGGTGGCCGTGATCATCGGCATCCCCCTCTACTCCAACGCCGCGGGGATCATGCCGGTGGTGCAGGCTCTGATGGAGAAGGGGGCTGCGCTGGGGACGGTGCTGGCCTTCATGATGAGCGTGGTGGCAATCAGCCTTCCCGAGATGCTGATCCTGCGGCGGGTGATGAAGATCCAACTCATCGCAGTTTTCATTGGGGTGGTCGCGGTGGGCATCATCGTCGTCGGCTACATATTCAATCTGTTGATATGAGCGGTGACCACTGAGTACTGAGGCGTGCTGAGTGGCGATGGCCGATAGCTGAGTAAGGAGTGAGAGAGATGGAGATCAAGATTCTCGGTTCGGGCTGTGCCAATTGCCAGAGGTTGGAGGCGCTGGTGAAGGAGGTGGCCGTCGAGAAGGACCTGGAGGCCACGTTCCTGAAGGTGACCGACTACAAAGACATCATGTCCTACGGCATCATGCATACCCCCGGTCTGGTGGTGAATGGCAAACTGCTCTCGGCCGGACGCATTCCCTCGAAGCAGGAGATCGCCACCTGGCTCGAGGTGGCTCAGAGGTAGGACGCCCTGGCTACCGCCGCCTTCTCCCCGCTGGTGGCGGTGCCGGCGGCGACGCTCCCCATCTTCCAGATCCTGTTCATGGTGGCGTATCTGCGCCTGGCGCCCCGGATCCGCCGCTGGTTTCAGCCTCAGACCGTGGAGTGGACTTGATCGTGTAGCACCTCTTCTAAGGGGACGAAAGGGAGACAAGGATCAGTCGCGACCAATTTCCGCGCAACTCTTGCGGTGCACCAAGGAGGTACGAATGGTTACGGCATTGATACTCAAGGCCGTCCTCGCGGCGGTGATCGTCGGCTTCGTGACCGCGTCCATCAAGATCAACATGGATCGATTCTTCCTGGTGATCCTGCTGCTGTTCCTGGTCGGGCTGCCGTTCCAGGAGGCGATCCTGATCAACCTGCTGGTGGTGCTGGCGGCGGCCGCCATACTCTTCTACCGCCAGGCTCAGGGGCTGCGGAAACTGCCCCGCCACTACTTGCCCGCCGTCGTAGGGTCCAGCATGGTAGGGGGGCTAGCCGGCCGAGCCCTGGGATTGGTGCTGCCTCAGCCCATCTTGCTGATCCTCTTTGGGATCTACGCCCTCGGCGTGGGGCTGCGGCTGGTCCTGGTGAAGATGGATCTCAAGGCAGCGGCCCTCTGTCCCCCCGCCCGGCTGACCCCGCTGTTTCTGTTCTTCGGGCTGGTAGCCGGGTTGCTGAGCGCCGGTGGAAAGCCCTACAAGGTGCCGATCCTGAACCGCTGGTTCTGCTTTGCTCCTCCCATGGCCTACATGCTGGGTACGGTTGGGGTGGCGAGCGCGGTCGTGGCGGCTTTGGTTGCCCAACTGATCCTGGCACCCGGGGCCATTACCGGCGAGATCGTGGCCTGGGCGGCCTTCTTCGTCGTGGCCATAACGGCCGTCTCCCTGGTTGTGGAGCGGTTCTGGTCCCAGGCGTTGCAGAAGTACGTCTCCTGGACCATTGCGCCGATACTGGCGATCGTTGGGGTTAGGTTCCTTCTGGTGGCCGTGGCCGGATAGGTGCCCCTTACCATGGCAGCAGCGCCTGCAGGCTCCTTGACGCCCATCATGGGATTGGCTCAGATCGTGTCCAATCGACCCCCTGGCGCTCCAGGTAGTCGGCGAGAATCCCCTCCACGAAGTCCCCGAAAGGCACGCCCTTCGCCTGGGCCATCTTTCCGAGGGCCAGTACCATCTTCCCCGGCGCCTCCACCGGGATTTGCCGGTAGTTGAGGTCGATTCTCTTCTGGTGCCAGTCTTCCACCTGGCGCATCTGCTCGACGCGCTCGGCCTCGGTAACCCTGGTCTTGCCGTACCAGCCCGATATCTCGGAACCCTTCTTGGCGCTCATGATCTACTCCTATCTCCCACCGGTTTCGGACATACCTTTGGCCAGCCTGGCGTAGTAGAAGTTGCACGGAGGGTAGGCGTTGTAGAGGGCCGCCGCCGGGTTGTTGCCGGTCCGACGGTCCTTGACGATCAGGGTGGTCACCGGCGCCTCCGAGTACCTGGAGAAGGCGATGTCGTGCCCGACGCACAGGCCGACGACGCAGTTGAGATCGGTGCCGACGTGGTTGAGAATCAGCGCCTGGGCGATGTTGTTGCACATGGTCTCGTGGGTGAGCATGCGAACCTTCTCGTCCTCTTCTATCCCAACCTCCAGCTTGTCGACCCCGCCGACCTTGCAACAGACCTGATAGGTCTCGAAGCCACGGGCACGGAAGAACTCCGAGAGGGCTTTCGCCTCCCCGATCAACCCGATGCAGTGGGCAAGCCCCAACTTCTTGTAGCCCATCATCCTCGCGAAGAGAGCCACCTCCTCGAAGCGGGTCAGCTTCATGTTGATCTCGCGCCCGCCTGGAGGGGTCAGCGATGAGATGCCCTCGAGCCGGGCCCCGACCAACTGCATCTTGCGATCTAGCCCATCCGAGGTGTAGATCTCTTTGGCCTTGGCCACGAAATCCGGGTAGTTCTTGGTAGCGCAGA
>JAMCTB010000002.1 GCA_023380955.1 Chloroflexota bacterium | reverse complement strand
TTTATCGGGGCATTCTGGGAGGCCTGAGCGTCGATCTGTGGCTGTACCGCCCGCCACTCCTCACGCTCGTTGTGCACCAGTACTGAGCCCGGGCTCGGCGGCTCCGACAGTTGCGCCTGCCTCGCCAGGATCGCCCGCTCGCTGGCGCCGGTCAGCTTCACATCCCAGAGGAAGGCCCCCTTAAACTTATTGATGCGCACCCGATCGGTGAGCCAGTCCTTGTAGCGACGCAGCCAGGGCAGCAACGGCCCCAGGTCCCCCTGGCCGCGCACCGCCCCGACCAGGCGATTGATCGCATAATGCCGGCAGTCTTCCGCCGGCCACCATCGTCCCTCCGCCGTCGCGGCGCCAATGCTCGCGTTCCCCTTCTCGCTCTGCGAGAGGGCCGGCTGCATCACCCCCACCTGGTGGTATCGCCGCTCGTCCTCGATGTCCTCCGGGTTGGTCTCGATGCGATCGATCGCCGAGGCCGGGATGCAGCGGACATAGCTCATTCCGTCGTAGGGATTCGTGTGAAACGTCACGAAGAGCTCGCCCGCCAGCGACAGCTCCGTGCATAGCTCGAACTGCCGCGTGCCCATCCGGTTGGCCTCCCAGAATGCCCCGATAAATACCTGTGCCTCCGCGTCACCGGACCGCAGCCGCATCCCCAGGCCAAGCACGTAGTCCGTGGTCAGCTCGACGATGCGGTAGGCCAGCGGGTTGACCCGGTAGGCCTCAGCCGCGTCGCGGAGGTTTTCCAGTTGCTCAGTGTAGGTGATATCGCGGGCCGCCCCCGGTTGGGCCAGCGCCCGCCAGCCGCGGTCCTCCTCTGACAGAGACGCCTCCTCCACCCGCGCCTCCATCGCACCCCCGAAGAACCGCTCGATCAGTGCCTCACGCCATCCCAAGCCACACCTCCTGTGTTCGATGTTGGACAGGCTACATTGGGCCGCCCTTCCATCTGGGCGTCCTGGAACGCCCTTATAAATAGTACACATGTTCTATTAGAAGAATTCACTTTGGGTGAAGGAAAACAACATTTCGCAATCTCACTTGTCAGTCAACGCCTGGCCAACTATAATCAGGGCGCCTAACAATCTGGGTACCGAAGAGCGTCATCTGAAAGCAAATCCTGATCCCAGCCTTACCGCCGAGCGGCCACCGGAGACCGTGCCCCGCTTGATGCGCCCCGTCTCCACAGGCACGGGCACGATGCTGCTGGTTCGCTGACGATGACCCAGCCAAGAGTGCTGGCTTTGCCGAAGCGCAAGCTGCGAATCATTCTGGCGGCTGACAGCGAGCTGGCTGCCGTGCACCAGTTGCCGGAGCGGGTCCAGCCAGCCGAGTTGGCAGACCCGAGCGCGGCGCGGGGGTGATGCAGGCGCTGCTCCGAGGCAAGGCGCTCACCACGGCGGGAGGCAAACGTGTGGACTGAGACCTGGCAGCGCAACCTGGCTGCCCTGTTTGTCGGCCAGACGCTGACGGCAGTAGCTTATAGTTTCTTGTTCCCCTTTGTACCCCTGTACGTGCAGGTGTTGGGGGTCGAGGACACGGTCGAGGCCGCTCAATGGGCTGGCGTGATCGCCGCCGCCGCGGCTTTCACTATGGCCGCGTTCCAGCCCTTATGGGGCAATATCGCAGACCGATGGGGCCGCAAGCCGATGGTGGTGCGGGCCATGGCGGCTGGCAGTATCACCATCGCCCTGATGGGCTTTGTCACCTCTCCCGAACAACTGCTGGCGCTGCGCATTGTTCAGGGCGTCTTTATGGGCACCGTGTCCGCATCCACCGCCCTGGTGGCCGGCTGCACACCCAGGGACCGTCTGGGATTCGCCCTTGGCCTGATACAGGTCGCCATGTTCCTCGGCAGCTCCATAGGCCCGCTGATCGGTGGAGTTGCCGCGGACACCCTGGGCTACCGGATATCCTTCTATATCGCGGGCTCCCTTATGCTAATGGGGACCATCCTCGTCATCAAGGTGGTGAAAGAGCGCTTCGATCAGCCAGCGCCGGAAGCCATCCAGCAGGGCATCGTGGCCACCAGCCGGGCCCTCCTGGGCCTGGCCTTCTTCCCCATCCTGATCGGCATCGTCTTCCTTATCCAGTTGGGCGGCGTCATCGTCAGTCCCGTGCTCAGCCTGTTCATCGCCGAGCTGAACGGCGGGGAGAATGCGGCCACGGCTGCCGGCTTAGTGCTGGGGGCAACGGGCGCCGTGAGCGCTGTCTCCGCGATCGTGATCGGCCGGATCAGCGACCGCGTGGGCCGCACCGTTATCCTGCCCATCTGCCTGGCCGGGGCGGCCATCACCTACTTGCCGCAGGGCTTTGTGCAACAGGTCTGGCAATTGCTCGTGCTGCGGATGCTGCTGGGCGTTTTCCTCGGCGGGCTGATGCCCACCGCCAACGCCCTGGTAGCCGTGATCGTGCCACAGCAGCGCCGGGGCGCCGCCTATGGCCTCACCGCCACCGCCAGCGGCCTGGCCAACGGGGTGGGACCGCTGATGGCCGCCGCCATCGTGACCCAGCTAGGGATGCGGGCCGTATTCGTCGCCACCGCCGGGCTGTTCGCCCTGGTCTGGGGCTGGACGAGCTTCTGGCTCCGGCGCAACGAGCTGCCGAAGCTCCAGCCGGAGGTCGAAGTGGATGGAGCAGGGGGCTCCTAGGCCCGCCTGCCGCATGCCCGCTGTCCGTAGCTAGGGCAGACCTACCTCGGACACCTCGCCTGATGTTGCCACACGCCTGCAACGTTCATATGTAGTTGTCGGCCTGCAACGCAAGCTCTATAATGCACTAAGCCACATGCTCCGCATAAGAACGCGGTATCTCGTTGGCCACATTTAAGGGAAGAGCCGATGCATGAAATAGCGAGTAGCCAGGGCCATCTATTCGGTACCCGAGACGTGACCGACGCAACAATCGCAGAGTCCAGAGCGCAATATGTAACCGACTACGTTTCCAACAAGCAGGTCAGGGCTACACCCGAGGAGATCGATGCTGTCCAAGTGTTCGCTCGACGTTTGGTCGATGATTACGACTATTCAAAGTCTCAGATTCAAACACGTCCGCAATTCCGGGTCCGTAAACGTCCATCGGACGAGGAGAAATCCTACCCTGTCGACATAGCTGTTTTCAAGACGGACCTCAAAATCGAAGATAATCTCTTCCTTATCGTTGAGTGTAAGAGAAAAGAGCGAAAGGCCGGTGTAGCGCAACTGAAGCTCTACATGGACATGAGCCCCGCTGAAATAGGGGTCTGGTTCAACGGCCAGGACCATGCCTATCTTCGCAAGATAATTCACAGCGATGGGAGGCGCACGTACGAAGATCTGCCCAATATTCCGCGCAGGGGCCAGCGGATAGAGGACATTGGGCTTTTCCAACGGAAGGACTTGAAAAAGCCTTCTAATCTCAAGACTGTGTTCAGAGACATCAGGAATCATCTCGCGGGCAACGTCACGGGAATAACCCGCGATGAGGCTTTAGCCCAAGAGATGGTCAGTATCCTATTCTGCAAGATATATGATGAGATCAACACCGGGCGGGAGAGCATGGTCAATTTTCGGAGTGGCCTCAACGAGCCTGCCGGAAACGTACTTGCGCGCCTTTTGGAGTTGTTCAACAAAGTCAAAAACGAATATAACGACGTGTTCTCCGAGGCCGACGCGATACGGCTTGACGCTAACAGCGCGGTTTATGTCGTCGGTGAACTCCAAAACTACTGCATAACTGAGGCAGACCGTGACGCGGTGGGTGACGCCTTTGAGGTGTTCATCGGCCCCGCTTTGCGAGGATCAGAAGGACAGTTCTTCACACCACGCAATGTTATTCGAATGATTATTGAGATCATGGATCCCTCGGTGGGCGAGGCGATAATCGACCCAGCTTGCGGGTCGGGTGGGTTCCTCATTAATGCCCTAGACTACGTATGGCGCAAGCTCGAAGCACATGCCAAGAAAATGGACTGGAGCGAGACAGTTCTAGCGTTGAGGAAGAGAGACGTAGCAACACGATACTTCCGCGGAATTGACAAAGATTCGTTTCTAGCGAAGGTCACCAAAGCGTACATGGCTATCATTGGGGACGGGCGCGGCGGTGTATTCTGTGAAAACAGTCTCCTCCCGCCCAAGGAGTGGCATGATACCACCCAGGACAAGATCCAACTAAACAGTTTCGACGTTGTCATGACAAATCCCCCCTTTGGGACGAAAATACCTATCAAGGGCGCAGAGGTGCTATCTCAATACGACCTCGGCTATAAATGGATTCACGACAAGAAGACTGGAGCATTGAGGAAAACCGGGGTCATCTATGAGGATCAACCGCCGCAGATTCTCTTCCTGGAGAGATGTCTGCAGTTTCTCAGGCCTGGCGGAAGACTAGGCATCGTGCTGCCGGAAGCTGTTTTCGGCATGCCCACTTACGAGTACGTAGTTACGTTCCTACAGCAACGAGCCAAGATTCTGGCCGTAATTTCTATGCCAGAGGCCCTCTTCAAGACCAGTGGCAAAGGCGGAACCCATGCCAAAACATGCGTAGTATTGCTCGAAAAGACGGTACCTGTCGCGGGAGAGGATTATGATATCTTCATGGCGGATGCGAGATGGTGCGGCCATGATTCTAGAGGCAATCCTACGATTCGGTGCGATCCCTCTGGGCACGAGCATCAGTTAGACGACATCCCCCTCATTGCCGAAATGTACAAGCGGTTACTCAAGGGCGGGAAATGACCGCAACCAACCATCTTGGTTTCGCAATAAAGCGGTCCTCCATTAGAGCTCTCACCTTCATTCCTCGATACTACAATCCGGAGATAGCTGACCACCTGTCACATCTGGAAACAACCCACAACCTAATTGTCCTTGGCGATCTGGTGCGAAACGGAGACATGCTGGCATCGACCGGAGATGAGATAGGTAAGATGGTCTATGGCACCGGTACTATTCCCTTCATTCGCACTTCGGACATTTCTAATTGGGAGATAAAGGCCGACCCGAAGCAAGGTGTGAGCGAGGAAGTGTACCGCCAGTACGCAAAGAAGCAAGATGTTCAGGCGGGAGACCTCTTCTTCGTGAGAGACGGCACCTATCTCATAGGAACGTCATGCCTGGTAGCGAATGTGGATAGAAAGATGCTATACCAATCCCACATCCTGAAGTTTAGACTGCTACCCAAGTCATCACTAACAGGCCCACTCCTCCTTGCGCTCCTTTCCTCGCCAATAGTCCGTAGACAGATACGAGCAAAGCAGTTCACGGCCGATATCATCGATACCATTGGAAACAGGTACCGAGAACTGGTTCTGCCTATACCAAGAGACCCGAAAACTTGCTCAAACTTGGAGCAGGAAGTCATTTCGGGGGTGGTCGCCCGCGCCCATCTACGCGAACAACTACGCAAAATACCACTGTTGGCCCAAGGCCTTATCTTAGATCTGTCAGAAGATCTTCACAACGTTGATGAAGGGCTCTCGGAGCCTTCTGGCAATGAGGGATTTGTGATCCCGCACAGTGGAATCCGCTCCAACATCCTCATTCCTCGGTACTACAATCCTCTGGTCGACCAAGGGATCGGCCGCGTGCGTGGCAGCCACGACGTAGTCAGTCTCGGCTATCTCGTCAAACAAGGAATTCTTGAATTCGCTTCGGGTATCGAGGTCGGCAAGATGGTTTACGGCACGGGGTCGGTGCCTTTCGTAAGAACCTCGGATATCTCTAATTGGGAACTTAAGGGCGATCCTAAACAAGCTGTCAGCGAAGACCTCTACGATAAGTTCAAGGCCAAGCTCGATGTACAAGCCGGGGATATTCTCGTGGTTAGGGACGGTACCTATCTTGTTGGAACATCGTGCATTCTTACCGAGAGAGACACGAAAATCCTTTATTGTGGTGGTCTATACAAAATTCGCGTCAGAAAGCCAGAGATGCTCGATCCATATCTGCTCCTTGCACTCCTTAACTGTCCAATCGTTAGGCGGCAGATGCGTAGCAAGCAGTTCACGCGTGATATCATCGACACCCTCGGCAAGCGTATATTCGAAGTTCTCATACCTGTTCCCAAGGATGTAGATAAACGCCTGACGATCGCCCGACTCACTCGCGAGACTGTCGAGAGGAGGGCCGCGCTGAGAGACAGGGCCAAGCAGATAGCGCTGGAAGTCGAAGGCATAGAACAAGCAGACGATGAGGAGCGAGAATTGCTCGAGACACTCTGATCGAGAACTGCGTTCAACATATCCCCGCCGATTCCCCCACCCCGCTTCCCTCCCGCCAACACTCCCCGGTCTGAAACCATGGCCGCTCATTGGCGCACTTTTTGCCTCAGATTATGCTATAGTGGTCTGGATTCCAAACAGACATCCTCGCCAGGCAAGGAGGGTACACGTTGTTTGCACGATATTCGACGCCCACCCGCACACCGACACGCCGCCATCTTCCTATGTCCAAACGCTACGCAAGAGCCTTCATCGGCCTGCTGCTGGTCGCCGCCGCGCTCGCATCGGCCCTCCCCATCGCGATGGCTACCCCTGCCTCCGCCATGTTCGCCATCACCCTGACCGACGTCTTTGTGTCGGCCGCCGACGCCGCCACGCCGGGACCCACGCCCGTGCTCGTGCCGGCCGGTGGCAAGTTCCGGGCCTGGTACCGCATCACCAATCCCTACGACAATGACGTTACAGTGAACATGGACGCCGAACTCCTCGACCATGACGTCAGGATCCTTGACGCTACGGGCCTTGTGAACGCTCCCTGCGTCGTCCCAGCCCAGTTCAGCATCGTGTGCAGTCGCACCTTCACTGTGCCGGCCGATCTCGTGCCCGGCCCGTACGGCCTTCACCTCGGCATCGGGCTCGCCGCTCCCAGCTCGCTCAGCATTTCCGGCTCCTTCGAGTACGGAGACTGGGTGATCATCCAACCCGCCGCCGCCCCCATCCCATCGATGCCCATCGCTCCCACTCCCACGCCGGCTCCCTTTAGCGCGGGCGGCTTCTTCCCGCAGACCAGCTTCTGGGTGAGGGACGGCGTTCCCCTTCCCGATGGATCGGGCCGGCTGGCCGACTTCCTCTCCGAGTTCAGCCGCCTGGGCGGGATCGCGACCCTCGGCTATCCCGCTTCTCGCCCGTACTGGGCGGATGGCTTCTTTTATCAGACATTCCAGCGGGGCATCCTCCAGTGGCGACCCGACTACGATCCACCGCAAGCCGTCCTCGCCAATACGATGGACTGGCTGCACGACGCCGGCAAGGATGACTTCCTGTTCTCCCGCGGCATTCCCCGGCACTTCACGGGCGACGATGGCGCCGGGGGAAACTTCGAGCGGGCCAAAGAGATCAGGCTCGGCTGGCTGACCGATCCGGCGATAAGGGACGCCTACTTCGCCAACCCCAACCCAGACCAGATACCCGACTCGCTCTGGGACCCGGTGACATTCTACGGGTTGCCGACCTCGCAGCCGCAGAGCTTTGGTCCCTTTACCACCCAGCGGTTCCAGCGGTATGTCCTGCAGAAGTGGGAGCAACCGGCAGCGGGGATGCCTGCTGCAGGAAGCGTGGTGGGAGTGCTGGCCGGCGACCTGGCCAAGGAGGCGGGCCTGGTCCCTGCCCCGGCCACGCAGACGGAGGCCCCATAAACTGGCCCCGAACGGGCCTGCGCTCATCACAGGGCGTGCCGGCCTCTGCCCGAGGATGGCCAGGCCCGCGAGCGTAGAATCAAAGGGCGGCCCGGCCTACGTCGTGGGCAGATTCAGGATCAGCATCACCCCTTCGCGGATGAACTTGATCGCGATAGCTGCCAGCAGGAGGCTGATCACCTTGGAGGTTGCCCGCAGACCATTGCGGCCCAACAGCCGTGTAAGGTCGCTCGCCCTCCAGAAGAGACGCCACGCGATCAAGAGGTTTACCAGGAATGCCAGGACGGTCAAGGCGATACCATAGCGGTCCACCAGCACCAACAGCGTGGTGAGTATGGCCGGGCCAGCGAGCAGTGGCGTGCCGATCGGCACGACGCCAAAGTCGGGGGAGCTCGGACTGCCGCGGGCCTCGTATCCGCCGCCGGTCGCGATATCGCTAACTGCCAGTACGAGCAGGATCAGGCCCCCGGCGATTTCGAAATCGGGCACGCCGATGCCCAGCGCCGCCAGTAGCCACCTGCCGACGAACAGGAAGACCAGTCCGACGGCGAGGGCGGTAAGCAATGCATCGCGTAGCTGGCGGTGTCGTGCCTCGGGCGGGAGATCGCCCGTCCACGCGATAATCAGCGGAACGGCGCCAGCCGGGTCCATCGCCACGAAGATCGGGATGAATACAGCCAGCGCAATGCTCAAAGCATTCAGAAGGGCGTTCAGAGTTTCCATGAATGTTGGCTACTCGCTCCCAACCGGGACGCTGTCCAGGGCCACCTTCATTTTGTTAGGCACAACTGCACTACATTTAGTGTACCACGTACCGAACTGCTCGCTAGCACTCTCCACGCCTCATTCACCGGCGAATTGCCACCTACACTGTTGTTGGCCCCGCCTGGAAAGTGTATAATTCTTCTATCGCACGATGAGCTACCTTGACTGCCCGTACCTTTCAGGCCAGGTGGAGTTGACCGAGGAGCGGGAACAGCATATCGCTGATAGCCACCCCGATCTGCTCCCGGAACATCGCAACCGCATCGGCTATACTCTGGCCGATCCCGACCAGATTCGGCGCAGCGCTCGCCTGGCAAATGCGCTCCTGTTCTCCCGCCGGTTTGAGACGATAAGAGGCGGCAAGTATATTGTAGTTGTGGTAGCAGTAGGAGCCACAGCAGGCGGCCGAAACTGGATAGTCACTGCTTACCTTGCCAGGAAGCTGGCCGGAGGGGATTTATTGTGGCAGAGAAACTGACCATAAAGTACGACCGGGATGCTGACATCCTCTACATCAATAAGCGCGACCCATATCCCGGTCAGGAATCCGAGGAACTGGGTGACGATGTGATTGTCCGCCTCAATCCCGATACAGGGGAGATAGAGGGCCTGGAAGTGCTCTTCTTCTCGACGCGCCTCCTGCGCAATGACCTCTTCGAGTTGCCCATCGTTGCCGACCTCCGCCTGGCGAAATCCGCATAGGGCCTCGTCGCCGCTCTCCCAATCCCAGCGCGTGCCTTACACTCAAGCCGCCATCGGCCTAGTGTTATAATTATGTTGTGAGCATCCTGGCCGACTTCCTTCTTTGCCACGGCCGGTGTACCGCGGAGGTGGGCTATGCCATCGAGCATCGATATCGGCCTTCTCATCCTACGACTGGTGCTTGGGCTTGTGTTCATAGCCCACGGCAGCCAGAAGCTCTTCGGCTGGTTCGGCGGCGGGGGCATCGCCGGCCAGGTCCGCCTCGCAAATAACCTGGGCATGCGCCCGCCACTCTTCTGGGCGCTAGTCAGCGCCTCAGGCGAGTTCTTCGGCGGGCTGGGCATACTGGTAGGCTTGCTGACACCCATCGCAGCTATCGGGATCATCGGCTCGATGTTGGTCGCCATTATCAAGGTCCACTGGTCCAAGGGCTTCTGGAATGCGAAAGGCGGCATCGAGTGGCCGATTATGCTTGCCACCGTCGCCTTCGTCCTTGGCCTCACCGGACCTGGCGTCCTCTCCCTGGATTACCTTCTCGGCATCAACCTCCCCGAGCCCATAACCTACGCGGCCCTTCTTGCCGCGATGGTCGTCGGCGTCATTGCCGCGCTTACAATCTCCAGCTTGAGGCCGGCTACCGGGGCGCCCGCCGGGCCGGGTCGTAGACCCGAGAGGCGGCCTGAGCGGCCAGAGCGCCGGCGCCGCTGAGTAATGGCACCCTGTGGTCTCGCTCGCGGCTGCAGGACCGCCGCTCTCCACCCTGACTCCTCCCGCCCGGAGGGGATAGGGTGAAGGAACACTCATTACTAGTACCGCCCATCCTCGTATTCCGCCTTTCGTCTCGCCACCGCGCCCATCGCTGGCGCGCCTCCATAGGCCGACGCCGCCTCCACACACAGCGCCGCCGACACCACGAAATCATCATGGCCCTCGTTCTCCGGCACATAGAAGTTCAGCGTCTGGTTCGCCCGCACTGTGTACCGCGTCCGCTCGCACTGTCGCCAGAACTCGGCACATTCCGCCGACCCGTCGGGCGCGTATATCTTCAGCCGCCCGCTGTTCACCGCCGCCAGCAGCCCGTAGCCCAGCCGGCTCTTCGATGGCGCCGTGAATACGAACGGCATCACGACGCCCTCTCCCAGCGCCGACCGCAGGAACTCCGCCAGGGCCGCACCCATCCCCGTGGCATCCACCACAACCCTTCCGCATTCCCACACATTGCCCAGCAGATCGCGCAACTGGGCGTACTGCTGCCGGTGGCCGTGGCCCGTCCACCAGAAATGCTCCACCACCTCCAGCCGCGGCTCCGGCACCAGTTCATCAGCACTGGCGAAGTCGAGCCGGGAGATCGTTACCACCGTCGAGTCGCGTCCTGTCGCCTCCCTCTCGGAGTGGGTTGACGTGAGGGAAGAAGCTTCCTCTGCCCCACCGGCAATATCGACACCAGCCACGTAGATGGCATCCTCCGACCGACAGTGGCACCGCGCATGCTCGCCGGCCATCTGCGCCCGCTGCTGGGCGGTGAGGAACCCGGCTGTCCCGCCGATGGTCTCCAGCTTATACTGCGTCCGGAACAGCGGATGCGACTCGCCCAGGCGGGCGCGCTCGCTCTCCACATAGGCCCCGTAGAGCGGATTGTGCTCGGCCACCGCCCACCACGGATACTCGAAGTGCCGCCGCACCCCGTCCCGCCGTTCTTGCTCCAGGTGGGCCTGCTTCACCCGCTCCAGCAGGGTGTTCTCGTCCCAAGCTGTGCCGTAGTAGATGCGGGTCGCATTGGTCGCCGCGGCCATCGGCGCGAACTCCTTGTCGTGCTTCTCCGCCGAGATGTCCTGGGCCTCGTCGCACTCCAGCGCCAGGTGCGCCGTGGCTCCCACCACATTGGCCGACATCTCGGCGGAGAAGAACATCACCTGCGCCCGCCCCAGTTGCACAATATAGCCCAGGACGGTCTTCGCCCGGCCCGCATTCCAGGGATTGCGCAGATGGTCCTGCAGCCGCTGCAGCGAGTTCACCGTCTGTGGCTTGAAGGTAGGGGCACATTTGACGATGTTTCCGCCCCGCCTTTGATAGAGGTTGAGCAGGTAACACTCCAGTTGCGCCGACAGCTCGTTCTTGCCCGCCTGCCGGCTCATCATCACCGAAAATGACCCGCCCTGCCTGCTCCTCACCACCCGCAGGATCGCGCGTCCCGGCTCCAACTGATATGGGCGCAATCGCCGGCCCAGCACCGTCGCCGAGAACAGGCCGAAATCGCACAGCGCTGCCCGCAGACACCGTCGCAGGTCTGCGTTGTCCATGGATATTGATCTCATCCCCATCCCTCGCCCTCGCCCTCGCCCTCGCCCAGGCGAGTTGCCTCGGGCAACAGGCGAGTCGCCTCTGGCGACAGGCGAGTCGCCCTTGGCGACTTCTCGCTCCAGGGAGAAAGATGCTGGTGTCCCCTCTTCTCAGTCACCTTCCCGCATAGGTAAAGGGCCAGGGCTTGGGTCCTCCTCATCGCACGCTCCGCCATATCTCGATAGCCACCGTCACTACTATCCCCAGCAGCACGCCGTTCACCTTCGCCTCCAGCCGGCCAAAAGCCTGTTCCAGGTCTTCAAGGGCCCGCCGGTTCACCATCCCATAGGCACAGCCCGGCTTCTCGTCCACCGCCGGCCGCGACCTCGGTTGCCGCATCAGCTTCGCCACCGCCTTCGCTAACGGCACGCTCTACTCCTCCGGATATTACTCACCGTTGTCCAGCTCGTTCCCGATCTCCTCCAGTACCTTGGCCAGCGCCTCCTCCAGGTTCTGCGCGGCGGTGCCCTGCAGGGCATGTTGCACCTTGATCGCCGTGGTCAGCGCCCGCACCACTGCCACGATCTGCGCCAGCCCGACGCCCTCTGCCAGCGCCTGGCACAGCTTCACCCGCAACAGTTCAATTTCCTGCGCCAGCCCACCGTTGGCCGCCGCCTCGCCCAGCGCCGTCAGCTCCTCCGCCGAGAAGAACTGACGATAGAGCGGCTTCTTCGCCTTGCTTGTGCCCGTGTTCTTTCTCTTCGCCACCCTTCGACCTCAGCCTTTTATTCATAGGACATATGTTCTATTAGAAGAATTCAGTTTCGCCTCCTCAGAACAACACACCGACCGTGTTAATGGCCTGGCATTGCGGGCAATACCCTTCCCATCGGTGGGCCAAGCGAAGCGGCGTGGTATAATTGATGAGATCATCAAACATATTGAGGCATACGAATAGGCCCGCCCCGAAGTCGGCGTCGCGCCCGCCGTAACACTCGTAGCCTCAAGCCAAACCGGCCCTGGAGGACGATCATTTTCAAGGGAATACTTATTATCGCCGTGGTTATCGCCAGCATCGCCGCCATCCTGGCCGTCGCCAGTGGCGCCCCGTCAGCCGGGGACCTTATCAATGCCACAATCCGCCGCACGCCTACGCCGGCAGTTGCCTCATCCAGTCATTCTGCCGCTCCGGCTACCTCGATCCCGGTGCCCGCGCCGACAGTATCCGCCCCATCTCGCACGTCGCCTAAGCCAAAGGCATCGCCAGAGTTCAAAGCCTACGTGTCGAAGATGCAGGATCTGATGAAGAGTTCTACCTCTGCGGGGAATACTCTCGTCGACCGGCTGACCGAAGCCAGCAAGAATCCGACCCTTGCCCTCAATCCAGGATGGAAGGCGGGCGTGAAGGATGCTTTGCGGGTATTCAGCGATACATCAAGCCAGATTCGCTCCTACTCCCCCGTCCCGAAGGAGGCCAGCCGCCTGCACACCCAGGCCCTGGAGATCGCCGACGACCTTGACTACTCCGTAACGGAGTACACTGCGGGCATTGATGGCCTCGCCATCAACCGCGTCATGAACGCCAACGACCGGATGCAGACGATGTCCGGCCGGGTTGAAAGGGCCAGGCAGGAAATGGCCCGACTCCAGAGCGAGTACGCCTGGTAGGATATTCTCTATAGCCGCCCCGGCTTCCGGCGGGAGTCGATCGGAGGCCGCCAGCCCCTTCCCCCTACAGGCTCTTCTCCTCGGCGCTTTCCCGCTCCCGCAGGATAGCCGTTCCCGCCTGCTTCACTCGCTCCCACGCCGCTCGCGCTTCCGCGACGTCGCTATCCGCCGGCGCCCGCGCACTGTAGCGGGCCCCCACGTAGGCCTCCGTGATCGTGGCCAGCTCCGCTGGTACAGGAAGCATCTGCTCCAGTTGCTTCTGATACTCATAAGGGGTGTGTTCGTTCCGTCGCGGCACCTCCAGTTCCACCCCCATTCGGAGCAGGGCGCGATAGATCTCACGCACCGACCGTATCCCTGGCGGGCCCTCTTCCATAGGCGCGAAGTCTCGCCTCTCTCTGCGGCGCAGCAAGCGCCCGGGCAAATTCCGTAGCTGCCCCATCAGCGACGCCCTGAATGCCGACCAGGACCACACCGAGTCCCGCGACTCCTCGCCCTCCTCATCGCGACCCCGCCAGCGCGGCCCCGCCACCGAACGCCAGAGCACGTACAGCACGAGGCCGGCCAGGATCAGCACGCCTATCCATTCGAGCGCTCTCAAGACCTCCGGCGCTACCGTTACCGGCAAGGCCCCCTCTGGCCTGTCCTTCGGCCTCGCGGCTTGCGGGGGGCCCTCCCATTGCCAATCGCTCTGGCCGTGTATTAGCAGGCGGAGGATGAATACCATGAATTCCACGATCAGGCCCACTGGCCAAAGCAAAATGCGCAGCACGAAGTCCGCCACCTCTCCAAGAATGCCCAGCGGCGTGGCCAGCACCGCACCGAAGTCAAAGTCGAAGACATGGGCGACCAGCAGCGTGAGCACCCACAGACCAAGGACGGCGGCGAACACAGTGAATACCCAATGGCGATGGAAGGCAGCCACGGTAGGATCAGTCGCACGCGCCTCGCGGCGGACCGTCTCCAGTCGCGCCAGTGAGAGGGCCGCCAGCCCGCATATCATAAATAGGAATACCCAGGGCCCCACCTCAGCTTGCGCCACTGACAGGAGCGATCCCCTCGCCACCAACGGCATGACCAGCAGACAAAGGGCCGCGGCGCCCAATCCCACCCGAAAGCGGTTCTGCACGGCGTCGAAGCTCAGTTCTCCATGTGCCAGCTCTATCCCGCGCCACCAAAGATATCCCGACACGGCGATCGCCGCAAAGGGCGCCGTGAACATAGCTTCCGGTATGCGGCCTACGAGGTCCAGTAGCCACCGGGCATCAAACGGTCCGAACTGCGGGTAATGCTCCACCTTGACCACGATCAACCAGCATAGGATGCCCACCACCACCACGATCCGGCGAAGCAGCTTCAAGTCAGTCTCGTACCAGATGAGCGTTCGCGTGAGCATCCAGGCTGCGGCCATAACCCCCACGGCGATGAAGGGCCCCACGACCGGCCGCCCGTGCTCTCCCGCCGTAGCCACGCCCAGCATAGCTAGCCAGGCGGACACCCAGCTAGTCTCCAGCGCCACCACGGTCAGGGGTAGGACCGCGCTCCTAGTCCAGTTGAAGGTCCCTGATCTCACGCCAGCTCACCTTCACCCGATGGATTTGGATACCCTTCAGCCACGGCACACCTGCTTGGTCGCCGTCGTTGCCGGCCAACCTTTCGTCACGGCAGTAACGACTTAAGTCGTTACTACTCGATGGTTGCGAGATTCCCTCGCCAGACACAGCTACGCTAGGTTCCGGCCTCGCCTGGTCGTGAGGTGTGGGCGGCCCCCACAAGTCCCGCTCCGTCGGCGCGGCCTTACCGCCATCCACCGTTCCGTGCTCGTAGTAACGATTTGAGTCGTTACTACGAGATAGCTGCGAAACCTCCTGGGGCGCTGCATCTTTACGCGGCGTGTCCCCCTCTGCCTTCCAGGGAGGAGGGATCTGGTTGAGGGTGCGCCCGTAGTCGCGGCTTAAGTCGTGACTACCTTCTACATCTCGTCCCTGTACTGAGAATGGATCAGCGGACGAGCCTTCTCCCACCAATAGCAGCGTCACCTTATGCCCAGCATCTCTCATGCTCTCCAGAATGCCCGCCATCTCCTCCGTCACAATGGCCGTCACCACCACCAATGTCGAGCCCCAGGGCAGGCTTCGGCTCTCCATCCGCAGCAAGTCTTCGAAGGGCGCTGTCGCGAATGGCATCACCTTGGCCAGCACTTCCAGCATCAGTACCAGTTGTGAAGGATCGCGGCCCGGCGGCACCTTGATTTTCTCGTCCGATCGCCGCGCGCCTCCATTGGCGTATAGCCCAACCTGGTAGCCTTGCTCGATGCCCCAGTTGGCGACCGATGCAGCTACCGTTATGGCCAGCTCCAGCGTCGCCGGGTCCTGCGCATGCCACCACCAGTGCGGGCCAAAGGTATTCATATTCAGGAAGACAATCAGCCTGAGCGTCGTGGTGGCTTCGTACAGCTTTACCTGAAGCTCCTGCGTCCGGGCCGTGGCCTTCCAGTGGACTCTCCGCATGCTGTCGCCATAGGCGTAGGGCCGGACACCCACCGTCCGCAGCGGGTCCTCGAATAGCTGTTGGCGGATACGCATATCTCCGAAGGGGTGCACGGAAGGAAGCCCCAGGGCGGCTATGGGCACCACCTTTGGATAGACCAGGACGTAGTCCGGCGCTTCCCACTCTTTCTCATTCATCGCCAGGCCGAAGATATCACCTGACCGCATATGCACCGGACCGAGCAGGAAGTGCCCGCGTGCTGTGCACTGCAGCCGATGTCGGCGGCGCACGCGTTCGTACCATCGCAGAGCGAGAAGGTTTGTCAGGTAGTAACGACGAGCCCGGTGAGAGGGACTGGTGGCGTTGCTCTTCAGGACGAGTTCATCCGGGAACTCGTCCTCCACCTCCAGCCAGGCCAGGGGCAGCAGCTTGCGGTTCACCACCTCGGTGGTCAGCTCCAACTCCTCGCCGATGAAGGCCCGCTGCGGTGTGATCTCCCGCCGATACTCCAGTCGCGCGAAGCAGTACCGGTTCCACACACGGGCCAGACCAGCCGCCATCAGCAAGGCCAGGGAGACGGTGAACAGCAGACTCTGACGGAGCAGCAAGCTCAGCAAGAACAGGGCAACAGTGGCGATCAGCCAGGCCCCTTCGCGCATCCTCTACCTCGCGCTATCTAGGCAGCCTGGAGGCCTCGTCCTCCACTGGTACCGGCGCTGACGATAGTATCTCGGCCACAACCTCCTGCGCTGCCTTGCCGCGCAGCCGGGTCCGTGCGCTGGTGACGAGGCGGTGGGCGAGGACCGACGGCGCCAGGTACTTCACGTCATCAGGCAAGACGAAGTCACGGCCGCGCACGGCCGCTAGCGCCTGAGCCGCGTGATATAGGGCTAAGCTACCCCGAGGGCTCACCCCTAGCTCCACGCCCGGGTGCCGCCGCGAAGCCTGGACGATACGAATGATATACTCCTCAACCGGTTCGCTGACAAAGACTTCGCGACACAGCCCTTGCAGCCTGAGCACTTCATCTTTCTCCAGCACGGGTTGAAGGTCTGCCAGCGGATCGGCCTGCCGGAATCGACGCATGATCTGTTTCTCCTCGTCAGCCGATGGATAGCCAAGGGCCACCTGGAGAAGAAAACGGTCGAGCTGGGCCTCTGGCAGAGGAAATGTCCCTTCTAGCTCAATGGGATTCTGCGTCGCCAGGACGATGAAGGGGCGCGGCAGGGCTCTGGTCTCGCCCTCCGCCGTTATCTGGCGCTCCTCCATGCTCTCAAGAAGGGCCGACTGCGTGCGTGGCGTTGCCCGGTTGATCTCGTCGCCCAGCACAATGTTCGATATGATCGGCCCAGGGTGGAACTCGAACTCCTGGGTCTTCTGATTAAAGAAACTGACGCCGGTGATATCGGAAGGAAGCAGATCGGGGGTGAACTGTATTCGGCGAAAGTCGCATCCTATTGAACGAGCCAGCGACTTCGCGAGCATCGTCTTGCCTATGCCGGGCACATCCTCGATGAGAATATGTCCTTCGCACAACATAGCCACCAGCAACATCTCGACCGCCGAGTCCTTGCCCACAATGACCTGAGCCACATTCTCGGCGACTCGCCGCGCTGCTTCTTTCACTGGATTCACATCGCCAATCATCCGTTTGCCCTACTTTTTCATATCTTCGCCATCCTACCACAGCCCGTGTGCTGTCGCAAGGCCAGGAATTCAGAGAGTGCCCCACCATCATAATCAATTCCCAAGCAATCTGGCATATCGCGGCAATTGACAGATCGACCATCCTATGCTATTGTCCAGAAAGCGCATCCACTTAGTCGAGATATGGCAGGTGTGTTGGGGATGCGGTTGTAGGCCTCGACTAAGTGGATGCGCATTTTCCTGCCCCATATGAGCCTCTTGCAGTGTAGAAGCGAGGTCAAAACCGGCAGGCATAGCTCCCGATCAATGAATGCCTGCTAGCTTAATTACCAGATATATGCGGCTGCAGTACTAGAAAGGACTGGAGCGCATGGAGGCGGCCGGGAGGGATGCTCGTCAGTGAGTGCCATAGATTCAGAAGGGAAGTCCGTCAGGCTGCGCAATCCAAGACCGGTCTGCAGATGGATCTACAAGACACCACGCCACCGAGCCCAGGGTCTTTTCATTGTCCGATGGTTGGGCAGCCCGCGTGGTTTACCTCACCCCCATCTGTCCCCTCGCTGGAGGCTCGCCAAAGGACGAAGTCCCGCCTGCGGCGGGCAGGCCGCCTCTG
>JAMCTB010000001.1 GCA_023380955.1 Chloroflexota bacterium | reverse complement strand
AGCAAGCCGATGAAGGTCTCCTCGGGCACGACTATCGTGCCCGGCATGCCCATGTGATGGTAGGGGTGGGAGCCGTACCAGGTGGGCTGGGCAACGGTGCACCCTGTGGCCAGCGCAATCTGCTCCGCCATACGGGTCACGAGGTAGGTGTCCTCCCCGTAGTTGGCGTGCGGCCCGTGGGCCTCCGTGGACCCGATGGGCAAGATGATCAGGTCGTTCTTCTTGAGCCGCTCAGCCATATCCTTGCCGGTCATGTTCTGAAAGTAAACCTTGGCGGCTGACTCCATCAGCCCGCCTTCAGGGGGAATCTGCCAACGTCCCATGAAAGTCCTCCTCTGATTAATTGGTCACGCTGTGGCCGCGAGAAGCAGGCTTGGCCAGGTAGCTGGCGGCGGCGGCGGTGCAGAGCAGGCCCGCGGCCGCGACCGCCCAGAAGCCCAGCAGGTACCCTCCCGTCCGGTCCACCAGGTATCCGACCAACGGTGGAAACAGCATTGCACCCACGTTGGACATGCCACTCACCAGGCCGGATCCTCGGCCAACGGCGGTCGGGCCGCACAACACGCTGGTCATTGAAAATATCGCCCCGAACGGCAGGCTTGCCGCCGCGCCAAGAAGAAACAGTATCGCCGCCGCCACAGGGGGCGATGGAGCCAGCGGCAGCAGAAACGTCAGAACCGCCGTGGCCAGGGTCGAGCCGAGGATGACTGGGCGGTGGTGGGAAACCGGGACCAGCCCTCCGGCACCACGGAAGGCGATGGCGCTTACGGTTAGCCACCCCGACAGCATGCCCGCCCCACCCAACTCGATCGAGTACTGGTGTTGGATGAAAGAAGGTGCCCAGGCGGCCAGGGCCACGAACAAGCTGTAGGTAGCTGCCTGGGCAGCCGCCAGCGAGTACAACCCCCGATTCGTCAGAACCTCGCGCCAGGGCGTTAGCGCCGCGTGTCGCGAACGCGTTGACGAAGGCAACACCAGCGCGCACAGGGCAAGCAGTCCAGCTACGAAGGCGCCCTCCACAACGAAGGTAAAGCGCCAACCCATCGAGATGCCGATGGGCGCGCTCACCAGCGCCAGAAGAGTGCCGACATTGAGCATTGCGCCGTAGACGCCCTGTCCAATCCGCGCGCGGGCAGGGCTTGACAGCTCCCGGGCCAGCACGAGACCGCAGATAATCGATAGGCCGGTGCCCACGCCCAGCAAGGCACGGGCGCCCAACAGAAGGGGAAAGCTGGTGGATAGGCTGGCCGCCAGAGTGGAGACGGTCACCAACCCCAGTGCGAGGAGCAGGCTCCTGCGGGAGCCCCACACGTCGATCAAGCTGCCTCCCGGCACCTGAACCACCGCGTGTGTCAGGATCGTTGCCGCTAGAACCAGGCTGACCTGGAAGTTCGACAGGTCCAACTCCGTCCTCAGCAGCGGCATCACGGGAGACACGTTCAGCATCGTCAGGGTGACGAGTGCTCCGACGAGGCCGGGGATGGACATTCGGGTCCACTTGACGGCAGATCGAGCTGTCGCGGAGCCTCCCAGCGCCGCCCCGTTCGCATGGCGTTGATCCTGGAGAGTCCGGCCTGCTTCTTCTACGTTGGACGGGAGTCGAAGTTTCTCCTTCACGTCAGGCGGCACTGGTTACCTCAGATTCCTATCTTCGGCAGGCCGTACACCGACTTCCAACCCGGGCTCATCGGCTCCCTCAGGTACGGCTCCATCTCCTTGGCACTTCGGAGGGTGACCTCCTCCACCGGAGGAACCTCCCCCGCGGGAAACGCCTCCAGGATCTGGTCGCACACCAGGGTCAGGTAGCGCAGGATCGCCAGCATCGGCCGCTTGGCCTTCTTGGCCGTGGCGGCCCTCGCCTTGCCCACCACCCCCTCGGGCGTCCCCACGATCTCGATCGCCTGGTGTCCCTCCCCCTCGGGCCACCGGTGCGGCCTGCGGAGCCCCTCCGGAGCATCGTCGAAGTGACCGTCGGGCAGGTAGCCCTTCACCTCGGTGTCCACCGCGTACCCCATGTGCACCATCTCGGGGAACAGCAGGAGCCCCATGGAGGTCTCGCCCTCGTCAGCGTGGGCAAATCCAGTGTCGTACTCCCCTCCCCTGCCGGTGTCTCGGTAGAACTCCCTCACGGCCGAGGTCCACTCGACCACCTGGAAGACCCCGGGTAGCTGGTAGCGCTTCATGAATTGCTGGAGGGCTGAGTCCAGCATCCAGTACTGCCCATGGTTGTTGATGATGATCTGCTTGCGGAAGCCATCATTCCACAGGCCAAGCATCACGTCGATCAGCAGCTCCTTGGCCACCTCCTCTCGGATGATCACGGTCCCCGCCATGCCCACGTGGTGGTGGGGGTGCGTCCCGTACATGAGCGGGGGCAGGGCCAGGTTGACGGGGGCTCCACGCCTCGCGGTGTAGCGGCGAACCCCCTCGGCCATGTGGCTCGCAAAGAAGGTGTCCATGGCGCTCACCGTGTGCTGCCCGTGCAGTTCGGTGCAGCCCACAGGTATGAGCACGATGTCGTTCTTCCGTCGGTTCTCCACCAGTTCGTGCCGCACGGTGGTCTGGATGTAGGAGCCGGGCTTCGTCCACTCACAGGGGGATGGGATGCCGTACTCGGCCAGCCAGGCGTCGATCTGCTCGTCGCTGGCCTCCCAGATCTCCTTCTTGAGTCGTCCCACAGGAGTATCTTCGAACCAAAGGTCGGGCTGGCTTGTCGCCAGGAATCGATTACTCATGTTTTCTCATCCTATAGTGCACCCAGGCCGGTTTCCGTTTGGATCTTGCCGAGCCTGCCGTAGTCGATTTCGTCGGCCGAGTGTTCATCCCGAGCGGCCTCCGAATACCAGCCGAATTCTTTGGCGGCGTCGAAGCAGGCCACCACGTTTGCCGGCGGAACGTCCCACTGGATGTTGTGGACCGTGGCGAAGACGAAGCCGCCGCCCGGCTTAAGATCTGTGACCCGGCGTCTCACCTCCTCGCGCACCTCCTCGGGAGTGCCGAAGGGGAACACCGACTGGGTGTTCACCCCGCCACCCCAGAACGTGAGCCTATTGCCGTACTCAGCCTTCAGCTTCGCGGTGTCGGCGATGGTCGGGCAGGAGACCTGTACCGGGTTGTAGGCGTCGTAGCCGATGTCCAGGAAGTCTTGGAGGAAGTACCCTTCGTCGCCGCAGGCGTGGTTCAGCACTTTGACGTGGGGGGCCTTGCTCTTGATGAACTCGCAGATCCGCTTATGGGCAGGCTTGAAGAGATCCCGGTAGATCGACGGCTTCATGATCGGGCCGTCCTGGAGGGCGATGTCGTCGGACATCACGGCCACATGGATGTACTTTCCGACGGCATCCAGGATGGAATTCCACTGCTTGATATGGAAATCCTCGATCCGCTCCACGAGGGCCTTGATGAAGTCCGGCCGGCCGGCCAGGTTGTAGTAGTGGTCCTCCCAGCCTGTCAGATAGGCGCAAGGAGTAACGACCCCTGTACTGTAAGCCGAGTTCATGACTATCGCGTAGTCGCTGTTCTCGTAAACCTCCCTTGCCTCGTCCGCCAGGCCAGCTATCCTCCCCGGGTCGAGGGGGTCCGGCCACGGGAACCTGTCGAGGTCTTCGATCTCCGCCCCTTTCAGTGGATGGCCCACCAGGTCGTGATAGTAGCCCCCGGCCGGCTTCTCCCAGGTAACTCCCCAATCATCCACGAACCAGGAGCGCCCGTCCGGCTCCTGGTGGAGCTCAATCTTGGGCGTGATCGGTCCCCTCGGCCACAGCCCCCACAGGTCGGCGTCGAACCGGCGCATGATCCGCAGGTCGGGGCGAACGCACATGGATACCAGGGACGCTATCGTGGGCGTGCCGCCCTCGAAGCCGAGGTAGGCCTTTAGCCGCTCGTGGCCGTCTATGTGGATCGCCGTGAAGTTGGACACGCCGCCGAAATCTATCGGGATTCGATCCGGTTCCTCGTGATTGAGAGCGCGCAGGACACGCTCTCGGTGGGATAATCTCGCCCGTCCCATGACTACCTCCAGCTAAACGTTGGCCCTAGTACGCTTGCGCAACGCGTCGAGAGACACAGCCATAAGCAGCAGCGCACCCTTGGC